>JBGAUK010000011.1:0-53701 GCA_044228695.1 Chromatiaceae bacterium | reverse complement strand
ACCTACCAGGTGCGGGCCGATGGTGAACTGCTGGTCTGCGAGCCGGCTACCGAACTCCCCCTGACCCAGCGTTATTTCCTGTTCTGAGCCAGGCTGAATCGAGCCGAACTATCCATGTACATTCCCCACCACTTCGCCGAGCCCAGGGTCGATATCCTGCACCAGTTGATCCAGGCCCGACCGCTCTGCACACTGGTCACGCCAACGCCAGGCGGGCTCGACGCGAACCACGTCCCCCTCCACCTGTCGGACGCGCCCGCCCCGTTCGGAACGCTGCGCGGTCATGTGGCCCGCGCCAATCCGATATGGCGTGAGGTCGTTCCCGGCAGCGAGGTTCTGGCCATCTTCCAGGGGCCAGAAGCCTACGTCACACCCTCCTGGTATCCCACCAAGGCCGAGACGGGTAAGGTGGTGCCGACCTGGAACTACGCCGTCGCCCACGCCTACGGCATCCTGCGTGTGGTTGAGGATTCCACCTGGGTGCGCACCCAGCTCGAGGCGCTAACCGCCCATAACGAGGCAGCCTTTGCCGCTCCCTGGCAGGTGAACGACGCGCCCCATGAGTACATCGACAAGCTGCTGGGGGCCGTGGTCGGGATCGAGATCGTCATCACCCGCCTCGTCGGCAAGTGGAAAACCAGCCAAAACCAGCCGGCGTCCAATCGGGAGGGGGTCGCGCATGGACTGCGCGGATTGGGCGGGGAGGAGGCCATCGCAATCGCGGACCTTGTTGATGCCGCTCGCCCCTCGCGCTGATCCCACCATCCAGGTTCCGAAGCTGCCATCACCCGACCCCCTCTACATGATCCGACTCACCCAAAAGCTCGACCACGCCCACCCGGCGAACGCCACCCTCACCCTCCCCTATAACAGCCGTACCAAGAGCCGGCTGCGGGTGGTTTTGGACGACGGCCGGGAGGCGGGGCTTTTCCTGGAGCGTGGTGGCCTCGGTCTCAAGGATGGGGATCTCCTGGGCGACGAGGAGGGCAGGGTGGTCCAGGTGTGGGCGGCCCCCGAGACCCTGTCGGTGGCGGACTGCCCGGACCCCCTGCTGTTGGCGCGGGCCTGCTATCACCTGGGCAACCGTCACGTGCCGGTCTGCATGCGGGCCGACCGGCTGAGTTACCCCCACGACCCGGTGCTGGATGCCATGTTGCGGGGCCTGGGACTGGCGGTGCGGGTCGAACTTGGCCCCTTCGAGCCCGAGCCCGGGGCCTATGCCAGTGGCGCTGGTCATATTCACGGCCAGGCCCACGGCCAGGCCCATGCCGGCGCGGTTGATGACGCCCATACCCATGACCCTGGCCACCCTCATACCCACTCCCCATCCCCCTGACCCGTGAGTGAGTCCTGGCCGGACCCGGCCGATCTAGCCCTGATCCGTCTCCTGCAATTGTGCAGCGGCAGTCTGCCCATCGGCGCCTTCAGCTTCTCCCAGGGAATCGAGTGGGCGGTCGCGGTGGGCTGGATCCGGGATGAGGCCAGCCTGGGCGATTGGCTGAGTGACCTGGCGGCCACCAATCTCGCCGCCGTGGAAATTCCCCTGCTCGCTCGGCTCTACCACGCGGTCGAGGCGGGCGATGTCCAGGCCCTGGACCAGCGGTGCCAGTGGCTCCTGGCGAGTCGGGAAACCAGCGAGTTGCGTGACGAGGAGCGCCACCGTGGCCGTGCCCTGGCCACCCTGCTGGTGGACCTGGATCTGCCCCGGGCCCGGGAGTGGCGGTCCAGCCTGGCCTCCTGCCAGAGCGCCGGTTTTGCCCTGGCGGCGGTCGGCTGGGGCATCCCCTTGCCCCAGGCCGCCCTGGGATTGGCCTGGGGCTGGCTGGAAAATCTCATCCTGGCCGGGGTCAAACTGATCCCGCTGGGGCAGACCGCGGGCCAGCGCCTGCTGAGGGACCTGGGACCCGTCCTGGTCGGCGCCGTGCAGCGGGGCCTGACCCTGACGGACGCCGAGATAGGGGCTTCGGCCCCTGCCCTGGCCATCGCCAGCAGCCGTCATCCGCAGCAATACTGCCGGTTATTTCGATCCTGAGAGAGCAAACCATGAATCCTGACAAGCAACCCCTGCGTCTGGGCGTCGGTGGCCCGGTGGGCTCTGGCAAGACGGCCCTGCTGGAGGCCCTCTGCAAGGCCCTGCGGGACGACTTCAGCCTGGCGGTGGTCACCAACGACATCTACACCCAAGAGGACGCGCGCATCCTGACCCAGGCCGGGGCCCTGCCTGCGGAGCGCATCCTCGGCGTCGAGACGGGGGGCTGTCCCCATACCGCCATCCGCGAGGATGCCTCCATGAACCTGGCGGCCGTGGAGGATCTCTGCCTGCGTTTCCCTGACCTGGACCTGGTCTTCATCGAGAGCGGTGGCGATAACCTCGCGGCGACCTTCAGCCCGGAACTGGCGGACCTGACGATCTACGTCATCGATGTGGCGGAGGGCGAGAAGATCCCCCGCAAGGGTGGTCCGGGCATCACCGCCTCGGACCTGCTGGTGATCAACAAGATCGACCTGGCGCCTTATGTGGGTGCCTCTCTCGAAGTCATGGCCACCGATAGCCGCCGGATGCGCGGTTCCCGGCCCTTTGTCTTTACCAATCTGAAAACGGGCGAGGGGCTGAATGAGGTGATTCGCTTCATCCGCCATCAGGGGATGCTGGATGTTCGCGCGGAGTTAGGCTGAACCCGGATGAACTTCAGAAGGCGGGCTGGCCATTGCCGATCAGGCGCTGGGCATCTCGAATATGTTGTCTCACTCCTCTCTTGATCAACCGATGGGGAGCAGTGGAACACCGCAGCCCGGGGCCGCCTCCGCAAGCCTGCGATCCAGGGTCGCGAGGTCCGCTGACAGGCGTTTCGCCAGTGCCAGATGCAGCGCGTCGCCGGCACGCAAACTGCCTGGCCCCTCGATCAGTGCCGCCGCCGACCTAAAATCGGCGGGTTCGATCTCGACGAGGATTAGATTAGACGAGGCGAAGCGATGAAACGTCGATAGCGCCTGCCTACGGGTGGCGTGATCAATCGCGCTCGTGCGCTCTTTGATGGCCCCAACACTCGCCATTTCCGTCAAGGTCCAGGCCGAAATAACCAATCCTCGCACCCGCGCGGCCTTCACCTGGCGGAAGACCAAGGCCCCGTTGGGCTCGCGGAAAAAGATCGCACCCAGCACCGAGGTATCAAGATAGATCACAGGCGGTCCTGCTCACGCAACTCCGCTACCGTTATGCCCGGTGTCGCAGGGCCGGACGCCACCCAAGCCTCCAGCGCATCCCAATTGCAGGCAGTCTCTGGTTCTGGGACCAGTCGCGCGATTGGCCGGCCGCGGCGGGTAAGTACGACGACCTCTCCCGCCTCTACGTCGGCGAGTAGGGAGGAGAGATGGGATTTGGCATTGGCAACGGTTGCGGTTTTCATGAAAGTATTCTAAGTGTTGATCATCTTTGGTGGACCGAAGTTTAGTTTATGAGCAGTTTGAAGATCCGTGTAAAAAAAGAGTGTGGTCTAACATGGCTGTGATCGGATCCGCCACGCACAGCACGGCGAGCACCGCCTCATACCACCGCGCCATCCCCAGACCAACGGCCTGATCGCGGGCGGCAACCTCCGCATCAGCGCGGTCCTGGCGACCCGCCGCTGTTGCTCGGGGGCACACCTGGCGGAAACGCTCCAGCGCTAGGTCAACGTCTATCATCACCACCTGCCACAGCGGGCACTCGGTCATGTTTGGCCCGTGGCGGCCCTGCAACAGTGGCGGGTAAAGCAGCCTGATCTTTTCGTTTCGGAGATTAATAATCTCCCGGGGCTTGAAAGGCAATCAGTAACAGCAAAAAGTGGCCGGCCTCCCTGCTGGCCTGAAATCAGTCGTCATCAAGGCGGTATGTCGGAATGACCCTTAGGCGGTGCCGGGATCAAGGCTGGACCGCCTTCATTCCGCCTCCAGTAGCGGCGCGAGGTCTTCCGGCAAGGGATACTGGGGGTGGACTTGTCTGAAGGTGGCCAATTGCCTGATGGCCTCCGAGTGTTGTCCGCTTGACCAACTCTGGCGAATAGCTTCTATCCAGCGTTCCGGGTCGGCTTGAGGCATCTCGTCGGTAATCCGCGACTTGGGGTGAAGATCCCCGACACGGTCAGCCATTGGCATGGCCGAACGCCTTTCATCACCCTGGGCCTGATTGGCAGGGGCAGGAGAGGGTTCCCGTGACAACCGGGCGGCGGCGGAGAGGCCCATTACCGCCTCCGAGGCTTGCTTGGCCGCGACTTCCCGCTCCGGCTTCGATGGCGGGGATGACTGGGATGGCTGGTCATCAGCCGGGGGCGATGGCGCCATGCCGGTTATTCCCGGCAGCGCGCTCTGCTCCTCGAGTAGCCGCAATCCCAAACCCAAAGTCAGCAAGAGGGCGGCCGCCGACGACAATGGGATGGCCAGTCGGCGCCAGTTCCCAAGCCCGTTCCCCTTCAGAGGCCAACGCGGTAGCCAATTCCAACATTGGGACCAGCGCCAGTGCCGCGATTCCTGGCCCCGGGCACGGGTTGCATTCCCTGGCCGGGGCCGGAGGGCCGCTTGCGCCTGGTCGAGGATGCGCCTATCCAGCTCCGCCGGGGGCGTTTGCGTCGCCCCTTGGCGATAGAGGGCGGACAAGCCAGGTTCATCCAGTTCGGGGTCGGATTGATCGGGATAGGGATTCACAGGCAATCCTCCAGGGCCGCGCGCAAGGTCTTGAGGGCATAGCGTAGCCGGCTCTTGATGGTCTCCCGCCCAACCCCGGCGCAGACCCCGATCGCCTCCAGGCTCATGCCCGCCTCCTCGCGCAGGATAAAGGCCTCGCGCTGGGCGGCCGGCAAGCGGCCGAGGGCGACCTGCAGACGCTGGACGCAATCGGCATCGTTGACGAGCTGGTCCTGGCCGGGGGCCGGGTCCGGCACCGCCTCCAGATCCTCGTCACCCACCCAGGGCATGCGGCCGCGACGGTAGTGGTCCACCAATCGATTATGGGCCAGGCGATAGAGCCAGGTCTTGAAACGGGCCTCGACCCGGTAAGTTTCCCGGACCCTGATCAGATTCGTCCAGACGTCCTGGAACAGTTCCTCGGCGGTGGCGGGGTTGGCGCAACCCTGGAGCAGATAGCGGTAGAGGGGGCCGCGATGGCGGTGGTAAAGGGTGGCGAAGGCCTCGGCGTCGCCATCCCGATAGCCCAGCATCAGTTGTTCGTCGGAGGGTTCGGGCACGGTGGCTATCCGAAGCAGAGAAGGGTCATCACAACCTGGCGATGGGGCCCTTCGACTGATGGGCCCCATCTTGCGCCGGGCGAGGCCAGCGATCAAGCGCCTTGGAGGGCCTGGGCCAGCTTGATCAGGCCGATGAATTCGGCCCGGTAACCGGAGGCATCCTCGCCCTTGGCGCGACTGGCCAGGGTGAGGATGTCCACCAGCGTGAAGCCGTTCAGGCTCGTCCCACCCCGCAGGTATTGCCCGAAGGCGGCCACGGCGGCGGCGAAGCGCAGGCGCTCGCTGGCGCTTTCCTGGCCAGACGGGGTAGCGATGGCCTGGCTGACCAGGGTGCTTTCCGCCTGCCCGGGCAGCTTGTAGCGCAGCTTGAGGAAGGCCAGTTCCGAGGCTGTGGGTACGGCGTTAGCTTTACTGGACGCGATGCCGTTGGCGGTCGTGGCGTTGGTCCTGGTCTCCCCGTCCCCAGCATCGGTGGCTTCGGGCTTAGCGGAAGCCTCCCCCCTTGCCGCCGGCGGGGTGCCGTAGCGCAGGGGCTCGATGCGCGGCGGCTGGCCGGCCAGGGTGACCTCGTAGAGGGCGGTGACGCGATGGCCGGCGCCGACCTCCCCGGCGTCCACCCGGTCGTTGTTGAAATCCTCCCGCGCCAGCAGGCGGTTTTCATAGCCGATCAGGCGGTACTCGGTCACCTGGGCCGGGTTGAACTCGATCTGCACCTTGACGTCCCCGGCGATGGTCTCCAGGGTCGCGGCCACTTCGTCCACCAGCACCTTGCGCGCCTCCTGCAGGGTGTCGATGTAGGCGTAGTTGCCATTGCCCTTGTCAGCCAGTTGCTCCATGAGCTGGTCGTTGTAGTTGCCGCCGCCGAAGCCCAGGGTAGTGAGGCTGATGCCCTTGGCCCGTTCCTGTTCGATGAGCTGAATCAGGGCCTCGTGGTTGACCATGCCGACGTTGAAGTCGCCGTCGGTGGCGAGGATGACGCGGTTGATGCCCTCCGGCAGGCGCGCCTGCTCGGCCAGGCGATAGGCGGTCTGAATGCCGGCGGACCCATGGGTGGAGCCACCCGCACGCAGTTGCTCCAGGGCGCCCAGGATCTTGACCCGCTGATCCCCGGGGGTGGGCTCCAGCACCACCCCAGCGTTACCGGCATAGGTCACCAGACTGACCCGGTCACGGGCCTCCAGTTGTCCGGCCAGCAGCTTGAAGGCGGAGATCAGCAGGGGCAGCTTGTTCGGCTGGTCCATGGAGCCGGACACGTCGATGAGGAAGACCAGGTTGGCCGCCGGCCGCCGCGCCGGGGCATAGCCCTGCAGGCCGACCAGCAACAGATGGGTCTGGGGGTTCCAGGGCGTGGGGGCGAGTTCCGTGGACAGGGCCAGCGGCTGGCCCCGGTCCTGGGGCTGGGGATAGGCGTAATCAAAATAGTTGATCAGCTCCTCGGTGCGCACCGCGTCCTTGGGAGGCAACTGGCCCTGGTTGAGAAAACGGCGGACATTGGCATAGCTGCCGGTGTCCACGTCGATGCTGAAGGTGGAGACGGGCTGCTCCCACGTCAGCAGGACGCCGTTCTCGGTGAGCTTCGCGTAGCGCTCGCGGTCTTCGGCGGCTAAAGGTGGCAGGGGGAGCGGGGGTGGCGGCAGGACCGAGGGATTCAATTCCCCCCGGGGGGCGATTGCCGTCGCCGCGACCACCCCGCTGGCGATCTGCTTCACCAGGAGGCTGGGATCAGCCAGGCTGCCGCGATCATGTATAGGGATGGGGACGCCAGACGGCTGCTTGGCCCTGGTGTCAGCGGCGGCGACCTCGTCGGTGGCAACCTTGACCGCAGCGGTATTCGGTTGACCTGCAGCGGTTGTTTGCCCGGCGGCGGTTGGGTGCACCCTGGTGCTTGACTGCCCCACCGGAATTGCTTCCCCCGCAGTCGTCGCTTGATTTCCGGCGGCTGGTTGCTCCGCCGTGGTTGGTTGCCCGGCTTGGGTGGCCGGGGGGTTGGCCCCGGTCGCATTGGGGTCCGGTGCCGGGTTACAAGCCGTGAGCTGGGCGATGGTCAGCGCCAGTACCAGCATGAGGATGAAGGCGGAATTTAGAGACCCTTGCAGGGGAAAGGGAATGATCAACGGGGACTTTTTCACGATGGCTCTCCTTTGAGT
Source organism: Chromatiaceae bacterium (assembly GCA_044228695.1). Classification (GTDB taxonomy): domain Bacteria; phylum Pseudomonadota; class Gammaproteobacteria; order Chromatiales; family Chromatiaceae; genus M0108. Next base: position 46,335 of record JBGAUK010000011.1, on the reverse strand, counting down.
GTTGGGACATCCCTATAAACGCGGCAAGGGGGGCCATGGGGTTAGATGATAATAAAAAATTTTTGCGATCAAAGGGCCGCCCTACACCTAATGTGAGGAGGAACCTTTCGGCTAGCCCCCTTGATGCAGGGTGCGCGGCGGAATGTAAATCCCGATAATTTTCATGCTTTGCGATATTATCGTTTGCCGTTACTATTTAATTATGATCACTTCATTCCATGACGAACCGACGACCAGCGTCTGGGAAGGTCGCTTTACCCGGAAGTTACCAAACCAAATTCAGGCCATCGCTCGTCGGAAGCTGAGGATGCTCAACGCCGCACAACGCCTTGAAGACCTGCTGATACCACCCGCTAACCATCTTGAAGCCCTGTCTGGTGACCGGGCAGGACAACACAGCATACGTATCAACGACCAATGGCGCCTGTGCTTCATCTGGAACCAGGGTCGGGCCGAGCGCGTTGAGATCTGCGACTACCATTAAGGAGGAGACATGGACCGCATCAAGAACATTCACCCTGGTGAGGTACTTCGGGAGGAGTTCCTCGTGCCCATGGGTATCAGTCAGTACCGGCTGGCCAAGCAAATCGGAGTGCCGGCCATGCGTATCAGCGAGATCTGCGCCGGCAAACGCGGTATTACCGCCGACACGGCTCTGCGCTTGGCGCGTGCCTTCGGCACCACGCCAGGATTTTGGATGGCGCTGCAAGCCGAGTATGACACCGAGGAGATCCTGCGGGAGCACGGCGCCGAACTGACCCGGATTCAACCGCTGGCCGCGTAGTTAGCGTGGCGACATCCTCGGCAGTCCGATCCTCTTGGGTCCCGGCTTACCGGGATAGGGCGATGGGAGGTTATGCGTTTGGAGCATGATCAAGAATAATTGGCGCACTGAATGCCGATTGTTATCATTTTTGCGCATCAATGACTGTTTTTGCGCACCCTGAGCCGATGCCTGTCCAGATGCCTGACGCAATGAACGATGGGATTGGCGGGGCTTGGCTGGCGACCACCTATGGCTTGGAACTGGTCATGCCCCTCAAAGTCCTCAGCCGGATTGGGGGGTGGCGGGTAACGAAAAGCGTCGCGGGCGTCACGACGGAAACTTTCGTGGCGGCCATGCGACCAGTCGCGACCTGGCGGGGTCACCTGACCTTTCACCTCAAACATGAGGTCAATCCCGACCTGCCGTTGAGCTTCATCGCCGAGGCCCTGGCCGGGTTGGCCTAACCCCGCGCCGAGGCGACGCCCTTCGCAACTGGTAGTGCCCCAATCGGCGGGTGGTGCTGATGCTGGCGGGCAAGAGCAGGCGCTTGGTACCAAAGTGATTGACTAAAAATTAGTTTTTGAAAATTTGCTGCCTATTGAGCCACGCGACCTGGCCAGGGCCGACTCGCGTTTTGGGTCAAATTACCAAACGAACCCATTTGCCTACTCATTCCCCTACTCCATCAAGGCCACGGCCTTGACCTGGGCATGGACCTGCTGACCGAGGGTCAGGTCCAGGCGGTCGCGGGATTGGCGGGTGATGCGGGCCAGGATGAAGGCTGCCGCGTCGGTTCCCTCCCGAGGCCCCAGGCCCAGTTTGACCAGCAGCCGGGGACCCTCGCTGGCACCCATTTCCAGGATGCGGGCGGGCAGGACGTTGAGGATGCTGGAGGCCCCGGGCACACCGATGGCGATGCTGACATCGCGGGCCTGGATGCGCACCCGGGCGCGGGCGCCGGTGGGTCGGGGGGCGCCCGGCACCCAGAGGCGGGCACCGGGGACCTGAATGTGCAGGAGTTCATACTCAGGGTCGTAAGCGAGCACCTGGCCGTCGAGGAAGCTGCTGGCCTCGTTGTCGCGGGCCAGGGGTAGATCGAGGCGCGCCAGGATGTTCCGGGCGGGACCCGCCGCCCGGATCCGGCCGTCCGCGAAGACCAGGATGTGATCCGCCAGCCGCGCCACCTCGTCGGGCGAATGGCTGACATAAAGGACCGGGATCGCCAGTTCGTCGTGGAGCCTTTCCAGATATGGCAGGATCTCAGCCTTGCGTGGCTGGTCGAGGGCCGCCAGGGGCTCGTCCATCAGCAGCAGGCGCGGGCTGGTGGCCAGGGCCCGGGCGATGGCTGCCCGCTGACGTTCGCCGCCCGAGAGACGGTCCGGCATCCGGTCCAGCAGATGACCGATGCCCAGCAGGGCGATGACCTGCTCCAGCGAGACGGGGTGCGGCCCCGGCTGGAAGCGCGCGGCCCGCCGCCGCCCATAGTCGAGATTGCGGCGGACCGAGAGGTGGGGAAAGAGGCTGGCCTCCTGGAAGACGTAGCCCAGGGGGCGCTGGTGGGTCGGCAGGCAGAGGCCGCGCCCACTGTCTTGCCAGACCTCGCCCTTGAAGACCAGGTAGCCCCGCCCTTGGGGCTCCAGCCCCGCGATACAGCGCAGGAGGGTGGTCTTGCCAGACCCCGAGGGCCCCAGGAAGGCCGTTACGCCCCGGCCGGGCAGGCGCAGATCGACCTCTAGGGCGAAGCCCGGCCAGCGCACCGCGAATTGGGCGATCACCCCCTCGGCATCCGGGATGATGGGTAACGGGGCGGACGCCGGGGCGATCATGTCCCGCTCAGGTCCAGGGCCGGCTATTGCGGGAATAGAGCGCCAGCAGTACCAGGAAGCTGAAGACCAGCATGCCGCCGGCCAGGACATGGGCCTCGGCGTACTCCAGGGCCTCGACATGGTCATAGATGGCGACCGAAACCACGCGCGTCTGCTCCGGGATGTTGCCGCCGAGCATCAGCACCACGCCAAATTCCCCGACGGTATGGGCAAAGCCCAGGATGGACGCCGTGATGAAACCCGGCCGGGCCAGGGGCAGGGCAACGGTGAAAAAGCGGTCCCAGGGCCCGGCGCGGAGGGTGGCGGCCACCTCCAGGGGGCGGTCACCGCAGGCCGCGAAGGCATTCTGGAGGGGCTGCACCACGAAGGGCAGAGAGTAGAAGACGGACCCCACCACCAGTCCCGCGAAGGTGAAGGGCAGCAGGCCAATGCCCAGCCACTGGGTGAACTGACCGATAGTGCCATGGGGCCCCAGGGTCAGCAGCAGATAGAAGCCGATCACGGTCGGGGGCAGCACCAGGGGCAGGGCGACCAGGGCCCCGACGACCCCTTTCCACCGCGACCGGGTGCGCGCCAGCCACCAGGCAATGGGGGTGCCGACCACCAGCAGGATGAGGGTGCTGGTGGTCGCCAGCTCCAGGGTCAGCCGGATCGCGGCGAAATCGATTTGTTCCAGCAAGGTTCGGTCCCGACCCTAGAGCCCGTAGCCGTAGGCCTTGATCACGGCCCTGGCCTGGTCGCTCTGCAAATACGCCATCAGGGCCTTGGCCGCGGGTTGGTCGGCGCCCTTCTTGAGAAGGACCGCATCCTGCTTGATCTCCCCATAAAGTTCCGCCGGGACTCGCCAGAAGGAGCCCCCGGTCGGCTGGCCATCCTTCCACACCTGGGAGAGGGCGACGAAGCCCAACTCGGCATTGCCGGTGGCGATGAACTGCTGGGCCTGGGTGATGTTCTCGCCGGTGACCAGCTTGGGCTCCAGGGCGGTCAGCAGCTTCATCTTATCCAGTACCTCAATCGCCGCGGCGCCATAGGGGGCCGTCTTGGGATTGGCAATGGCCAGATGCTCAAAAGTACCGCTAGCGAGGACGGCGCCCTGGTCGTCAACATAGCCCTCCTTAGCCGACCAGAGTACCAGCCTGCCGATGGCATAGGTAAAGCGGCTGTCCGGGACGGCGTCACCCTCCACTATCAGCTTGGCCGGGGTCTTGGCATCGGCGGACAGGAAGACCGCGAAGGGTGCCCCGTTTTTCATCTGGGCATAGAACTTACCGGTGGCGCCAAAGGAGAGGAGGGGGCGATGACCGGTCGCGCGCTCGAAGTCGGCGGCGATCTGCTCCATGGGGGCGGTAAAGTTGGCCGCAACGGCGACCTGCACTTCGTCGGCTAGGGCATGGCTCGCCAGGACAGCCAGGCCGAGGGCGAGGAGGCTGTGTTTGAGATTAGGGGTCATGATAGGGGGCAGCTCCAAGGGTTCCTGTCAGTCATCCACGGCCAGGATGACATGGGGGGCCTTGATGAGGGCGCAGGCACGGCCACCCTCCGCAAGGCCCAGTGCATTGAGGCTTTCCAGGGTGATGATGGCGGTCAGACGGGCGCCGCCATCCAGGGCCAGGACCACTTCGGCATTCACGGCCCCCGGGGTTGTGCGCTCGATGGTGCCGCAGAGTCGATTGCGGGCGGAGGTCCGCAGGCCCCCATCCTCGGTGGCCAGGATGACGAAGGAGGCCTTGATGAGGGCATAGGCCGATACCCCGGGGGCCAGTCCTAAGGCATTGACGCTCTCCTGGGTGATGATCGCCACCAGGGGGGTCCCCTTGACGTCCAGGGTGACTTCGGCGTTGACCGCGCCGTTCACGACCGCGGAGACCACCCCGCGTAATTGGTTTCTGGTGCTGACTTTCATGGTCATGGCTCCTAATAGCTTGTGAAAATGATCGAAATCCTGGATGCCCGCGCGCAGACGGGCGAGAAAGCGCTTGTGCTCCTGTTCCGCCGCCGTATAGACGGCGATCAGGCGACGTCCTTCGTCCGTAACCTCGGTTCCGCCGCCATGTCGCCCTCCCACCTGGCGCTGGACCAGGGGACGCTCCGCCAGATTATTCATGGCGTCCACCGCATCCCAGGCCTGTTTGTAGGACATGCCCATCTCCTTGGCGGCTCGGGAAATAGAACCCGCCTCGCCGATCCGCCGCAACAATTCGATCCGTCCTCGGCCAACAAAGGGTTTGTGGTTGAGATCGAGCTTCAGCATGGCATCGGCATCCAGGCCAACATCAACGGAATGGGACACGGCCGGCAACCTAATTCTGTTTAATAGGTGCGTTATATATTAAATAAATAACGATTGGCCCGCAATCATCCGCACGTCCACCCGGGTCCGCTACCATTCCGCCATCCGGGCCGAACGCCCATGAACCTCGGCTGACCCTGGAGACCCCGGTATAAAACCCGCTACCTAAGCGGCCAAGGCCCAGGGAAGGAATCGCGTCCGTACCGATGGTGTATCCTAAAGTACATGCCCGTCGTATCCCGAGACCCGAAGATGGACAATCCCTCGCCAAGAATCGGGGCGCGTGTCCTGCTCCCGTCCCTGGCCTTGTCCTATGTTCTGCTCGGGGCCCTGGGCCTGCTGCTGGGGGAACCCAGCCCACTCTTTCCCCCCGCCGGCCTGGCCCTGGCGGCCCTGCTCTGGTTCGGCAACCGCGCCCTGCCCGGTATCTGGGTGGGGGCCCTGGTGCTCAATCTCGGGCTGCATTGGCTCGGCAAACCCTGGCTGGGGAATGGCTCGACCTTAACCCTGATAGCAACCGCCGCCACCATCGCCACGGGCGCCAGCCTGCAGGGCTGGTGGGGGAGTTGGCTGGTACGGCGCTGGCAGGGCGGGGCCTGGCGGGCGTTGGCACGGGTGCGGGATATCCTGCGCTTCCTCCTCTTGGGTGGGGTGCTGGCGGGACTGGTATCCGCCTCCATCGGCATCGCGGGTCTCGGCGCCATCGGCCGGATCGGTGTCACCGACTTCGCCTTCACCTGGTGGACCTGGTATGTGGGGGATGTCATCGGCATCCTGGTCTTCGCCCCCTTGACCCTGGCCCTGCTGGAGGGACGGGACCCCCGCTGGCGGCACACCTTCTTGCCCCTGCCGATCATCCTGGCCCTGGGGGTCATGGCCTTCCATGGCGCCGGGCAGTCGGAAGGCCAGGAACGGCAGGCCCGCCTCGGCCAGGTCGGCGAGGCCATTGCCCGCGACCTCGACAACCGCCTGCATACCCATCGCGAGGTCCTGTCCGCCCTGCGGTACCTCATCGAGGTCAAGCCCGACCTGAGCTTCACGGAGTTCGAGTGGTTCACCCGCGCCACCCTGGCCGACAACCCGGATCTCCTCGCCCTGAACTTTAGTCCCCTGGTCAAGGCCGCGGAACGGGAGGCCTTCGAGGCGCGCATGAGCCAGCAGGTCCCCACGGGCAACTTCCAGATCCTGGAACGGGACACCGAGCGACGCCCGGTGCCCGCCGGGATGCGGCCGGAATATGCGCCGGTCACTTACATCATGCCCTGGGAACCCAACCAGGCCGTCCTGGGTTTTGACAATTTTTCCGAGCCGGTGCGTCGCGCCGCCACCGAGCGTGTCAGCAATCACCGCCGCCTGGCGGTGGCCGCGCCCATCGACCTGGTGCAGGAGACGGCGCGGCGCACCGGCATGCTGGAGATGCTCCCGGTCGAGGACCACCAGGCGACCGACGCGGCGGGTCTGCCCCGCCTGCTGGGGTTCGTGGTGGGGGTGGTCCGCATCGATCAACTGATTACCCTCGCCACCCAGGGCAAGATCCCCGCCGGGTTGCAATTGCAATTGACCGAAACCGTTATGCCAGGGGCGGAGGAGGGCGTGATCTACCGCCCCGACGACTTCCCGGGCCCGAGCGGCGCCATCCGCTACCCCGGGGATCAATGGCGGGGGCACCTGCGAGTGGGCGACCGCGACTGGCAACTTACCCTGAGCGCCACCCCGGCCTATCTCCGGCAACACCGTTCCTGGGCCGCCTGGGGCGTCGGCATGGTCGGCCTGGTCTTCGCCGCCCTACTGCAGATTCTGATGCTGGGTTACACCGGCCGTGCCCACCAGATCCAGCTCGAGAAGGCTGACCTGGAGGCCGACGAGGCCGAGCTGCGGGGTCTCAACGTCAGCCTGGAGCGGCGGGTGGCGACGCAGACCGCCGAGCTCCGCGCCACCAGGGACCGGCTGGATGCCATGATCGACGCCCTCCCCGATCTCATGTTCCTGGTGGATCGGGAGGGGTGCATCCTGGAATACCACTCCGCCGCATCGGACTACCTCTATGTGACGCCGGACGCCTTTCTCGGCAAGACCATCCGTGAGGTCCTCCCGGAGGAGGCGGCCGGGATCATCATGGACGCCCTGGCGGAGGCCGCCCGGCTGGGTCGGCACCAGGGCGGGACCTATGCCCTGCCGATGCCCCAGGGAGTCTTGTGGTATGAACTCTCGATCGCGGCCATGGGTGGCCCGGACCGCCCCGGCGGTCACCTAGTCATGCTGGTCCGCGAGATTACCCGGCGCAAAGTGGCGGAGGCGCGGATTGAGGCCCTCAACGCGGAACTGGAGACCCGGGTGGCGCGGCGCACCGCCGTCCTCCAGGCCGAGGTCGCCGAGCGCCAGCGGGTGGCGGAGGCCCTGCGCGCCAGCGAACACCGCTATCGGGAACTCAACGCCGAACTGGAGCGCAAGGTGGAGGAGCGCACGGTGGAGTTGCACGATCTCAACCTGGAACTCAATCGCCTCGCCACCACGGACAGCCTGACCGGGGCCTGGAACCGGCGCTACTTCGAGCAGGCCGCGGCCTTCGAGATCGCCCGGACCGATCGCTATGGCGATCCCCTGGCCCTGCTCATGCTTGATATAGACCACTTCAAGTTGCTCAACGACACCCACGGGCACCTGGTCGGGGACAAGGTGCTGGTCGAACTGACCTGGCGGGTCCGCCCCCGGCTGCGCGCCACGGACCTTTGGGCCCGTTGGGGCGGCGAGGAATTCGTGGTGCTGTTGCCGGATACCAACGGCGAGGATGCGGTCAGGCTGGCGGAGAAGCTACGTGAATTGATCGCCGGGGAACCCTTCCCCGGGGTCGGTCAGGTCACATCCAGCTTTGGCGTGGCGGAATTCCGGCCCGGTGAAACGGCTGACCACTGGTTCACGCGGGTGGACGAAGCCCTCTACGCGGCCAAGATGGCGGGGCGTAACCGGGTGTCGCTGCATCAAGGTTGAGCCGTTGGGCGCGGCCAGGATGCCGGACCCGGTGCCGCCCGTTTCTGGCCAGAGGAAGAGCGTACCAAACCCAAACCACAGCCCCCTGGATGAACGGCGCCCCGAGATGGAGCGGCCGATCTCGGCGTGAGCCCGCGCGCGGCCGCGATCCGCCAAGACCCCGCCTTGGGATATAGTGGCCACGCCTCTTCCACCCACGAGACATCGACTATGCGCCTGAGTCCCCTCCTGTCGCTGCCCCTGGCCCTGGTTACCTTGATCGCGGCGGCGGGCCAGCCCCTGACCCTGCTTCATTTCAACGACTTCCATGGGCAACTGGAGCCCTATGAGGACAAGGAGACTGGCAAGGTCCTCGGGGGCATCGCCCGCCTCGCGGGCCTGGTTGAAGCGATTCACGCCGAGGACCCGCAGCGGCCGGTACTGCTCCTCTTCGCCGGTGACCTGCTCCAGGGCACCACCACCTCGACCCTCTACCTGGGGCGGCCGGACATCAAGTTGCTGGAGGAGATCGGCGTCAATGCCGCGGCGGTGGGCAACCACGAGGTGGACTTCGGCCAGGATAACCTGCGCAAGCTCGCCAGCATGATCGATTTTCCCCTCCTCGCGGCCAATCTGAGCGCCGCGCCGGAACCCCTGCCCATCACGCCCTACGCCCTCTTCCACCCCGAGGGCGGACCGCGAGTGGCGGTACTGGGGCTCACCACCGAGGAGTTGGTCACGACCACCCACCCCCGCAACGCGGTGGGCCTCGGCGTCAGCGATCCGCTGGCCGTGGCGCAAGCGCTGGTGCCGGAACTCGATGCCCAATCCGACCTGCTGATCATCCTCTCCCACCTGGGGCTGGCGGGCGACCGGCGCCTGGCCCAGGGCGTGGCCGGGGTGGATCTGATCGTCGGCGGACACAACCACTTCCGCTTCGATAAGCCCGTGGAAGAAAATAATGTCCTGATTGTCCAGGCCGGCGAGCGGGGCGCCTACCTTGGGCGTCTGGACCTGGAGGTGGAGAAGGATCGCCTGATAAAGTGGGACTATCGACTGATCCCGGTGGACGACCAGGCGCCGGTGGACGCCAGGATCGCGGCCAAGGTGGCGCGACTGGTGGCTCGGGCCGACCAGGATCTGCTGGCCGTGGTGGGGCGCGCCGGTCGGGAACTGAGCGCCCAGCGGGAATTGATTCGCCGTGGCGAGGCCCCCTTTGGCGATCTGGTGGCGGATCTGGCGCGGGAGTACAGCGGGGCGCAGGTCGCCCTCTTCAACGCCGGGGGCTTCCGCGCCAGTATCCCCGCCGGAGAGGTGCGGTTGAAGGAGATCTACCAGGCCTTCCCCTTCCGCAACGAACTGGTGACCGGCTTGCTGACCGGAGCAGAGCTTCAGGCCGCCCTGGATCACAGCGCCGGACTCGATCTCGCCGACAACCCCGGCGGCTTCCTCCAGGTCTCCGGGGTGCGGCTACGCATCCAAGGGGGCAAGGCCCTGGACGTGACCCTGAACGGCCAGCCCCTGGACCCCACGGCCGACTACTCCCTGGTGGTCCCGGACTTCCTGGCCGCGGGCGGCGACGGCTACGGGATGCTGGCTGGGCTGCGCAACCCGGTCAATACGGGGCAACTCATCTCCGATATGCTGGTGGCCGCCTTTCGCCGCCAGGGCGAGATGGATGCCGCCCTGGATGGGCGGATCGAGCGTCATTGAGGGCGAGGAACCGGCTGTTGCAGGAGACGGGGCGACGGCAACGCGCGACCGCCTCGTCGGTTTGATGGCCATGACATGGTTAGGTGAGACTTCGACGCCATAGTTGACGTCGGAAAGCCGACAGGGCCTGGCTCCGGCACGATCAACCTATTGATTAATAATGGCGGCATGAGGCTTGCTAGGTAATAGCAACTCGATGGAGGAGCCTCACCATGCCACGCGCCGTCACCATCAACGATACCACCCTCCGGGATGGCGAACAGTCCGCCGGAGTGGCCTTTTCCCTGGAGGAAAAGCTGGCCATCGCCCGGGGGCTCGCCGCCCTCGGCGTGCCGGAGCTGGAGGTCGGCATCCCGGCCATGGGCGAGGAGGAGCGGGAGTCCATCCGAGCCCTGGCGGGGCTGGAGCTCGGCCCCCGCCTCATGGTGTGGGCCCGTCTGCTACCCGCGGACATCGTCCAGTGCCGGGGGCTGGGGGTGGATCTGGTGGACCTTTCGGTACCCGTCTCGGACCAGCAGATTGCGAGCAAGCTGGGCCAGGACCGTGATTGGGTCCTGAGACAGATCCAGCGCCAGGTGCGGGTCGCCCTCGATCTGGGGCTGGAGGTGTGCCTGGGCGCCGAGGATGCCTCCCGGGCCGATCCCGAGTTCCTGTGGGTGGTGGCCGAGACGGCCCAGGAGGCGGGGGCAACCCGTTTGCGTTTCGCCGATACCCTGGGCTTGATGGACCCCTTCGGGATCTTCGATAGCCTGCAGGATCTGCGCGCCATGGTCGATCTGGACATCGAGATGCACGCCCATGACGACCTGGGCCTGGCCACCGCCAATACCCTGGCCGCGGTCAGGGCCGGGGCGACCCACGTCAATACCACGGTCCATGGGCTGGGCGAGCGGGCGGGCAACGCGGCACTGGAGGAGGTGGCTCTGGCCCTCAAACATCTGCATGGGGTGGCGACCGGGCTGGACCTGTCGGGTTTTAGCGCGCTTTCCCGACTGGTCGCCCGGGCATCGGGTAAGCCGGTCGCCTGGCACAAGAGCCTGGTAGGGCAGGGTGCCTTCACCCACGAGGCGGGTATCCATGTGGATGGCCTGCTGAAGGATACCCGTAACTATGAGGGCATAGATCCCGCCGAGGTCGGTCGCCAGCATCGGCTGGTGCTCGGCAAGCATTCCGGCACCCAGGGGGTGTGCCATGCCTATGCCGAATACCTGAGCCTGGTCCTGGCGCCCGAGCAGGCGGCCCAGGTGCTGCCCCTGGTCCGGCGCTTTGTGACCGCCACCAAGCGCAGCCCCGGGCCGCGGGACCTGCGGCGCTTTCTGACCGAGATCGACTATTCCAGCCTCCATTGAGGTGGCGATGCCGCCCGGGAGCCAAGTCCCCTGAATCCTAACCCATCCCGGAGGCGATCATGATGACCGACGACCTGGAATCCGACCTCAAGGAATTATCCAGCGCCGAGGACTTTCTCGACTACTTCGGGATCGCCTACGACCCGCGCATTGTCCAGGTGAACCGCTTACACATCCTGCAGCGGCTCCATGACTACCTGGATGACCGTGACGAGATGCCGGACGCCGACGCTTCATGTTTTGCGTTGTATGCCAACCTGTTGCAGCAGGCCTACCAGGATTTCGTGGTCTCCGATGCCCGAAGCGAAAAGGTGTTTCGGGTCTTCCAGCAGCGCCAACCCGAGCCGGTGACCATCCCCTTGAGTGACCTGCTCGCGCCAGTCCCCACCGAAAGGGATGCCCATGAGACCCAGATTTGAGCTTGGCGCCGAAGTCCGTGTCTTGCGCAATGTGCGCAATGACGGCACCTTCCCAGGGCTGGCCCTGGGGGACCACCTGATCCGTCGCGGCAGTACGGGCTATGTGTGCGACTTCGGCCGCTTCCTGCAGGACCAGATCATCTATTCGGTGCACTTTCTCGCCGAGGACCGGCGGGTGGGCTGTCGCGAGGAGGAGCTGCAACCGGCTAGCGAACCCTGGATCAGCACCCGTTTCGAATTCCGTGACAAGGTCACCGCTCGCATAGCCCTGGGCTCCGGCGCGCGCGTCCTGGTGCCGCGGGGCGAGGTGGGCGAGGTCATCAAGGTCATGCGCGACACCCCGGCTGGGGTTGCCTACCATGTGGTCTTCGCGGGTTGCAATACCCTGCAGGTGCCCGAATCCGCCCTTGAGGAGTTTGTGGCGGTGCCCCATGGCGGTGACCTATCGCCACCCCTGAGTCTCTCCCAACCCGCATGAAGGCCTTATCTGGTTCACCAAGGCTCGCCCAGGAATCAGGCGGAGAGGCCAGTGACGCCCTGTACCGCTATCATCTGCTACGGGCCGCCAGTGAGCGTTTCCAGCGGGATCTCGGGGCCTTGGACACCCGGCGGCGAGCAGAGGCCAGCCACCAGGCCCAGCGGACCCTGGATCTGGAGAACCTGGTCCTCGGCTCCCGGGAGGCCCTCGGCGTGGTGATACCGCCGGAGCGAGTAGATAACGCCTTGGGCGAGTTGCGGGCCCGCTACCCGGATGAGGAGGCATTCACCCTGGATATGGCGCGTAACGGCCTGACCCTCGCCTCCCTGGGCCTGGCGTTGCGACGAGAACTGGTCTTCGATGCCATCCTGCAGCGGGTCGGCGCCCGCCATCCGCCCGTCGAGGAGATCGACGCCTGGCTCTATTACGAGTTGCATCGGGAGCGCCTCACCAGACCCGAGCGGCGCACGGCTCGCCACATCCTGATCACCCTGAACGAGGCATATCCCGAGAACCGGCGCGCTGCCGTCCTGGCTCGTATCGAACACCTGGCTGATCAGTTGCGGGTTCCCGGCATGGGGGGGCCCCGCCACTTTGCCAACCTGGCGGAAGTCCATTCCGAATGCCCCAGCGCCCTGGAGCAGGGCCTGTTGGGCGAGGTCGAGCGGGGCAAACTCTATCCTGAACTGGATGCGGTTCTCTTTCGACTCGAGGCGGGCCATTTCGGCGGACCCGTGGAGACCGAACTCGGGTTTCACCTGATTTTCTGCGAGCGCATCCAGGCCGCCACCACCCCGGCCTTTTCCCAAGTTCGCGAGGCCATTCGGGCGCGCCTGGTGGCACGGAGCCGGCGGGATTATCAAAAGGCCTGGCTGGCGGAACTCCGCGGGAGTCAGGCCTGACGGGTGTGGGAGAAGGTTCAAGGTTGGTGCGGCCTGCCCCTACCGGTTGGCGGCAGCCTTAATTCGCCACGATTTCATGCAACAGCAAGAGGTGCGACAAGGTTGTCACGCCTTCATTCCTTCACTCGAAGGCAAACCGCAGGGACTTACCCGCCATGCGCTCCCGATAATGCCTGTCGAATTCCTCGCTTTGCGCCACGGTAAATTGGTCCTTCCAGGAGCCGATTTCCCCTTTGCGGAAAAAGCCCTCGAAGTCGGAAATTTGCGAGTGGTTACTGAATGGCGTGGCCTTCATCCGCGCAAAGCTGGTGGCGTTCTTTATCCTGGCGACAACCTCGTCGGGTAAGTCGCGACCCAGATATTGCGCAATCAAGTGTAATTGGCCCTCGAAATCCCGCTTGAGGTCCTCCTACCGGAGGAACAGCAGATTTTCCGCCTGACGGTGCTCCCACCAGCTCAGCACGTGATCGAACCAATTACCCCGCTGCACCTGACCCTCCAGAAAAATCCTCAGCCAATGTTCCCAAGTGCCGTGGTATTTACCCGACCAGGCCTTGCCACTCTCAAAGTGGAAATAGGAGACGCAGACATCCTTGGGATTGCGCGCGATATAAATGTACTTACAGGGGCTTGACTCCGGGCCACCGGCCAAGGCCATCCGATAGGGCATATGGCTTTTAAAGATGCGCGGGGAGGGCAGGGCCTCCACCTCCTCGCGACTGCGGGGGTAGGTCCAGGAACTCTCCATCCAGTGCAGGCAACTCCGTAGGGTTCTGTCCTCCGCCGCCACGCCGTCGTTCAGGATCAGATAGAGGATGTTCGCCAGCCAGGTGGAACCTGATTTGGGGAAGGAGCAGTAACAGACATCATCCGGACGTGTCGCGATGGTGCGTGACACTTGATAGCGTGAGGGTGTCACGTAGGGCGGGAGCATCAGGCCCTCTAGGGTACGGAATTTGTAACCATATTCGCCGATCTGGATATCCTCCAAAGTTTCGGCATGGAGGTCGTCGCGGTATTCCCCAATCTGGGGTTGCCCACCGGTCGGGACGGCTTGGTGTTCCTGGTTCATCGACAGCAATTCGGCTGGCTAACAACAATTGAAAAACTTTATTATGCCAGTCCAAGGGCGCCTGGGTAATACTACTCAGGTCCCGCCTCCCCGCGAGGATTAAATATCGCCCTGGTTTGCTCGGGATTTATCTAAGTCCCGACCTGGCTTTGCCGAAGTCTAACGATTTGAATTGACATGCCTACCCAAATCCAAACTGGTGTTGACCCTGCCCGTCGGCGACTGCTGCTGGCCATGGCGGCCATGACGTTGGCGGGCGACCCCTGGTCCGCCCTGGCGGATGACCCCCCTCGGTCCCCGGTTGTTGCCACCGAACCCCTGGTCCCTGGCAGTGGTCAGGGGCGGGACGTGCTGATTCTGGGAGCCGGGATCGCCGGTCTGGTGGCCGCGCATGAGCTGCATCGGGCGGGCTGTCGGGTGCGGGTACTGGAGGCCCGGGATCGGGTCGGGGGGCGCTGCTGGACCCTGCGCGACGGGGACCGGGTCACGGAAATGGGTGGGGCGGAGCAGATCTGCCACTTTCCCCCCGGCGATTATCTCAACCCCGCCGCCAACCGCATCCTGCCCTGGCACCATGGGGTGTTGGCCTATGTGCACCGCCTCGGCCTGCCCTACGAGTTATTCGCCTCCGGGCCCATGAACGAGAACTGGTTACTGCGTCGTACCCCCGGCCACCCCCTGTCGGGCCAGCGACTGCGCTTTCGGCAAGTGAACCGGGACATGATCGGTTACGCCATGGAACGTCTCCATGAATCCCTCGGCCCGGCGGCCACCGGGTCCGAGGATACGGCGGCTATTGCCGCCTGGGCGCGGCGCTTCGGCACCCTTGACGCGAACGGCAAGTACCAGGGCAGTTCGGCCCGTGGCTACCGGGTCCCGCCGGGCGATGCCCTCTCTCCCGGTGAATTGGAGACGCCCTTTCCCGCCAGCCAGCTATGGTCCTACGGCGCTCTCGGCGATGTTCCCTCCCTGGTCAACAGCGCCCCCTTCCCCTCGCCGGTCCTGACCCTGACCGATGGCATGGACCGGCTGCCGCTGGGCTTGGCCGCGACCCTCCCCCGGGGCACTATCCAGTTGAGCGCCGAACTGGTACGGCTCCGTCAGGACGCAACCGGGGTCATGGCGGAATGGAAGGATGTGGCTACCGGTGCCCTGCACCGGGAGCACGCGGCCCAGGCCATCTGCACCATCCCCTTTATCCTCCTGTCCCGCATCGACACCGATTTCGCTCCCGAGACCCAGGGCATCATCGGTTCCCTTGCTTACGAGCCCGGGGTCAAGGTCGAGCTGGAATTCGGGCGCCGTTTCTGGGAACTGGACGATGGCATCCATGGCGGCTATTCCTTCGTGGACGATCCGGCCATGTATGTCATCTATCCGAGCCATGGCTTCGGGAGCGGCCGGGGCCTGATCACCAACTATTACTACCGGGCCCGCGATGAGCTTCGCCTCACGGGGTTGGCGCCCGAGGAACGCGCCCGCGTCGCCCTGACGGACCTGGAACAACTGCACCCCGGCGCTAGCGCAGATTTCATGTCGGCGATCTCCATCGTCTGGTCACGCATTCCCTGGAGCGCCGGCTGCTTCGGGGCCTGGACCGACAATGCCCGGGCGCGGGATCTACCGCGCATCGCCGCTGGCGATCGGCGGGTGCTGTTTGCCGGAGAACATGTGAGCCAGATTCCCGCCTGGATGGAAGGGGCGGTTCAGTCCGCCCATGCTGCCCTGGGCCTCGTCCAACGGCAATGGCTGGCCCAGCCCGAGGTAGCATCATGAAAGCTTCCAAAGCGATGATTTTGCTGGCGTCGGCGGCGTTTCTGGCCGTCGCCCAAGCCCCTGCGGCCGACGAGGGCCCGGAGATCTACGCCGCTCTGTGCGCCGCCTGTCATGGCCATGAGCCGGCTCCCCTGGGGCCCTATCCCGCCCTCTTCGGCAATGAGGCCTTGCGCAATGTCGGGCCTATCTATGTGGCCATCAAAACCCTGCAGGGGGCTGGCAACATGTTTCCCCTGTGCGCTGTGGCGAGCGATGAAGAAGTCGTCGGCGTGGCCAACTATCTGGCCGCGGCCAACGGCAGCCTGGTTCCCGCCATCAGCGTTGTAGACATCGCGGACTTGCGCCCGGCGGTGGGGGACTGCCCGCCGGTGCGCCGCTGATCTTGGGGGCTGTGGCGCGTGGGCCTTTCCCAGGGTGCCCGGTCATGGCCAGTGTTAATGATTGAACTCCAGCCGTAACTGACCCCGCCCCGCAGGTGAGCGGCTACTGACCCGATCCGCCAGGTTGCGAATCAACGCCGCCGAGATCGCCACCATGGTCTGGTCGAGCGCCATCTCGTCCTGGTCGCTGTCCAGCAGCGTCCGCACATCCAAGGGATGATCCGCCTCCAAACGGATGGCTTGGCCGGGATAATCCAAGGTCAGCACCAGGGTGTTCTCATCGAAACGCGCCACCAGGCGGGCGGGGCCCGCCATGACCCCTTCCCGGCTCAGGACGGCCAGGGCCTCATCGATGACCAGGGTGGCGCGCAGGATGACCTCGCGGCGGGCGCCCCAATCGGCTCCGCCATCCTCCAACAGGCGGCGGGCCTGTTCCGCCGGGTGGGGTCCATCGAGCCGGCATGCCACCTGTTTGGCGATGCCGATCCGAAAGATCAGATTCAATAAGATGGCGCAACAGACCCCCACCACCAGGCCCGAGCCCAGGATGGGCTTGAGGGCCAGCGGCACGGCCTCGGTCAAGACCGGGACCATGAAGACCGCCGCCCCCGCGACCAGACCCAGGCCAACGGTCGCCCGGCGGCGAGCATTGAGCAGCCGCGACAGGACCAGTTCCGCCCCGGAAACCATCATGTAGGCGGCGGTATAGAGGAGTAAGGCCCCGATAACCGGCTTCGGCAGCAGGATGATGAAGGTGGTGATGGCGGGCAGGAAGGCCAGTGTCATCATGATGAGGCCCGCCGCGACCCCGGCTCGGCGGGCGGCAACGCCGGTGGCATGCACCATGCCCAGGTTTACGGAAGAAACGGCTACCGTGGGTGTGCCAGCGAGACCATTCAGGAGGTGGCAGAGGCCCAGGCCATTGAGCAGGCGACTGATCATCGGCAGATCCGGGCGACGCCACTTCGCATCATTCATTTTGTCGATCACAATGCCGCCGCCTACGGCGTCCACGGCCACCATGATCGAGGTCAGCAGGAAGGGCAAGAAGGCGACCACTTGCCAGCTCGGTAGGGGTGGTCGGTAATGTTCGCCCGGGATGGCGAGCAGGGGGGCCGTCGCCACCTGGTTCAATTCCTGGGCGCCGAACTGACCGGTCAGGATGGCCACCAGGAGTCCGACCCCCGCGCCGATGAAGAGGGCCAGGACCCGTGCGCGTCCGAGGGACCAGACCTGGAGGGCAACGATGGTCCCCAGGGTCGCTAGGGCAATCAGGATGCTGGGGAGGTCGAGGGGGTTGCCGGGGCCGTCCCCCAGGTCGAAGGAACGATTTATCCCCAAGGGAATCAGGTTCATGCTCAGCAGCATCAGCAGGACACCGCTCACCTCGGCGGGGAAGAGTAGCCGCAGCACCGGCAGAAAGCGGCCAAGCACCAGCAAGAACAGGCCCGAAGCCATCGCCCCGCCCGCGGCGGCGCCCGGACCGGCGGCCTGCGCGACGCCAATGAAGACGGCCATGATCAAAGGGCCCGGATAGACGACCAGGAGGTGACCGGCGCTGAAGCGGCTGGTCAGACCATTCAAGAGGGTGCCGAACCCCATGACCAGGATGCCCAGGGCCATGAACTCCCTCAACCGGTTGCCCTCCAGGCCGATTTCCTGACCCGCGATCACGTCGTAGACCAACAACATCAGGGCGGCCATGGCGTGTTGCAGGCCCACGCCGAGCGAGATCAGCCAGGGTGGCCGATCCGCGGCCAGGTAGAGCATGTCGCGTGGTTTCTCGCGCGGTGCCTCGGCAAAGGGTGGCAACAGGCGATCGAGCAGGTCCTTCATCTTGTTTCGGTGCCGAGGTGATGGCCTGAACCAGGGTCCTCGAACTTCCCCGGGTAATGTGGGATTCGCGAGTCTAGTCCATGGCCACTGACCGGTCAAACCAAGCGGAATCGAGCCATGCCTGCCGGGATCGCTGGGTAAAATAGTTTATAAATCAGATGCCAAGCTGCTATGCGACTCTCATTCCCCACCTTAACCCGATCCCACGCACCACGATGCTCACCCTCTGGACGCGCTGACCCCCACCCCGCCCTCCACACCCAGGCCGAGACCCAGCTCGATGCCCTCCTGCGCGCGACCGGCATCCCGCGCTCGGGGGTCTATCGCCCGGGGGAGGTGTGTCGCCTGCTGCGCATTTCCCGGACCACGCTCCTGCAACTCTGCGCCCTGCGCGAACATCCGGCCGTCGGCCACCCCAATCCGTGCGGTCTGGTGTCCTGTCTGGTGGGATGCCAGCAATTGTATTCCCCATGAGGCCCTGGTGGAGTGGCTGGGGCGGAATCAGCATTATGAGCGGGAGCGTGCGTGAGGGGGCGGCGTCAGCGGCTGGGGCCAGCTTGGCCCACATTATCATGATTTCTATGTTATTCAGCGCACTGATGGCCCCCTGGATTTGGGGCTAAATTTAGTTCATCACGCCGCAAGCGCAGGATTGCTGACAAGCCGTCTCGCCAAGGCCCACGGGACCCCGGCCCTGCCGGGTCTTGGGAATTAAAGGAGGAGTCCATGTCAGCCCCAGCGCTAACCCTACCCCTAAACTGCTTACTCGGGGGCTTGACGCCTGCAGAGCGGGCAGTGACCTTGGCCCAGTGCGAGATGGTGGAACTGGTAACCGGGGACATTCTGTGCGAGCCCGATGAGCCCTACACGCATGCCTATTTCCCGCTGCGGGGCGTTATCGCCCTGGTCACGGTCATGGGCCGTTATCGGCCCTTGGAAATGGGGCTGATCGGCAATGAGGGCATGCTCGGCGCCACCCTGGCGCTCGGGGTCGGGACCGCCCCCATGCGGGCCCTGGTCCAGGGTGCGGGTACGGCCTGGCGCATCACCCGCGACCGCTTCCAGCAGGCATTGCTCACCAACCCGGGCCTGAGGCGCATCATCTACCGCTATCTCTATGTCCGCTTGACCCAATCCGCCCAATCCGCCGCCTGCACCCATTTTCATGAGATCGAGGCGCGCCTGGCGCGCTGGTTGCTGATGACGCAGGACCGCGCCCACGCCGACCACTTTCATTTAACCCATGAAGTGCTGGCCACCCTGCTAGGGGTGCGCCGGAGCGGCATCTCCCTCGCCGCGGGGGCGCTCCAACACCGCGGCCTCATCCGCTATGCCCGGGGTGACATCCGCATTCTCGATCGGCCCGGTCTGGAAGGGGCGGCCTGTGGTTGCTACGCCGCTCTGCTCGCGGACTATGCCGAGCAATTCGCCTGGCCCACCGCGCCTGGCGTGCCCCGCCAGGATGCCGCACCAGCGCACGCCGGATCGGCAGCCCCTGCCGTGCCCCCTCACCCCATCCCCCCCAATCCGTCTTATACCCCGGCGACAACCGCTCCCGCCGCATCCGCCACGGCTGGGCCCCACCCTCCGCCAGATAGGGCAGGGTCCCCCGCCCCCAGCGGCCGTTGCATCGCGCTGGCCGACAGCCGCCTGCTGAGTTTCGACGGCAAAACGGTCGAGCTGGCCTACCAGGACTATCGCTACGGTGGCCAGAAGGAGGTCATGGCGCTGATCGGTGGGGAGTTGGTTTGGCGCTTTCTGCTCCACGGCGGCCCTTGCGGCTTTTTATGCGCGTGCGCCACTGTGGCTTCCTGGCAAACCGCTGTCGCGCCCGGCGTGTTAGGCGGCATCACAAACTAACCCCCAAGCGCCACCCAACGGCCCCTTCGGAGCCCCCAGGATGCCCGGTTTCCGCCCCATCGCCGCTGCACGCACGCCCCTGACCGGAACCTCCCGCGGGAGCCTGCCGCCCCCATCCCGGGGATACAATCCCCTATACCCGACCCGGATCGAGCCCCCCGGGTACCGTGCCAGGATCGGATTAGTTCAACAGACGTTTAGTAGTTATGTGTCAAAGCGTTGACCGAGACTGATATGCAGGACAAAGCATGAATTACAAAATTTTCGATAAAAACAGCACAGAAGAAGTGGCAAGTCTTTTCACGTCAGTATTCTCCTCATCCGAAGGAGAGAAAGAGGGAGAACTGATTGGAAACCTTGCCTCGGAACTGTCTTCAAGAGCTGATAACCAAGAAATAATTTGTATTGGCGCATATGAAGAAGAAACAATTATTGGGGTGATTTTCTTCACTCGTCTTAGAGTTAACGATCCCATTACGATTTACATGCTTGCTCCCGTCGCAGTTAGCACCAAACATCAAGGAAGAGGCGTTGGACAGACGCTAATCAATTATGGGTTGAATGAGCTGAAAGATCGCTCTGTGGCTGTAGCCATCACGTATGGTGATCCATCCTTCTACTCCAAGGTAGGGTTTCAAGCCCTTTCTGAAAAGGTTATCCAGGCTCCGCTTAAGCTTTCAATGCCAGAAGGTTGGCTCGGTCAGTCCTTAACAGAATAGCCAATTCCGACGGTCCATGATCGCCCCACATGCGTTAAGGAATTTAATGATCCTGTTTATTGGTAATTACACGGGGCTTGACATCTATGAAAAAGGCAATCAGTGGCAAAAGGCAAATAAGACTGCACATAAAAAGGCGCTTCATTGGACGGCAATCCCGCTGCGCTCCATTGCCGCCCATGAGCTTAGACGTTCTTGCACCGAGCAAAGCCCGGCGTCTCTTGCCGGGATGAAAATCTCCTCGGCTCAGAATCAACCATCCGTCCCTAGCGCCTAATCGGTCCCATTGCGCTGCGGAATCGCCCGCCACCAACAGAGGGGGCAAGCTTACTGGCCCTCACACCCCCACCCCCGGCAATCCCCCCCCAATCCGTTGTATACCCCGGCGACAACCGCTCCCGGCGCATCCGCCACGGCTGGGCCCCAGCCCCACCCTCCGCCAGATAGCGCAGGGTCCCCCGCCCCCAGCGGCCATTGACCCCATCCAACACTTCTAGCATGCGCGCCCGCCGCGCCGCCCCCGCCGGCGCCACCGGCGCGAACAGGTCCCCCGTCAGCGCTCCCGCCGGGCTCAGGTCCAGCAGAACCACCCCCGCCCGCTGGTGATGACTCGTCTGTGGCCAATCGGCCCCTACGCCGACGCGGCTATCGCTTCTTTTCCCACGTCGCACAGGCGGCCACCATGTGCGGACTGCTTTGTGTATAGCATTTTTCCATCCGGCCTTGGCCCACCAACTTAAACGCGTGTTGACCTTCAGGTGCTGCCATCACGCCGGACTGAAGATCAGGGGATAAGACGCCCACCACCCTTTCGTTCGCACTCGGCGAAGCGAATTTTCCGGCAAATCGGCGCCCCTCTTGGTGATC
The DNA here is from genome assembly GCA_044228695.1 of Chromatiaceae bacterium. Lineage (GTDB taxonomy): Bacteria > Pseudomonadota > Gammaproteobacteria > Chromatiales > Chromatiaceae > M0108. Next base: position 25,115 of record JBGAUK010000011.1, on the reverse strand, counting down.
GATGGTCAGCGTAAAGGCATCGGGACCCTGCGAAAACCACAGCGTATCCTGCTTGGATTCGGAATGATGTTCTGACTGGCCATAGACCACCGAATCATCGGTGGAAGTGGTCACCCAGGTACCTTTCATATCCGGTACTGTCTCCGCTGAGCCATACGCTGGCATCAGCGCCGCCGTGGCGATCAATATGATGGCTGCTGGTAATTTCATCGTGTCCTCTCTCTGTATTCCGAAAGGCTGGTAGGGCATGGCAATGCTCGGTACAACATTTTCAGGATATCGCAAGATAACTATAGGTGGATTTGACGCTGTTGAAAAAGGACCCTGGGGAAACCGGCGTACGTCCCCAATACCCGCCGAATGACCGCCCAGCGCAGGCATTGGTGGCGCCACTGGTCTTAGGACCCTGTTAGAAATTGCTCCACGTCTGTCCGCGGCAGGTAAAGCCCGTTATTCAAGAAGGTCTGAAGGAGCGCCTCGGCGTCCCTTTTCGTCACCATCCGGCGCTCGACGCACACCCGCAAGCAGCCCAGTTGCCCCGCGATGCGTATTTGACGCTCGACGCAAGTCTTGCGCACGGCGCCATCGGACGACAGGCAGGTGCCGCCGATCTTGCGGGCGAGGACCACGCTCGCAATGTCCGGGTGTCGCATGGCCGGGCGGGTCCGCTTGATCTCCGCCATTTCGGCATAGTGGACGAAAGCGTAGTCGCGTTCGACCAAGAGCGTGAGGCCGCCGGCGGCGACCCGCGCCCGGATGTCTGGGCCGAATCGCTCCTCCAATTCGACGATCACCGAGGGATCGACCCAGATTCCGTCAGGAAACAGCCGCAAGAGCAGGCCGGGCTGGTCGACCGCGATGAAGTCGGACAGGACGCAGGTGTCCGCGCTGGCGGTCGTCCTACTGAACGGCATCGACCTGGGCGTCCTGTTCCCAATCGGCGACGAGATCACGCATAGCCAGGCGGTCTTTCCCGAGCACTTCCTCCAGGAAGGCGAGCGAAGCCTCGCCGCGCTCCCAGGCCACCCGAGCCAGGGCCTCGGTGCGGCGTCCGTAGGCGGGCGACTCCTGGAGGGGCTCGGGTTCTTGTCGATCCCACCCGCGCTGTTTCGCGATCCCCCAGAGGCGCGCGTTGTCCGCCTTGTTCAGATACCCCTCCTGGTGCAAACGGGTCAACAGGCTGGTGAAGGAGACCCGGAACAGGCGCTTGAGCCGCATGACGTCGGTCGGGGTGATCCGCCCCAGGGTGCCGGCATGTTGCCGCAGGGCGCCATCGGGTACCAGGAAGGCGCCGGCAAAGGTGTTGGCGATCTTTTCCTCCGGCGTGGCCGCCGCCCCGCGGGTCCGGTAGGGCTCACCCGGCTCCCGGTAGACATCCCGATGAAAGATCAGGTGCGCGTACTCGTGCATCACGCAGAAGATCTGGTGCTCGATGGTCAACCCCGAGTGGGTATTGACGAAGATGCCGGCCCCCAACGCGGCGCTGAAGGCGGAAAAGCCGGACAGGACGTTGCCCGCCACGGGCTCCGCGGCGAAGGGAATCACGCGGATATCGAGACTTTCCAGCAGGGCCACGGGGTCGCTCACCGGGGCGCGATCGCCGATACCCAGGCGCCCGCGCTCCTCTTGGGCCACGGTCCGCGCGATCTGCAACTCGCGCGGCCCGGCCTTCGTCAAGGGTTCGGTGGGTGGGAGGCCCCGGCCGCGGTCCGCCTTGAGCCCAGCGGCGATTTCCAGGTCGGCGATGGCGGCAAGTCGGTCCAATAGGCGCTGTTTCAGCGCCAGATCGACCGCCTGCGGATTATCCGCACGGAACGCCAGCGCCAGACCCTCGGTCTCCCGCAGGTCGTAGAAATAGGTCACCGGCCGCCCGTAGAGATCGGCCATGGTCACCAACTGCACGCCATCGAACGGGACCTTTCCTTGTTCCATGCTGGCCAGGGTCTGCCGGGCGATGCCCAGCCGCCCCGCCACAGCCGTCTGAGCCAGGCCGGCCGCCTCCCGTGCGCTGAGTGCGCGCGCTCCCATCAAGTTCTGGATGTCCATGCCCGGTCCGCCCCTGTTAAATTTGCTTAACAACCATGATGCCCTTTCAGCCTAATGTTAGTTTTTTTTGACATCCAGGTCCGAATAATTTAGCCGTCGAGGCCGATTATTCGCGTTTGCGACCCACGAATCCGCTGTGATCCCCTAATCATCCTCCCCAATCGTCCCCACCCCCCGCCCATCGAACACCGTTGCCCCACTCGGGGTGCTCAAATTCACGAAAAAGGTCTCATTCCCCTCCTTAACCCGGTCCCCCCGCACCACCACGCTGACCATCCGCACCCGCTGCCCAGCCGGGAGGGTCAAACTCCCGCTCTTGGCGACATAAGTCATTCACAAAAAGTTCTTCATACTAAAAAGCCAGGTGATAGCGCGTACCGACTTGGTCAAGGATCTCACTGACATCGGCTTCCAGCGTTTTGGCATCGCGGTGTTTGGCGGCCATCCAGGTATGTTTGACCAGATGCCAGAGTTTTTCGATCCGGTTCAACTCCGGGCTGTAGGGTGGCAAAAAGTAGAGGGTGACTCCTTGGCGGCGCAGGACCTCCAAGTGGGGCTGAATAGCGTGTGCGGTATGAAAGGAGGCGTTATCGAGGATGATGGTCAAGGGTTTCGCGACTTGCTGGCGCAGCAGCCCGAGGAAGCCGACGAAGATGAGCGCATTAATCGCGCACCACAGCGCGGCGCTGATCACCTGGCCCGTCGAGAGGAAGGCGGCGATCACGTTCAGCCGCTTGCCGCGCACCGCCGGAATGGCGTGTTGCTCCCCGACGGGGGTCCAGGCGCTGCGGTTGGGATGGACTTGAGCGAAGCCCGCTTCATCGAGATAGGCCACCGCGACCTCACCGTCCTGCGCCTGCCGCCTCAAGGCGCTAATCTCCTGTTGTGCTTGCGCAAATTTTGCGTCATCGCGCTTTTTTTTAGGCTATGCCGGGTCCGTTTCCACACGAAACCCGCCCGCTTCAAGACCCCGGTCAGGGTGTTGACATGCACCGGCGCCCCGCCGGCGGCGACATGGCGCGCCTTCAGGGCGGTTAAGGTCAGCGGCGCGGCGCGGGCCCAGGTTAACAACTGCTGCGTCTCCGCGGCGGTGAGTTTGGCCGGGGCACCGCTGCGGGCCCGATCCGGCAAGCCGGCCAGGCCCTGCTCTAGCCAGCGGCGACGCGTCGCGCTCACCGTCTGCATGCTCAGTGCCTGCTGCTCGGCCACCTGTTGGCAGGTTAGCCCCGTGGCGAGCAGTAAGACGCTCTGCGCGCGTTCCCGCACCCGCCAGTGGGGATCGTGCTTAATCAGGTGTTGCAGCGCCTGGCGGTCAGCAGCACTCAACACGAGCGTCACGCGTAACATCGTTGTCAGCCTCAAGGAACAGGATCAGGAGGCCACTTTACGGCAAATCCCTAAATTTTGACAAGGTTATGATTAGTTTGTGTGAGTGACTTAATCGCTACCCGCCTGGGCCGTCCCTTTGGCGGTCGCATACCGCACCGTCACCGCGCCTCTGGATGGCATCCGGGAGATGTGCAGGCTACCATGCCCATCAGGTGGTTCTGGATACCCCATCCTGACCAAGAGGAAAGCGCCATGACCCAATTGACCTTGGAAATGCCGGAAGAGGTCTTTGCCACCTTGCGTAAGAGTCCACAGGAGTTTACCCACGAGCTGCGCCTTGCAGCCGCCGTCAAGTGGTACGAATTGGAGTTGGTCTCCCAAGGTCGGGCCGCGGAAATCGCTGGCCTGACCCGCGCCGACTTCATCACCGCCTTGGGCAAGTACCAGGTCAGCCCCTTCCAATACAGCGCGGAGGAAGTTCTGGAGGATCTGGCCGGTGTTGATTGAGAAAGTGTTCGTCAACGCCTCGCCCTTGATTAGCCTGTTTCGCGCCAATCTGCATCCGCTGCTACCGCGGTTATTCCCCGAAGTGCTGGTGCCGGACGCCGTTTGGGCGGAGGTGGTCAATCGCACCCGTACCGCAGCGGCATCGCGCCCGACTAATGCCGGTGGCGGTGATGAATATCCGGAAAATGCGGGTGGGTGTGCCTCATGCTGACATGCGTATGCCGGTGGTCGTGTGGTTCCTGGCCAGCCCCGTTCGCGTCGTGGTCGTGTTGGTGATGGGGGTCATGCGAGTGGGGATGTTGATGGGTCAGGGGGGCATGGCCATGATCATGGCCGTGTCGCTCGGTCAGGTGCAGCCACACGCCACCGGCCATCAGGGCGCCCGCCAACCAGAAGGTGGGTGACGTCGGTTCACCCAACAGGAGCAGGGCCACCACGACCCCGATAAAGGGGGCGATCGCAAAATAGGCCCCGGTGCGCGCCGTCCCCAGCCCCCGCAGCGCCAGGACGAACAGCACCAAGCTGATACCGTAGCCGAGCAAGCCGACCAACATCGTCCCCAGCAGGGTCAGGGGCGCGGGTAAGGACATACCCCAGGCGAGCGCGAGGGCACAGTTGACCCCGCCGGCCATCAACCCCTTGGTCCCGGCGATGAACAAGGCATCGGCGGCCGAGACGTGGCGGGTCAAGTTGTTATCGATGGCCCAGCACAGGCAGGCGCCGGCGATCGCCAGCGGGCCGAGCCCCGCTGCCACCCCGACCTCCCCCGTCGGCCACGACAGCAGGATGCCGCCGGCCACGATCGCCACCATGCCCAGCACAATGCGCGGGTCGGCGTTCTCCTTGAACACGACCCAGGCCAGCAACGCCGTGAGGACGGACTCCAGATTCAGCAAGAGGGACGCCGTCGCGCCCGGGGTGGAGGTCAGGCCCACCATCAGGGCTACCGGCGCCAGGATCCCCCCGAAGAGGATGGCCCCAAGCAGCCAGGGCCACTCCCGCGGGGCCAGGCCAGCGGCCCGCCAACCGCGATCGCGCGCCAGGCGCGCCAGGGTCAAGCCGACCCCACTCCCGAGGTAGAGCAAGCCGCCGAGGAGCAGTGGGGACATTTCCCCCACGAGCAACTTGGCAAAGGGGGTACTGGCACCGAACAAGCTGGCCGCCAGCAAGGCGAGCCAGACGGCCGGGGTTGAGGTCATGAGGTTAGCCTCCGGGTTATCGCATCGGCAGAAGCACGGGTCCGGCCAAGGGTAACAGACCCCAGGACAAATCCCCCCACCCAGGCGCGCTCGGCCACCAGCCCCCCTCCAGCGTCTTTCTTCCTACTTTTTTTCTCGGAGTCTCTTGACCCCGGGGTGGCAAATCCCTACTTTTTCACCCAGGCACCCGGCACAACCCGTCGGGGCCCCCACCCGGGCCCCTGGGTACCGGGTCAGATAGCCAAACCGACCATCAGACCGTGAGGATATCGCCATGACGAACCTGAACCTGAACCTGAGTTCCCTCGACTGTCTGGTCCTGTTAGCCATCGTGGTCGTGTCCCTGTTACCCCTGGTGCCTTATGCCCTCTAGGGCGGCCCCGGCCGGTTTAAAACTCAGGTGGCCCAGGCCGCCTTTTTCTTGGGTCCCGGCTCAGTCCCTCACCCCACCCTCCGCCAGATAGCGCAGGGTCCCCCGTCCCCAACGGCTATGGATGCCATCCAGGACCATGATTGCCCTTGGCCCAGGCCGAGTCTTGCTTGGTCCTGACTGACTGGGTATCGTGCCCCGCACTCCCACCGCCGCGCGGCTCGGTTGCCTATCGCCCAGTCGCTAATCCGCTTATCCAATCCCCTCGACAGGAGCTCATCATGAGTAAAAAAGCATTATCCCTCATTGCCGCCGCCGTGTCCTTACTGGTCGCGACCGCCGCGCCGGCGATCACCGCCAACTACGCCAAGCAGCTCGAACGCTCCGGCTGCACCCAGGCCACCGAGTTGCAAGGCTGCGACATCAACAAGACCAAAAAGGAAAACGCCAAGGCCGGGTTCGGGACGAGTGCTCCGGCCGCGACCGGCGCCGCGGCGAGCAAGACGCCCTATGCCGGTAACTGGGTGGCCAAGGCGAAGGGTGGCGCGACGGTAGCCACCATCCGCATCGACGCCAAGGAGCGAGTCTGGGTCAACGGCAAGCGGGTCAAGGCCAAGCGCAGCGACGGCGCCCTGGTATTCAAGCAAGGCTTCATCACCTACACCATCCAGGGCGATCGCCGGCTGCAGGGCGAGGACTACTGGAGCGATGCCGATGCCAAGACCAAGGGCCCGATTCACGCGGAATGAAGGTCGGTGTCCTTGCGCAACCGGTCACCCCTTGTCTGTAGATTACACCCCCTTGGGGAGTCCCATCCTGCTAATCAACGCCCCTGGAGACCCTCGACGATGCCCCAGATCAAGCCCATCCATACCCAGGTCGCCGCCCTGCTGGCCCTGGTCCTCGCCACCCCTGCCGCCCTGGCCTATGGCGAGCAGGACGCCATCCGCGACTGCGAGAGCAAGTTGCGCGGCGAATACCAATTGACCGACCTGCGCGATGCCCAGGCCGAGCAGCTCATGGACTCGGAGCATCACTACAAGGTCCATGGCTTCGCCAAGGTGGATGGGGATAAACACCCCTGGACCTGCGAGATCAAGAACCGCCATGTGACCCAGGCCGAATACCGTGGCCCCAAACCCGAGGAGATGAGCACCGCGGCCAAGCTGGCCATCGGCGCCGCCGCCGTGGTGGCCGCCGGGATCGCCATCAGCGAGGCGAGCAAGTCGGACGAGGAGGCCCCCTCCCACCATGCGGGCGCCGGGGCCGCCGGGCTCCAGGACCTGGTGGGCGCGCGGGCGGGCAGCGGCGAGTCGCAGCTCGAAAGCCGCGGCTATACCTACGTGTCCGGCAGCAAGGGGGGAGACAGCTCCTATACGAACTGGCGCAAGGGCTCGCATTGCGTGAGCGTGCGCACGACAGACGGCCACTACGCCTCGATCGTCGATGTCGGCATGGCCGATTGCGAGGACGACGGCCAGTCGGGCGGGAAGGCCGCGGACGGCGGGGGCGCGGGGGCGGCGGATCTTCAGGATCTGGTCGGGGCCCGGGGAGCGGGCGGCGAGACCGAGCTGCAGAGCCGCGGCTATAACCCCGTGGCCGGTAACAAGTGGAGCAACGGTTGGCACTGCGTGACGGTGCACACCGCGAATGGCCACTTTAAGTCCATCGTCAATACGCCCATGGCCAACTGCCACTAGGCCCACCCGCCGGGGCGGTAAAGCCCGCCCCGGGCCCCGGGTCGCCGCCACCCCACCCACGAGCACCCATCCATGAACCAACGAGCCATCCTGGCCGCCGCGCTTTCGATCGCGGGCACGGCCACCGCCGGCATCCCCCGGATCAAGGTCACTGGCCCCGGCAAGCGGGAGGTCCACGCATGACGAGCAACACACCCCAACTCGGCCGCGGCCAACGCATCCGGGTCGCGATCAAGGCGATCCTCTGGTTCATCCTGACGGGCCTGGCCCTCCTGGGGCTGCTGGCCATCGCCAACTGGGCGACCTGGGTGCCCGTGACCCTCCTGGTGATCGGTCTGCTGGTCGCGGTGCCCGTCTATCTGGTCCGGCGGGCCTTCGCCGCGGATAAGAGCCGCGTCGGCTGGGGCAGGACCTATGTGCCCCTGGCGCTGGCAAGTTCAATGGTGCTCCTGGCCCTCGCCGGGTTGCCGCTTTACTATCTGGCCTTCCGCGCCGAGAACCAGCCCCTGATCGCCCCGCAGGTCACCCTCACCGACGGCCAGCGCACCCTGGTCCTGCAGGGCATGGTGCATGTGGGGTCCGAGGAGTTCTATAAGTCCGTCGTCTACGACCTGGAGAATGCCCTGACCCAGGGGTTCACCTTGTTCTATGAGGGCGTGCAGCCGTCCCCGGGGGAGGGCGATGCCTGGTTCGCAACCCATCTCGCCCAAGGCGGCGACCTCTCCGAGAACTATAAGGCCCTGGCGGGCGTCTGCGGTCTGCGCTTTCAGCTCGATTACTTCACCCTGCTGGAGGCCGACCGGGCCGAGCACCCGGAGCGCCATGTGGCGGCGGATGTCAGCGCCCTCGACATGAAGCGCGAGTTCGACCGGCTCGCCGCCCAGGACCCGGGGTTCAAGCAGTGGGAGGAGACCGAGGCCCCGGCCTCTAAGGCGACGGGTGGGGACCCGACCCTCGCGTCCATTGTTGGCTTCCTGCAGGACAGCACCCCGGGCCAGCGCCAGATCGCCGGCATTCTGTGCCGCGGGGTGTTCAGCGTCGCCCTACAGCCGGCCGACAAGGGCGAGGGCAAGGTCGAGGGCCTGGGGGAGGGCAGGGCAACCTACTCCATGAGCCCGGTGATTCTCGACTACCGCAACCGCGCGCTGGTCGAGCGCATCGTCAACTCTGACGCACAGAAGATCTACGTCACCTACGGCGCCGAGCATATCCCCGGCCTGCTGACCCTGCTGGAGGGCCAGCCCCAGCCCTGGAAGGTCCTGTCCGCGAAATGGTCCCGCGCCCTGTCGGCACCCCGGGAATACGCGGGGCGTCCCCTGCCGGGGTTCCTGCCTGGGCAGGGTTGAGCAACCGCGTTTCTGCGCCATCTTGCTTGACCAGGACCACGACTCGACGATTTTCCCTCGCCAACACGCCCCGAGACCGCTGCCATGACCGCCATCCCCGACCTGAAGCGCCTGCCGCTCGCCCTAGCCACTTACCTCCACTTCGCGCCAACCGGATGGCCATCGCTGCAATGGGCCACTCTGGATCCACGCGGCGAGACCGCCGCCTACCGCTACGGGTTTCAGTGATCATGAACCGACGCATCCTGCTGGCGCTGGGCGCCTTCGTCATCTGGACCGCCATCACCGTGATCGGCGGGCGTCTGCGCGCCGGTGGCGAGACGGAGCTGGTAGAAGCGGTGACCCAGGGGGTCAACTGGGTCTATCCGCTCGCCGCGGCCTTGCTGCTGGCCGTCGTCGCCTGGCAGCGTTGGGATGACGTGGGGCTCAAGACCGCACCCACGGCCGGCAGTCTGCGCCTGCTCTGGCTGCCCGCCCTTTACATCGCGGGGTTCCTGGTGTTGGGGGTTCTCCTGGGACTGCCGCCGATCGCGGTCATCTTCTTCGTCCTCGTCAATACCTTCTTCGTCGGACTGTCGGAGGAGTTGATGTTTCGCGGCATCCTGCTCCAGGCGTTCCGCCACCGCATGGCCATCTGGCCGGCCATCCTGGTCACCTCGCTTCTGTTTGGCGGTATCCACAGTCTGAATGTCTTCACCACCGGTCACCTGCTGACCTCCGTGATCCAATCGGGCGCGGCCCTGCTGAGCGGACTCTTGTTCATCGCCATCCGGTTGCGCACCCGGTCCCTGTGGCCCGTCATCGTCGTCCATGGCCTGTGGGATTTCGGCGTCTTTACCATGGGCGCCGCGGGTGGAGCGCCGCCGGGGCCAGCGACGGCCCCAACCAGCTTCCAGACCTTCGCACCCCTGCTGCTGGTCCTGCCCACCGCGCTCTATGCCCTCTGGCTGCTGCGGCATGTGGGCCGCACCCATGCGCGGCCCGAGGACTGAGTCAAGAGCGTCTGACTCGCCTATTCGGGTCATTACCTGGCCCGTTTTTCATGCCCCCCGGGGGCCTCATCAAGACCGAGGATTCAAAACATGATCAAGCCGCTTTCAATCTCGCTTCTGCTCGCATCGGTCGCCCTCGCCGGCTGTGTGGAGACCACCGCCACGAAGACCGTGGAGACCCCGGTCGTGACCGGCGGCGACCTCTCCGGGGTGCCGGCCCGTGCCTGTCGAGCAGCCATTGCCAAGAAGATGAACCGCTCGGCGAGCGATGTGGCGGTGTTCGACGTCGCCGAGTCCCAGGCCGGGATCACCGTCCAGGCGACCGTGGCGGGCGCCGAGGCGCCCTGGCGCTGCAACACGGATCGCTCCGGACGGGTCAGCAACGTCATGTATACCGGCAGCGAAGGCAAGCTGTAGTAACCCGCCGCCCGGGCCTGTCGCCCGGGCGCGCGTGCAACCAGCGCAGACCCCGTACCCACCCAGGAGCCACGATGACCCCGGATCAGATCCTCGCCTTTGTACTGGCGCTGACCTCCCCCGAGCCCGCCGCAACCGCCTTTCCGGTCATCGCGGCCGGCGGGGCGGACGCTAACTTCCCGGTGAAGGCCGCGGCCTGCCCGCGCCCCCTGGCCCCGTTCGAGATCGAGGGCAAAACCGTCGCCTGCGGCACCGTCTCGGTGCCCGAGGACCATGCCCAGCCGGACGGCCGGCGCATCCCGCTGACCTTCATGGTCTTCAAGTCCCGCTCGCTGGTGCCGGCGCCGGACGCCGTGGTGCATCTGCACGGTGGGCCCGGTTGCGGCATCGTCGAGAACGTCGCCCTGACCTCAACCTATTTCGAGCAACTGCGGACGCGGCGCGATGTGGTCGCCTTCGACCAACGCGGGGTGGACACCTCCGCCGGGCGCGAGACCCGCTGCCTCGCCACCCTGGCCGATCACGCCGGGGATCTGGCCGCGGCGGCCAAGGCCGGGGGAAAGGGTGCGCCATTGCCCCCCGAGGTCACCCGGGCCTGTCTCGACGAGCTGGCGGCGTCCGGTGCCGATATCTCCAAGATCAACACCGAGCAGAACGCCCGGGATGTCCAGGCGGTGATGCGCGCCCTGGGCTACCCGGTCTACAACGCCTACGGGCTCTCCTACGGCACCAAGCTGGGGCTGGAGGTGATGCGCACCGCCCCCGAAGGGCTGCGCGCGGTGGTGCTGGACTCGGTGGCCCCGCCCCATGTGCCGACCTACGACACCATTGCGCTGCCCTACGCCGAGTCCTTCGAGGCCATCTTCGACCAGTGCGCCGCCGATGCCGGTTGCGCCGCCGCCTATCCGAACCTCAAGGCGCGCTTCTGGGCCCTGTACTCCAAGCTCGCCAAGGCTCCGGTCGCAGGCCCTGCGGGCAAGGTGGACGGGGAGGCCCTGGTGAACCTGGCGGACTGGCGCAACGACTACAAGAACCAGGCCCAGGGCCTGACGGGCTACGTGCCTAAGCTGGTGGCGGAGCTGGAGCAGGGGGTGACGACCACCTACGACGCCGTGATGCAGGGCAAGCTGCCCCCGCCCCAGACCCCGGAGACGGCCCTGGCCGGGCTCAAGGGGCTCGATGCCGACTCGCTGGCCTTTGCTCAGACGGCGCTTCGCCTCGCCCAGCAGGGCCAGATCCAAGCGGAGGCGGTCAAGACGGTGCTGGAGCGCCTGGAGACCGACCGCGCCGCCGTGGCCGCCGGTTCCGGGCTTACGGAGCAGTTCGAGTCGGCGCTGGCGGTGGCCGCCAAGGCCCTGCCCACCCCGCAGGCGCGGCTCGCCTTCGCCTCGGACTACCTGCGCCTGCGAACTGGGGCGCCCTCGGCCGAGGCCCTGCGGGGCTTGATCGCCAGGCATTTCGCGGGGGCCGACCGCCAACGCCTCGATGCCCTCGTTGGCCTCATGACGCCGCGGAACCTCGCCGACACCTTCGCCCGCATCTCCAAGGACAACCGCAAGCTCGACTACCTGCTGGTGGAGGGCTTCCAAACCCTGATGTACGCCTGCCAGGAGGACCTGGACTTCAACTCCCCCGCCGGTGCCGCGGCCATGAGTGCACGGCTGCAGAAGGACTATCTCTGGCCAACGGAGGCCACCCAGCCGGCAGAAGCCATGATCGGGGGCTTCTACGCCAGTTGCGACCTCTTCCCCAAGCACTATCGGCCCGGCTTCCATGACCCGGTGACGGCAGACATCCCGACCCTGGTCTTCTCCGGCACGATGGACACCCAGACCGCCACGAGCTGGGGCCCGGAGACGGCGCGCCACCTGCCCCGCGGCCAGTCCATCGTCCTGCCCGAGGCTGGGCACGGCGCCCTGGCTTTCTCCCAGTGCGCCCGGGACCTGGGCGTGGCCTTCATCGAGAACCCCGGCGTACCCCTGGACAAGTCCTGCGTGGCGGGGCTGACCGCGACCTTCGAACTGCCCGAGGGTCAGGCGGGGGGCCAAGCCGTGGGGGACGCCCGATGACCCCCGCCGCCGAGGATAAAGCCACCGACACCGCGCGCAGCTACTCCCCTCAGCGGCGGCACTCCCCCTCGGCCAGGTAACGCCCTGCGACCCAGCCGGTCACCCCCTGGTACTCCACCTGGCACCAGCGGGGATGCGCCCGCGTCCGTCGCTCCTGCTCCGCCGGGCTCAGCGTGGAGAACTCCGCTAACGTCAGCCCGCCCCGGCAGCCCAGGTTGCGGATACAGGTGCCCTGGGGTGGGATCTGCCCCACTGGGCGCGCATGAGGATTCGGCTCCGCCCGGATGTGCAGCACGTCCCCCGCGGCGACCCCCCGCACGGCGTAATAGTCCGGCCCGTCCGCCTCCGCCGACGCGGCCCCGGCACCGATTGTCAGCAGCAGGCCGCAGACTAGGGCCACGGGCCGGCGGTGGACCGACGGTGCCCGGCTCACTGGACCACCCTCAGGTCGGCGACCTGCCCATCGTTCGAGGCGAGGCAGCGCCAGTGCTCGGTCTGGGCGCTGCCGCGCACCCCGACGGCCTCGACCATCACCGTGGAGTTGGCCTGGGAGAAGTCGGAGCTGGCCACCCGCACGGTCCTGACCTTGCCCCCGTAGTTGCGGTTGACCGCGGCCAAGCAGGCGGACTCGGCGGCACTGGTCGCCTGGCGCATGGCGCTGGGGGCCTGTCCGGTCTTAGGCTCAGGGCTTACACAGGCCCCGAGGCTCAGGGCCGCGGCGGCGATCAGGGCGAGGCGGATAGGCTGGGTCATGGGCTGAGACTCCTCTGTGGGGTTAGATGGGTTATGGGATGGGGGTGGTCAGACCAGTTGGGAATTGTGGCGGTGGTTGGGGCAATTTCAAGGATCAACTGGGCCGATTCCGCCTCACCCCACGGCAGAGCCTCCCATCGCAGCCGATAAGCCGGCATCAACCTCGCCGTCACCAGGCCTTTTGCGTCAGCGCAAACACCTGGCCGCGAATCGTGATGGGGATCACCACCGCGCGGCGGCATTCGGTCTCGGTGTTGAAGGCATAATCGAATTTTGCGCAGCCGCCCGTCCAGAAGCCGGCGGCCTCGAGCTGGTCGGCAAAATCCTTAACAAATACCTGCTCTTCCGGGGGCGTTTGTTCAGTAACCGTAAGGCCTGGCTTGAAGCCGCTGCTCTCGGAGGCGGCGATCACCTCCTTCCAGCGGTCCACCAGAATCATGGGAAAGGGGCTGAAATTGACGATGTTGGTCAGGTCCCCCAAGGTCGCTAGCCCGGCATCCCTGGCGAGGCCGTGCAGGACCTTGCGCTGTTTGTACTGGGGCTCGGATAGGCCCCGTTCCCAGCGGGAAATAGTCGTTTGATCGACACCCAGGGCCTCGGCAAGCTGGAACTGACTGAAGTGCTGGCTGTCCCGGAGGCTTTTGATCAGCATCCCCCAATAGTTGGAGGCGGATGGTTCGCTCGGCATACTGGCTTCCCCTGGCTAGGCTGTCACCCGATCCCAAACGGGCATGGCCATGGCGTGCATATTTATGCCGTTGCCAAGGCCTTGGCGCCCAAGTAGTTTACAAGCATAACCCTATCACCCCGCTGGGGTTGGGATCGATACGAAGTCTCCGCGACAACAGCCACCTTCAACACCCCCCAGGCCGTTACCTAGCCCCGCATGAAGCCTTTAACCGCACTCCTTTTCTGCCGAGATTTCAGGCATCTCGCTGGCGTGCACCCCGCGCTTCCGGGATGAGCCGACCGAGAAGGGGATGATGGATCCCAGGGTGCAGGCAAAAGGATTCTGAACCCGGCACCTTAGAGAATCGCCGCTCGTTATCGCCGATGCCGCGGTGGTGGGTGGTGTTGCGCACCAAGAGGAGGGGGTATGGGTTCCCCAACGGGATGCCGGAGCATTAAACACCTCCGGATCCTCAACAAGGGTAGGTTTTGCGCCTGGCCGCGGTTGCTACCCTCTGGGCGGCTCATCCTAGCCTTGCTCTTGTTGCATTTCGCTGCGGTTGCTTTAGCGCTCCCAGCGGAAACGGGCACAGCTTACCTCCCCATTCCCCTGACCCCGGAAGAGCACGCCTGGCTGGACCAGGGCCACCGGGTACGTGTTCGCATCACCGACTGGCCCCCCTACATGATGACTGAGCCGGTACCCTCGGGGGTGGCGGTCGACTATCTGAACGACATCGCTAAGCGCTTCAACTTCAAGGTCGAGTTTGTGACCTCTGCCAACCAGTGGGCCGAGGCGATGGCCGACGTCAGGGGCCCCCGCGCCCATTTCGATCTGCTGCCGACCATGAATCGCACCCCCGAACGCGAACAGGCCTTCGCCCTAACGGACGACTATCTGACCGCGCCCTGGGTCGTCTATACCCGCAACGATACCCCCTACATCGCCGGCCTCGAAGGTCTCGGTGGCCAGGTCTTGGCCGCGGAAAAGGGCTATGTAATCACCGATAAGATCCGCGCCGACTATCCCACGATCCGTATCCTCGAGGTAGGGCGGTCGCGGGAGGCGCTGGAAGCCGTGGCCACCCGGCAGGCGGATGCCTACGTGGGCAACCTGGCCATTGCCAACTATCTCATCAAAGAGTATCGCTTCAGCAACCTGGTGGTCGCCGCCGCCACCCCCTATGGTCTGCACAACCAGGCGATGGCGGTACGTAAGGACTGGGCGGCGCTGGCCTCACTGATCAACAAGGGGCTGGCGGCCATGTCCCACGCCCAGATCAATGCCATCAACCAGAAATGGGGCGCGGTGGAGGTTCGGCCCCAGAGCGACTACCGGCTGGTATGGCAAATCCTTGCCGGCGCTACGCTGGTTTTTATCGTTTTCTTCCTATGGAACCGCCGGCTGGCCCGGGAAGTCGCGGTTAGGCAGCGCATCGCGGGCGATCTGATGCGATCCGAGGCCCGCCTGAGTGAAGAAAAACACTACCTGGAGCAGGCGCGGCAAGCCTTGCTCCACCTTAACCAGACATTAGAGACCAAGGTTGGCCAACGCACGGCGGAACTGGAGGCCGCCAACCAGGCCAAGAGCGCCTTCCTGGCCAACATGAGCCACGAAATCCGTACCCCCATGAACGCCATCATTGGCTTCGCCCAGGTATTGGCCCGGGACCCCGAGTTGACGGGCTCCCAGCGCGAGGGCCTGGCCATCATCCAGCGCAGCGGCGATCACCTCCTGACCCTCATCAACGACATCCTCGACATGGCCAAGATCGAGGCCGGGCGCATGACCCTGCAGCTTGCCCCCTTCGATCCCGCGCGGCTCTTGACGGAGACCGAGGCCTTTTTCCGGCAACGGGCCCGCGACCGGGGCCTCGATCTGATCCTCGCCCTACCCACCCTGCCTCATAAGGTGGTCGGCGACGCGATGAAGCTGCGCCAGGTCCTCATCAACCTGGTCGGCAATGCCGTCAAGTTCACGACTGCTGGCCGGGTGACCCTCCAGGCCGTGTCCCTGGAAGACGCGATTCAGTTCCGCATTCACGACACCGGCCCGGGGATTGACCAGACGGAAATGGCGCGGCTCTTCCAACCCTTCAGCCAGACCACCACGGGTCAGCTCAAACCGGGCGGGACCGGCCTCGGTCTGGCCCTGAGCAGCCAGTTTGTCCGGCTTATGGGGGGGGAACTCACCGCCGACAGCACCCTGGGGCAGGGGAGTTGCTTTACCTTCACTCTGCCTCTCCCCCCGGCGGCCGAGGCCGAGGCGCGGGACGCGGTACCGCTACCGCCCATCCTTGGCCTGGAACCGGACCAGCCGGTCCGCCGCATTCTGATCGTGGACGACTTGCCGGACAATCGGGCGCCGCTGCGTGGCCTGCTGGCGTCACTCAACCCCCAGTCGCCGGTGCTGGCGTTCCGCGAGGCCGCCGACGGCCGGGAGGCGGTGGCGATCTGGGAGGCCTGGCAGCCTCACGTCATCTTTATGGATATGCGGATGCCGGTCATGACGGGGGAAGAGGCGACCCGCCAGATCAAGGCGCGGATGGCCGCGCGGCCCGACGCGGAGCGCACCCTCATCGTGGCCCTCACCGCCAGCGCCTTCAACGGGAACCGCGACCACTTCCTAGCCTGCGGCTGCGACGAATTCACCGGCAAGCCCTTCCGGGCCGAGGAGCTGTTCGCCATTCTGGAACGGCGGGTTGGGCTGCGGTTCAGGCGGGCCGAGGCGGCGCCGATAGCTGATGCCCCCATCCTGCTCGACGACATTGCCTCCCGCCTGGCCGCCTGCCCCGCGGCATGGCGCGCCGACCTGCGGAAGGCGGTGGACCTGGGCGATTTCGAACGGATCACCGACCTGCTGGCCCAACCTGGCGCGACCGATGCCGCCCTCCATGCCGCCTTGACCCCGTTGGCCTACAACTACGATCTGGAGGCCCTCGCGGGCTTGTGCGGCGAGGCCGAGGCTGGCGCCCTGACAGCACCCATGGCACCTCTGAATCACCCTGACGCCGCAGGCCCCGCTTTTCGGGAAGGGCCCCAGGCGGTTCCGCCCCACTGGCCAGCAATCCTTCCCCCCATGGCGCCGGCGCGTCCTCCTGGCGGCGCCTTAGGTCAACCCTGTCCGGCCTGCCGGACTCAACCCGAGGAATAGCACCATGCAGCGTCTCCCCATCACCCTCACCAAGGATACCCACATGAAAACGACACTCATCCTGAGCCTGGCCGCCGCCCTGGTCGCCGGTTCCATCACCCCGGCCGCCGCCGATGATCAGGCCAAGATCGACGCTACCCTGGGACGTCTCGGCAAGGTCTGCAAGGACAAATTGATGGGTAAGTATCCCGGCGTGCCCATGTCCGATCTGCAGGTCACGGTGGCCGCGACCCTCAAGCAGGATCTGGATAGCGGTGCCATGGGCCTGAAGGACCTGCAGCAGTATGGCGCCTCCTATAACTGGAGCGTGCCGCCCAAGAAGGCATCGGGCTCCTGCAATGTCGATGCGAAGGGCAAAATCACTCAGTTCATGGGCAAGTAAGGGTTGAGGCCGCGCCAGCCCCGCGTGGGGCTGGCGGATTTGGCGTTCATGCCCAGAGAACCAGGCCTGGCCGCGTGGGGTGCCACGGCCCGCCCCGCCGCCGATTCCGCCCTTCCGGGGCTGAACGGCGGCCAGGCGGGCATGCCCTCCGCCCGGATCCTTGCATCCCGCCCCGTGGGTAAGGCCAGCGAGGCAACCCAGACTAACCGGGACACCCAGCCCCTCTACCGAGAGAGACTCAAAATATGAATGCCCGATATAACCTCCGCGCGGGCCTGCTCGCCCTCGCGGTCCTGATCTGCCTCCCCTTCGCCGGCCTCGGCGCCGCTCGGGCGGCCGAAAACCACACCGGGGCCTGGGGTCTCATTAATTGGATGGGGACTTCAAATCCCATCTACGATTCCCTCCGACTGGCCATGGGTGATCCTGCTAATCCGAATGTTCACAACAATCTGATCTATGTGAACATGGATATGCAGTACAACTTTCCGTTCTACGCGCAGTGGGAATCGGCGACCTGGCGTCCGGCTTCCAGTTTTCCCACCGAGCGCTTTCCGGCGTCCCTGATCGGTACGGACGCATACACCGATCCCATCGAAGGTCGCTATATCCAGTTGCGCAATCTGACGCTCGACCGGGCAGACCTGGATGCGCAGAACGTCCAGTTCCGGTTTTATCCCATCCCCCCCGGCCCCGGTACTACCACCTCGTTGACGCTCAACAATGGCTCGCTGAAAGCATTGAACTACCCTGGGTTCAATATCGACGCCAACTTCACCCTGACCGCCTCGGGCGATTCGCGGCTCGAGGGCTGGGGCAAAAGCCATGTTAGCTCCCAGACGTCGCTGAACGTCCTGCCGGGCGGCCTGCTGACGCTGTTCCGGATCGCCTTCAATCACTCGACCTTCGCCGCCGACTCCTGGTATTTCAATCACTCCGGCAATGTGGCGACCATCGACGGCGGTACGCTGAAACTGGACCAGTCCTATGTGACGTTCGGGCCACCGGTGGCAGGGACGCCCGGCGTGATGACATTCCAGAACGGCGCCACGCTGGAATTGACCGGCGAGGCCGCCCAACTGCATTCGGGCTACTTCAACTTCAACAACAGCACACTCAATGTTGGGGGTGAAACTCGCTTAAGGGCCCGGGCCGAGTTGAACCTCGACACGGCGGCGGTGACGGTAGGTTCCGCGGGCGATATTCATACCGAAGTGCTAAAAGCCATGGGCACTTCGACGATGAATTTGCCGGCAGAGTCTGATGCCAGATTCAAGTCGGTGACGACGGATCTGCTGCTAATCGAGCCCAACGCGAGACTCGACCTGAAGGGGAGTGGCACGCTGGCGGTGACCGGTAACCTGAGTTTTTCCAAGCCCGGATCCGGACAGAGCTATGGACGGATCGACGTCTATGACTATGCCACTCTACTGGACAGCGGCGGCACCTTTGAAATCAGGCCCGGCGACATTATCAATATCAATCGAACCAGCAACAGTGTTTTTGGCCTGATGAGTGTGTCGAACGGTGGAATCATCGAATACCTGGGTGTCGCTCCCCCGGGCACTAACCATGTCACCAACGAGGGCGAAATAGCCGCATCAAATGATGGAACCTTCTATGTCCCGGGGCACGCCACCCTCCTCGGCAGCAGCCAGGGTCTATTGGATATCGGCGATGACGGCACGCTCGATATCGGGTCTGGCGCAACGTCTCGTGCGCAAAACAGCCTGACCACCGACAATGAGGTATATCTAGGAAACTTTTCAACACTGGTGCTGACCCTCGACCCGACGAACCAGGTGAACGACAAACTCAATGTCGGCCCCACGAGCGGCAGCGGCAGCGGCAGCGTTCTTTACATTGACCCGTTTGCCGACCTGCGCCTCGAACTGGTTAATGATAAGCCGCTCAATATTGGCGACAAGTTCCGCCTGATCAACTATGCGAGCTTATTCTCCGGAAGCACCTTCAACGGGTATCCCGACGGGCATATCTTCAGCCTGGGTAACAACGCCTACAAAATCAACTATGCGGATGTTGATGCCGATGCGGGTTATGCCCACGCGATCACCCTCACGGTGGTCGATAATCCCGCGCTGTCGCCGGCCGTCCAGCAGGTTGCCGGTTTCGCGGGTTTACCGCTGACACCGACGTCAGACCTTACGCCCCTTAATTTTGATCTTGGTTGCTTGCTGACCTACACCAGTCCGACACTGCCCGCGAACGGCTTAAGCCTTAACTCCAGCTCCGGCGTCATCAGTGGTACTCCGATCGCGGCGCAGACAGCAGCCAACATCACTATTACCGGCACGGGCACTGGCGCCTGTATCAGCCAATCGGCACAGGCGACGGTGACCCTTACGGTTGCCGCCACCCAGACCATCACCTTTGGCGCGGCGCCGACACCCACCTTCACGCCGAATGGCACCTTCGTCGTCAGCGCCACCGCCACTTCGCTGGGAACGGTCGTCTACAGCAGTCTGACACCTTCGATTTGCGCGACCAATGGCGGCCCCACGATCACCATGCTCGGCGCCGACACCTGCACCATCGCGGCGAACCAGCCGGGCAACGCCAACTGGGCCCCGGCCCCGCAGGTGACACAAGACATCACCATCGCCCCGGGAACCCAGGCCACCTTGGTGCTCAGCGCCAATCCGGCCAGCATCGCGGTCAGCGGGGGGGG
The DNA here is from genome assembly GCA_044228695.1 of Chromatiaceae bacterium. Classification (GTDB taxonomy): domain Bacteria; phylum Pseudomonadota; class Gammaproteobacteria; order Chromatiales; family Chromatiaceae; genus M0108. Next base: position 5,493 of record JBGAUK010000011.1, on the reverse strand, counting down.
GACGAGCCTCCTGCAGGCCGCCGGTGGCAGCGGCGGGGGCCTCGTGACCTACCATCAGGTCAGCGGTCCTTGCAGCCTCAATGTCGCGACCGTGACGGGCACCGGGCCCGGTAGCTGCGTATTCAACGCCACCAAGGCCGGCGCACCCAACTACACGGACCGCACCAGCAAAGATGTAACCATAGTGGTGACGGCTAACCCGCTGACCGTCAGCTATCCGGCCAACCCCTTGACCATCGGCATGCCGGCCTACCTGCCGCCCACCGTCAGCGGTGCCACGGGCCCCTTGACCTACGCGCTGGTGAGCGGCCCACTCCCGGCGGGCCTGACCCTCGACCCGCAAACCGGCATCATCCAGGGCACCCCGACGGGACCGGCGGGTCAGTATGCCCTAGCCATCAGGGTGACCGATAGCGTGAGCACCGCTGTCTTCCTAGCCAGCCCGACCCTTACCGTGCAAGCCCCCGCCCAACCGATCCCAACGCTGGGCGAGTGGGGGATGCTCACCCTGATGCTCCTGATGGTGCTGACGGCGGGCTGGCGGGGCCGGAAGGCCGGGCTGCGCTGACAGTCCGGTGCTGTAACTCCACCATGTTCGATGTCGTTCACTACGTCAGCGGAGGCGCCGCCAGCGGCAGCCTCCGCGCCTTATGCCAGGGCCGGCCGGCGGATGGGGTGGTCGAGGTGCGCGACCCGTTGGCGATCGGCCCGCTGCGGGACATCGACCGGCCCACTGGTCTCCGGGAGCGCAAAGGCTACTTGCGGCGGCTGTTTGAGCGTATCGGCGAGACGGAACTTTACGCGGGCCTGGCGGCAGGGATCGGGCTCCCCGAACTCGGCGCCGCCAGGCCCGACGCGGCCCGGGCGCTTGTCTGGTGCGGCCCGCAGGCCGACGAGCAACTCCTGTTACGGGCAGCGTGCGCCGGATGGGGGGAGCGACCGCTGTGGGTCGTCGATGTCGGGGCCGCGACTGGCGGGAGGGTGCCCCGGCGGGCGGTTGGTGCCTGCTCGGTCGAGGAGTTGGGGGTCGCGGAGCAGGGGGCCCGGGGCTTGTCCGATGCGGCGCGCGCCGCGCTCGCCGCCGATTGGGAGCGGCAGTTGCGGACGGAACATCGGTTGCGGATTTGCGAGGGCGACCAGATCGTCGGCTGCGACGAAGCGCTGTTCGACCCCAGGCTGCTCGCGGCCTGTCCGCACGAATTCGCCCGCGCCGCGCGCCTCGTTGGGCAGGTGATGGGCGAGAGTCCCTACCTGATCGGGGACAGTTTCCTCGACTATCGACTGCGCGAGCTGATCGCGCGTGGCGAGATCGAAGCAGTCGAGGCTGAGGTACGGCTCCCCTTCCTGCGTGTTCGCCGGCCAGCGGTCACCATCACCATCACCTTCGCTGACGCAGGACGCGGCTCAGCAGGGTATGACCAATAACAGCACGCCAACCGCCAGGCTGAGATAGCCCAACGGGATCAGGGGGAAGGGTTCGATCAGCCTACCTTCTTCATCGACATGAGAGCCGATCACCCAATAGGCGCCAAAGGAGGCTAAGCCCACCACCAGAAAGAAAATCCCCTTCTTCATGTCACTTCCTCCCAGGGGGTACACCCCTAACATCAACCGCTGACACCGAGAGTAACAGCATGCGCACCTTAGTCCTGGTATTGACTGCCTCCCTGGCCCTGAGCCCCGCGGTCTTCGCCGCTCAGCCGAGCTTCAAATGCACCCCACAAGCGAAAGAGGTCGAAAAGCTGATCTGCAACGACGCCGAATTGGCCGAGATGGATGTGACGATGGCCAGTCTCTACAAGCGGGTCTTGAAAAACACCCCCAAGGCGGATCAGCAAGAACTGAAGGCCGAGCAGAGAGGCTGGCTCGAAGGCCGCAATGCCTGCTGGAAGGCCGCTAATCACAAGGCCTGCGTCAAGGCTGACTATGAGGCGAGGATTCAGGAACTGAAGGATAAGTGAGTCCTGGCCTCGATCCTTGGTGGGGCTCCAGCACCCTCAAGGTTGCAAGACCTTGAAGGGTGCTCCTGGTGAAGTGGCTGGGGCGGAACCAGCATTATGAGCGGGAGAGTGCGTGAGGGGGCGGGCGCCCGGGGCTGCTAAAGGGGGGCGGCGGTGCCAGGCTGGTCGGCACGGTGGCTTGGCGTTGGGCCGCTTGCCAACGGTTTTCATGACCTGTCGCACCTAGCGGCCCGGCGGCAACGCGGCCCATTTCCCCCTGGTTTGACAGGTTCGGGAGCCTGGGCTAATGTCCAAAAAACTGACGCCCTAGCGGGACGGCCGGGAAAGCCCCGGGTCCTGCCAACGGGCCAGGTTAGAAACCAGACCGATTCTGGCTAGCACCAAAATCATGGAATCGGTCTAATTAACTCGACGGAGTCGTTCGTATGAGAATTTACACGGCCATTATCGAGCGGTGCCAAGACACGGGGCTGTTTGTGGGGTTCATCCCGGGATTCCCGGGCGCGCACACCCAAGGGGAAACCCTGGATGAACTGAATCAAAACCTCCGAGAAGTCGTTGAAATGCTACTCGAAGATGGCGAACCCATGCTAGAAGCGGAATTTATTGGCACTCAGAACATCGCCGTGGCGTAAATATGGGAAACTTGACTGTTCTCAAACCTCGGGAGATCGTCGCCTTGCTTGCGGCACTGGGGTTTAGTGAAATTCGGCAACGGGGTTCTCACAAACAATTTCGCCATCCTGACGGCAGAGGTACGACAGTACCTTTTCACGCTGGATGTGACGTTTCGCCGATTTTATTGCGGCAAATTGCGAAAGATATTGGCTTGACCGTGGACGAGCTGCTTAACGCCAAAACCTAACCTTGCGCTCCAGCCTTCCTTCTCACCCCACCCCCGGCAACTCCTCCCAATCCGTCGTATACCCCGGCGACAACCACCCCCGCCCGCTGATCGCCCCGAAGGCGCGAATCCTGATCAGGGGGGGATGTTCCCCCCTGTTATCAGCAGGTCAAGAGGGCCCGCGCATCCCGTATGCAGCGCTTCTGCGGTCGGGTTGTATTGTCCGCGTTGGCAACCTCTCGTCCTGACGCCCCCTTGGGCTCGCAGGGGCGGTTGGATTTCCTATCCGTATCCGTAATTCCAGAATGATTTCGACCACCTTGCCCATCCGCTCTACCGGCTGTATCTCCTGGGGGTCCCGAACGTCTCCGACAGGCCGCGGCTATTGCTTAGAAGAAGATGAAGGCACTGATGGTCATGACGCCAATGAGGCCGAGATAGGTCAAGGGAAATGCCCAGCGGCAGAAGTGATCGATGCGCGTGGCCCGTGGGGCATCCCCCCTCTGGTCGAGACCGCCCACAATCAGGTGGAATAGCAGGGTGATAGCCATGATAATCAGGCTGAGGTTCAGGTAGCCGTGTATCAGGGTGACGTAGGCGATGCGCGGCATACTGTCACCGATCACCATCAAGTAGGCGACGGCGGTGAGGATGCCGATAAAGGAGACGCTGATCCGATCCCCTATGGATGAACGATCCATCCAGAACACCGCGAAGGAGAGCAGTACGATCACCGCGAGCGGGAAGACGACGAGGCGCATCAGATAGAAAGGCAGACGGTTCACGTCAATGGTGACGACGTAGGTCGAGGCCACGCCACCCCGGCCAGCGTAAGGCGCCTCCCAGTCCTGGATAGCGCTGCCGATGCCATTGAGATCCCACTGGGGTATGTGGATACGAGAGGCCGCGGCAGGCGGCGGCTCGGTGTCCGCCACCAGTTGTACCTCGTCCTTGTCGAAGCCCAGCACCTGGAAGGCCGCCTCGAGATGCTGGCGGTCGAAGGGAAAGCGCCTCATCACCAGCTTGGATTCCGCGATGGCGTTCAGGGTCTCGGTCAGGATTGAGGTGCCGTCCGGGCGGACTCGCAACATGACCGCGCTCTTTGCGTAGAGGCCCGCTTCGTTGACCAGCACCACTTGTGGATACCAGCCCGGCGACACCTCGTCGAACTGGAAAGTGCCCGTATAGATCTTTTCGGCTACCCCCTCCACGTCGGGATCGAAGGCCTGGCGCGGGTCGCGCCAGCTCAGGGTCATCACCCCGGAAAATTCAAAATTTTCCGCGCTGTCGTCAATTTCGTTGATCTGGTTGATGTCCAGCCTGGCCCGCACGATCAAGGGACCGGAAGACCTGGGTGGCGCCAGGGCGATAGGGTAAGTCGCTTCTGAAGAGCTGGCGGTGCTCGGTGCGCCCGGGGCGCCAGGCTCTGGGCCCAGACTGGCCTTGCCCGTGCCCCAGGCCAGAACGCCGAGGAACATCAGGATAGCTGCCATGAGCCGCCCGTAGCCAGCGGGGGTTTGGATGACGTAGTCTCGGTTCATCAATATCTTTCCTGATGATTAACATGCCTCGGCCAATTTTAGGAGGCGATGCGGCATGGGCGGTGTCCGTCGGCATAGAAACCCGAGGTGCTTGCCTTAGCTCGAGCCTGTGAAAATCCCGATGGACGCAGCCGCAAGCCTAAGCCACTGGCGGGCGTCAGCGTGATCGGGGATCAAGCCGTCATCCGCACCACCCCAGAGACAATCCCCAGGATCTCGATCTCCTCATGCCGGAGGTACAGCGGCGCCATCTCGGGATTTGCCGGCTGCAGGCGGACCCCCTGCGCTTCCACATAAAACTTCTTGAGCGTCACCTGCTGGCCGTTGATCAGCGCCACCACCGTTTCGCCATTCTCGGCGGTCTGGCGTTGTTCGATGACGATGATGTCCCCGTCCTGGATCTGGTCATCGATCATGGAATGGCCGCGTACCCGCAGGGCATAGCTGGCCTTGCGGGTCATGTGGCTCGGGACCCGGATGGTTTCCTGCTCCTCGGGCGTTTCTACCGGGCGCCCCGCACTCACATAGCCCAACAGGGGCACCTCGATCCCCGGTTCATCCTCCAGCCCCAGGGGTTCGAGGCGGGGGTCCCAGAAGAGGCGAGTCCGTTTGGGCATCATGTAGACGACTTGGGGCATCGGCGGCTCCGGCGGGGGGGTGACAGGCGTTGGAGGCAGGCGTTGGAGGCAGGCATTGGAGGCAGGCGGGCGCCTCTCCATCTGGCGGATTCTCCTCCCTACCGTCCATTCCGTCCATAAAGAGGTGGCCCCGGAGAATCGTATCGACGCGTTGCACCGGCAACACCCATTCGCCGGCGCGCGCCTGTTGCGCGACCTGCTCGGCCCGGAGGGTCGGCGGGTAGGCCGCCAGCGGGTGGCCGGCCTGATGGCGAAGAGGGGCATCGCAGCCCGCTACCGCCAGCTCAACACCAGCCGCAGGAAGGCGGGGGATCAGGTCTACCCCTACCGGCTGCGTGAACTGACCATCGACCGCCCGAACCCGGTCTGGGCCACCGACATCACCGACATCCCGATGCAGAAGGGCTTCCTGTACCTGGTCGCCATCCTCGACTGGGCGACCCGGCGGGTGCTCGCCTGGCGCCTATCCAACACGCTCACCACGGATTTTTGTGTGGCGGCGCTGCAGG
>JBGAUK010000119.1:0-8567 GCA_044228695.1 Chromatiaceae bacterium | reverse complement strand
ATTGACCGTCCGCCCCGCCGGGTAGGTGCCGACCCGTACCTCATTGCCCGTGACCTCGTAGCTGCCCTGGCCCGGGGGCATCACCAGGCTGACCTGACAGGGCGCCGTGATACAGGTTCCGGTGTCGCCAGGCTTAACCGTGATGGCGATGGTGCCGGTGGGATAGTTGGGCGACGAGCCGCAGCCACCCAGCGCCAGCGCGGCGAGCAGGGCCGTCAGGGGGCCGGCGCCGGCCATGGACGCCCGTCCAGGATGTGACAAGAAAGCCGTCATTTTCTCGATCTCCGCATGTCAGTGAGGGCCGGCTCGGGCCGGGTTCAGACTAAGTATATCCAAAACACCTCAGTTATCGGTTTCCCGGACCGGGTCAAAGGGCTGGTTGCTCGCCTTGGGGAAGACACGGATACCTGGGTGGGGAAGGGCGCCTAAGGGGGCGGGAGGTTATTACGCGTGACCAAAACCTGGTCAATGCGGAAATTGTCCAGGTCCACCACCTCGAACTTGTAGCCGGCATAGATGACGGCATCGGTGCGGCGGGGCACCTTACGCAGGCTGTACATCAGAAAGCCGGCGATGGTCTCGTAGTTCTCGAAACCCTCGAACTCGGGGATCAGCAGGGCCGCCATCACGTCCTCGATGGGCGTGGCGCCGTCGATCAGCCAGGACTGGTCGTCGCGGCGCACGATCATCTCTTCCAGGAAGGGGCTGGCGAGTTCCCCCATCACGGTACTCATGACGTCCTGGAGGGTCAGCAGGCCGACGATGAGGGCGTATTCATTGACGATGAGGGCAAAGTCCTCCTTGGCGTCGCGGAAGCGCTCCAGGGCCTCGAACAGGGTCAGGGAGTCCGGTAATACCAGCACGGTGCGCACCATGGGCTCGATGCGCATCGACAGGGGTTTGCCGTCCATGAGGCGCGCCAGTATGTCCCGCCAGGCCACATAGCCCACTACGCTGTCGATGGTGTCCCGGCAGAGGGGGAATTTGCCGTGGGGTGTGGTGGCAATCTTGGCGCGGATGCTCTCCTCCGACTCGGACAGGGTCAGGAAGACGATGCTGTCCCGCGCGGTCATGGCCGAGGGCACGATGCGGGTATCGAGCTCGAAGACCTTGCTGATCATTTGCTGTTCCTGGCGCAACAGCACGCCGGCCTGGGCGCCGGCGTTGGCCATGGCGACGATCTCCGCCGCCGAGAAGTCCTCGGCGCGGCTGGTGGGGAGCTGAAGCCAGCGCAACAGGCGGTTCGCCAGGCCATCGAAAAACCACACCAGGGGCGATGTCAGCCAGATAAAGAAGCGCATGGGCCGCACGATCGCCATGGCCACGGGCTCGGGCCGGACCATGGCCAGGCGCCGGGGCAGCAGGTCCGCGAACAGCACGAAGAGGGAGGTGACGAAGATGAAGGCGATCAGAAAGCCGATCGTTTCGAGATGGGGGCCGTCGTAGAGGGGTCGCAGGGCCGCGACCACATAGGGCGACAGGGTCTGTTCGCCGACGATGCCGCCCAGGATGGCGATGGCGTTGAGGCCGATCTGGATGGCGGTGAAGAAATGGCCGGGATGTTCCTGGAGCGTGAGCACCAGCCTCGCGCTCTCCTGGCCCGCGTCCGCCAGCAGGCGCAGCTTGATCTTGCGCGAGGCCGCCAGCGAGATCTCGGACAGGGAAAAGAGGGCACTGGCCGCGATCAGCAGCGCGATAAACAAGAGTTGGTTGAGAAGCAAAGGGGATATCCTCGCGGATGGAGACGGACGGTTGGCAAGTGGCGGTCTTATTCGGAGTATCCCGCGTTGTCAAGACCCGTGAGACTTTACATCTTCCTTTTAAACAGCTCCGGGCATTTCTCCTGCCAATCCTTCAATGCCTGAACGGGCGAGAGGTGTCCTAACGATCGCTGTGGAATGTGATGATTGTACAGCCGCACATAGCGACTCAGGTTCTCTTCTAGGCTCTGTGCCGAATCGAAGCGGGTGGTCGCCAGTACCTCGCTGATGTGGCCATTAAAGCGCTCAACCATGCCATGGGTTTGCGGATGGCGCGGTTTGATGAGGCGGTGCGCGATCCCGTGTTGATCACAGGTGCGGTCGAAGCAATGACGTCCGGTCGGGTCGCGTTCGCCGGTGGCGCAACAGGGATCGGTGAATTCTTTGCCGTTATCCGTCAACACCTTTTGGATCTTGAAGGGTGCCTGATCGACGACTCGCTGCAGAAAGCCGGCGGCATGGGCAGCGGTTTTGGCGCCTAGGATTGCCACGTAAACCCAGCGCGAGGCCCGATCGATCGCCACGAACAGATAGCGATGCACGTCTTCGTCCGGCATCTGCGGCAGATACTTGATATCGACATGGATAAAGCCAGGTTCATAATTTTTAGAGATTTTCGTCGGTGCTGCGCCGTCTTCCGGCGGCGGGATCAGCGCCTGGAGATTCGAGACGCCATGCCGCCGCAGGCAGCGATCCAGACCCGAACGCGAGACATCGGGATTGAGGAACTCGCGCGTCACCGTTAGCAAGTCATCCAAGGGGAGTAGCAAGGTTTTGCGCAACTCAATGACGACCAACTCCTGGGCCGGTGTTAACGTGGTGTGCAGACGATGGGGACGATGCGACGCATCCTGACCATTGTCGCGCCGCCGCCATTTACGGACCGTGGCGCGATTCAGGTGGTATTCGCGCGCCAGCTCGCGCTCTGACTTCGTGGATTCGCGGAGTTCTTGGCGGATCGCCGGCGTGGTGCGAGCATTTTTATGCAGATTTTGATTCATGGCTGGCGGGTCTCCGGGTGGATCGGGCCGAGGGCGTGCGTGCCGCACGACGGGCACACCGTGCCTTTGCTCTCAGGAGGCAAAGGACCCCTCTCGCCAAGAATAACGGATAACTCCGTCTCGGTATATAATCACACGGGCTTAACAGCTAATGGACGACACATCTGGTCGAATGATCCGAGCTAGCAGAGAGGATATGGCGAATAGCGAAACTCTGGAGAAGCACTCGAGGCCCGTCAGGAGCGAAAGGAAGCCGCGAAGCTACGCTCGGCAGCCGCCTCGCCTTGATGCAGGCCCCTGGCAAGAACATCCAGGACCATCTGGGTGGACTTGCCACCGGCTACCACCGGCAGCGTCAACAATCGATCACGGAGGAACTCCTCGACATCGGGGGCAGTTCCTGGTTCGAAACTGGGGCCTTGCCTGGTCTCGATCGGCTCGACTCATCTGCGCCACGTTTCTGTGCTGCGCCGTCTTTACGTTCACCTCAGTTGCTGCCCAACAGTTAGACGGTAGCGAGGATAAGCCAGTGCCGGCGAAAGCGCCTGACGGCAAGCCCGAGCCCCCAGGTAAAGTCGAAGTCCAACCCGTCGCCAGGGACGGTGAGATCAGGCAACGAATCGCGGATATTCTTAAAACGACAGGCTGGTTCGGCGAGCCCAAGGTCACTGTCCAGGAAGGAATCGTTTTCCTAAAAGGAACGACGGAAAACGATGAAACCAAGCAATGGGCTGGAGATTTAGCGAAGAATACGGAGGGTGTGGTTGCAGTCGTCAATCAAATCGAAGTGGCTCCAACGACGGTTTGGGATTTTGATCCAACCTTTCAGGTACTAAATGATCTAACACGCGAATTCGTTCGATTGCTGCCCCTGATTTTGGTGGCGGTGGTAGTAATCGCCATTTCATGGATCTTAGCCGGGTTAACGGTGTATCTACTGCGTCGCAGGCTTCTGGCTCGATCCCACAGCCAGCTTTTGCGCGAAGTAACGGCCCGGGCTGGCGGAATCCTTGTAATGATTGCCGGCCTATACCTTGTGCTCCGTATAGCCGGGCTCACGCAACTCGCGCTTACTCTGGTGGGCGGCACAGGGCTGATTGGTTTGGTGTTGGGCATCGCATTCCGCGACATCACCGAGAATTTTCTCGCCAGTCTCTTTCTGAGCTTGCAGCAACCGTTTCGTGAGGGCGATCTGATTGAGGTGGCAAACGTCACGGGCTACGTTCAGCGGCTGACCTCTCGAACGACTGTTTTGATGACACTTGAGGGCAATCAAGCGCAAGTCCCCAATTCGACCGTCTTCAAAAGCACGATCCGAAACTTCACAAGCAATCCCAATCGCCGCGAGGATTTCATCGTGGGTATCGGCTATGACGATTCCATCCCTTTTGCCCAGGAAGTCGCCTTGAAGGTGCTCGTTGATCATCCTGCCGTTTTGCATGAGCCCGAACCATTGGTGCTCGTGGAAAACCTTGGACCGTCCACGGTAAACCTACGTGTTTATTTCTGGCTCGATGGTAGTCTACACAGTTGGGGAAAAGTGAAATCGTCCGTCATTCGGCTCGTCAAACGGGCCTTCCAGGATTCGGGAATCTCGCTGCCGGACGAAGCTCGCGAACTCATCTTCCCTCACGGGGTACCTGTAAACATGATAGAAATCAAAGGCGCCGCGGAACCAGCCGCCCCAACCCTGGCGAAGCCGATCGCCGAGCCCGATACAGTCGCGACCAAGGGGGAGGCTGGCCTGGTAAGCGAAGCCGAGGAAATCAAAGAACAGGCAAGCAGATCCTGGACCCCTGGTGAAAATCTCTTGACCCCATCGTCGTCAGCGGATACCAGTTGAAGGCGCGTAGGAAATATCTTTTTGCCGATCATCCCCCGGGAGGCGATCCCGCGGATGGCGATGGCGTCAGGGCCGGGGCATGAAGGCATCAAAGTCGATGGTGTCCCGTTGCGCGGGGTCCAGGAAGCCTTCCACGTAGCGCAGGCAGGCCTCCGAACCCAGGAAGATGCGGAACAGTTCCCGGTCGATATGACCCTCTTCGGCCATGCGCCGCATGATCTCCAGGGATTCCGACAGGGTTTTGGCGGGCTTGTAGGGCCGGTCGCTGGCGGTGAGCGCTTCGAAGACATCGGCGATGGCCATCATGCGGGCCAAGGGGCTCATGCGATCCCCGGTCAGGCCCCGGGGATAACCCTTGCCGTCTATCCTTTCGTGGTGGCCGCTGGCGATCTCCGGCACCTCCGCCAGGTGGTGCGGGAAGGGGAGGGCGGTGAGCATCATGATCGTCTGGATGATGTGCTCGTTGATCTTGTAGCGTTCCTCGTCGCCCAGGGTCCCGCGGGCGATCATGAGGTTTTTCAACTCGCCCCGGTCATAGAGCAAGGCCGGGACCGGCATGGCGAAGCCCCAGGGATTGTCTGGGCCAAAACCCTCGTTTGCCGGCCGTTCGAAGCGATGCTCGGGGCGGTCGCCCAGGAGTGGCTCAAGCACCGGTAAGGAGGCCTTGGGCGCGGTCGCCCGGCGTCGGTCTTCCTCGGCGGAGACGCCGAGCCGGTCGTCCAGGGTGCGCAGCCAGGTGCGCCCGGCGATGTCCCTCAGGCGCTCGATGCGGTCCGGGGCCATGAACTCACCGCCTTGGTTGCAGGCCGCGACGAAGGCGAAGTCGTCATCGAGCTGCCGCCAGGCGGCATCGCGCTCGGTCCGCGCTGCCTCGGGGTCGGCCCCCGCCGCCAGGGCGCGCAGATGATCGATCTCGGCATCGCGCTTGAGGACCTCGAAACGCATGCGCACCTCGTGGATGCGGTCGTAGAGGGTTTCCAGCTTGGTGGCCTTGTCCACGACGTATTCCGGGGTGGTGACCTTGCCGCAGTCGTGCAGCCAGGCGGCGATGTGCAGGGCCTCCCACTGGTCGGCGTTCATGGTGAAGTCGGCGTAGGGGCCCTCGGTCTGGCGGCAAACGGCCGCCGCGAGCAGCTTCACCACCTCCGGGACCCGGGCGCAATGGCCGCCGGTATAGGGGCTCTTGGCATCGATGGCCGCCGCCATCATCCGGATGAAGGATTCAAACAAGGCCTTTTGGGTGGCGATCAATTCGCGGGTCTCCAGGGCCACCGCAGCAAAGCCAGACAGGGTCTCCATGAAGCGGATGCGTGCCGGGTCCAGGCCCTGGCGACTCAGCAGGACCAGGACCCCGATCGGGTCCCGGGCGCGGTTGAAGAGGGGGACGCTCACTGCGTCGATGGGGGGCAGGCCGAAGCGGGCGCGGTCGGCCTCCCCGGCCGGCTGGGCGAGGGTCTGGCCCGTGGCGAGGGCTGCCTGGCAGGAAAAGGCATCCCCATCGCTGGGCAGTTCGTCCAGGCCGAGGGGTTGGGCATTCCACAGCCCCGCCACGGGGCGCGGCGGACCTTTCCCCGCGGACATCAGGAACAGGAGGCCACCGTCGGCCTGGGCCGTCTCGGTCGTGGCCCGCAGGAGTTCCGGCATGAGGCGGTTGAAATCCGGTTCGTTGGTGAGGCGTGTGATGATGTCCAGGAAGTGCGCCAGGGTCGTCTTGGCGTGACGCAGGGTAGTGGCGAGTTCATCGACCTCGAAAATGAAGGATTCCACCTGAATGGGGCTGGCGAGGTCGAAACTGCGGATGGTTTCGGTTTCCCTGACCAGGGTGCTGAGGGGCTGGGCGATGCGCCGCGCCAGCCAGATGGCCACCGGCAAGCTCAAGAGCAGCAGGACCAGGAGCAGCACCAGCGAATGCCCCCGGAAGCTATGAGCCTCGGACAGCATTTCCGCTTCTGGCACCGCCACGCCCAGATAGGCATTCTGATTTTCCCCCAGGGGCAGACGCAGTGTGGCGAGGTACCAGGTCTCCCCCGCCAGATCGAGGCGCCGTGGTCCCCCGGCCGCCGCGATGCTGGGGCTGCCCTCCGTCAGCTTGGCGAGGAGGGAGTCTGGGTCGCCGCCATTACCCGGGTCCTTCGAGATGGCGTCACTACTGGCCAGCAGATCCCCCTGGCCGTTCCTCAGGACCAGCCGGGAGCCCGGGGTCATGCGCAGGTGCGTGAGCAGGGCGCTCAGGGTGTCCAGTCGCACATCGGCCCCGAAGACCGTCCGACCACCGACGGACCGGCTGGCGATGGTGAGTCCCCGCTTCTGGCTGGTGAAGAAGGCGTAGGGCGGGGTCATGACCAGGCCGTCGCGCTCGCTGGCCAGCTTGAACCAGGGGCGTTGGCGGGGATCGAAATCCAGGCCCCGCGGGGCATCGGCCCGCCCTAACTCCCGCAGGTTGGCGTCGTAGTAGATGTACAGCGATTCAGTGGTGGCATGGCGGCGATCAATGCTCTGCACCAGATAGTGGGTCCCGACGGGTGCCTCGAAGAGATGGCGATCCTCTTCGTCCAGGAGGCGGCGGGCCAGGAAATAATTGCCCGCCTGGTCGCCGCAATAGAAGGCGACCACCGCCGGCACCGTCTTCAAGGCCTCGATATAGGTCGGTAGGGCCGGCAATTGGGCCTCCAGGTCCGCCGAAGTCAGAGACTTATCAACCGTCAGCAAGCGCACGCTGGTTTGGGCCGGGGCCAGGATGCGATCGAGTTCCAGCGCGGCCTCGTGGGCGGCGCGAAGGGCCAGTTCCGCGGTCGAGCTTTCCAGGATGCCGGCCGTGCGTTGATAGGCCAGCCAGCCCAGGGCCCCGCCAACCAGCACCAGTAGCAGGGTGAAGGCCGTTGTGATGTGGATACGGATCGGGTAGCGCCGCCGCGACAACGGGGCATGGCCACTCTTGGCAGGGGTTGCGGTAACGTCGGGCAGTGGGGATGGGGTCATGGCAGCGGTGCGAGGGATGCATGTTGGATGGCAAGTCTTGCTGGGGATTACTTTACAGGCCCTGGCCGCCTTCCGCCTTATCGCTTTGCTGATCCCGCCCCGTCCCTCGCGTAGAATGGCGCCCATTCGATTCGCGCGGGAGAACCCTCGATGGAGACATTTCACGGCACCACCATCCTGTCGGTGCGGCGGGGCGGCCAGGTGGTTATCGGTGGCGATGGCCAGGTAACGCTGGGCTCGACGGTTGTGAAAGGCAATGCCCGCAAGGTGCGGCGGCTGTACAAGGAGCGGGTGCTGGCGGGGTTCGCCGGGGCCACGGCGGATGCCTTTACCCTCTTCGAGCGCTTCGAGGGCAAACTGGAGAAGCACCAGGGCCATCTCACCCGCTCCGCCGTCGAGTTGGCGAAGGATTGGCGCATGGACCGCATGTTGCGCCGGCTGGAGGCCATGCTGCTGGTCGCCGATCAGACCGCCTCCCTCATCATCACCGGCACCGGCGATGTGCTGGAGCCAGAGCAGGGCCTGATGGCCATCGGCTCCGGCGGCTCCTTTGCCCAGGCGGCGGCGCGGGCCCTGCTGGAGGCGACCGAGTTGTCGGCGCGGGAGATCGTCGAGCGTTCGCTGCACATCACCGCCGACATCTGCGTCTATACCAACCACCAGTTGACCATCGAGGAACTGGGCCCGATCTGATTGGCCCTCCCCCCCGGCCCGCAAATGGCCTCAGTTGCACCCCCCGCGGCGGCCTCCTCGGGGCCCCGAACCTTCACCAGGAAGATTTCCCCATGTCGGACATCACCCCCCAACGCATCGTCGCGGAGCTCAACAAGCACATCGTCGGCCAGGACGAGGCCAAGCGGGCCGTGGCCGTGGCCTTGCGCAACCGCTGGCGCCGCGCCCAGATCGCCGAGCCCATGCGCTCGGAGATCACGCCCAAGAATATTCTCATGATCGGTCCCACCGGCGTCGGCAAGACCGAGATCG
>JBGAUK010000118.1:0-9016 GCA_044228695.1 Chromatiaceae bacterium | reverse complement strand
CCCGTCGTCTTCCGCTGGAAAAAGTTTGATCTAAGTATTGTATAATATGTAAATATATTGATGAAACGGACTACTAGCAGCCGCGCCCGCCGCGCCGCCCCCGCCGGCGCCACCGGCGCGAACAGGTCCTCCGTCACCGCCCCCGCCGGGCTCAGATCCAGCAACACCACCCCCGCCCGCTGATAGCGATAGCCCGCCCGAAAGATCAGCCCCAGGGCCGCCCGCGCCGCCCGCAGCAGCGGCACCGTGTCGGCGGTGGGCACCGGCAGCGCCAGGCCCCAGGTGGGGTGATACTGGGGCTCGTCCTCCCGAAAAGGGCTGGTGGCGATACTCACCTGCAACAACCCCGTCACCAGCCCCGCCGCCCGCAGCCGCGCCGCCGCCCGCGCCGTATGGCTGGCCAGCGCCTCCCCCAACTCGGCCCGGGTCGTCACCGGCTGGCCGAAGCTGCGCGAGGCGATGATCTGCTGGCGCGGGGGCGGTGTTTCCTCCAGCGCCAGACAGGGCGTCCCCCGCAACTCCAGGGCGGTGCGCGCCAGCACCACGTTAAACCGCCGCCGCAGACCCACCGGGTCGGCCCGCCGCAGGTCCGCCACCGTCACAATCCCCGCCTGGCCCAGCCGCGCCGCCCAGCGCCCGCCGATGCCCCACACCATCGCCACCCCCAGGTCCGCCGCATAGGCCGCCCGCGCCGCCGCTGGCAACTCCAGCCAGTTGCACACCCCCGCCGCCGCAAAGTCCAGGTGGCGCTTGGCTAAATGGTTGGCCAGCTTGGCCAGGGTCTTGGTCGGGCCGATGCCCACCCCCACCGGCAGGCCGGTCCATTGCAGCACCCGTGCCCGCAACCGTCCGCCCAAGGCGGTCAGGCCCGCGGCCTCCCCCGGCGTGAAGCGCAAAAAGGACTCGTCGATGGAATAGACCTCCTGCTCCGGGCTGAACTGGCCGATCACCTGCATGAGGCGGCTGCTCATATCGCCATAGAGGGCGTAGTTGGAGGAGAGGGCGCGGCCCTGATGCTGAGCCAGGAGATCCCGCACCTCAAAGAAAGGCTGCCCCATCCTGATCCCCAGGGCCTTGGCCTCGGCGCTGCGCGCTACGCAACAGCCGTCGTTGTTGGAGAGCACCACGACCGGGCGGTCGCGTAGGTAGTAGTCGAAGACGCGTTCGCAACTGACGTAGAAGTGGTTGGCATCGATCAGGGCGTAAGGGCGGATGACCGCCGGTGGCGCGGTGCCGGGGGGCATGGCGGGACTCCGATAGGTGTTACGGTAATCAGAGTATATGCCATAAGTGCCCCCGTGACTGGTCGTTGGCGGCTGGGGCCGCTCCCCCAACAACGCCTGTCAGCGATGGCCACACCGCATAACGGCGTGGCCATCGCTTATACTGGGGCGAGCATATCGGTTGCCATCGCCTCCTCATCGTCTCCTACGTCCTCGCCTTCATCCGGGACATCGCCCCGATAGACCGGCTTATCGGTTGCTTGTTCGATCAGGGCCAGGAGCCGTTTCTGCCGGTCCGCCATGAAGGCCGGGAAATCGTTTTGGCGGAGCAAATCGGGGTTGATGAGGTGGGAGCGCAAGTAGTCGTCAAGCTTGGCTGGCTCGATGGGCGGATTGGCTTTGTCGCCCTTTTCCAGTTTGGCTAGGTACTGGGCGGGGGAGACGCCGCCGATGATACGGTTAGTGCGGTAGGACAAAGGGGTTTTATTGATGATCGGGTCGTAGTCCGCGGGCTTGATGCCCCGGGTCTTGCACCAGTCCTGGGGGAAGATGTGGTGGATATCGACGTTCTCGCCAAAGAAGACCGTGTGATCGAATTTCTGCCCGGAGCGTAGATCTTGGGCGCCCTCCTTCATGAGCAAGGCGTTGATACCCTTATAGGCCGCTGACAGCCGCATGCGCATCGTCTTGAGTCGGTCGGCACGGAACATGGTCTCGGTGACGGTTGTCGGCGCAGGTCCGCCGTTGAGCCATGCCGGGACCTCGACGAAATCCTTGGCGATGCGCGTTTCGACGGCTGAGCCATAGAGTTCGCCAAAGACACCGTTCCAATACCAGATGACCAGCTTTTTCCGGATAGTCTGGTGCTCCCAGGCCTCCCCGATATCGGCCAGGATGGCGGCCAGGGGCACGATCTGTGACTGGTAGGGCAGGTCGAAGATCCGGTAAATGTGCAGCAAATGCAGGAAGCGGGCAGCCTTAACGAAGCCGGCCTCGACCTGTTTCTCGTACTGCTTGTAGGCCTCCAGGGGTAGATTCAGCAAGGCCTGGCGGTTGCCGGTGATGGCCGGCAGTTCCTTGCCTAGCTTCCCTGCCATCGCCGCCAGGCGACGGCGGTCGCGGGTGTAGAAGAGCGATATGGCCTGGAGGAAGTCCGTGTTGCTGACCTCGGCCACAATGCCCGCTTCCGCGTCCGCTGGGCGCAGGGTTGCTTTGAACCGCTGGTGCCGGCCGGGTGTGTCATCGTCGCCATACCAGTCCTTGCGCAATTCGTGGCCGGAAGCAGCGTACATCGCGGTCACCAGCTCGAAGGCATCGAGGGCCTTTCCACCGGTATTGACCTTTTCGAAGACGACGCAAACCGCTTCTTTGGCCGTCGAACGGTCCAGGGAGATGACCGGCACGCGGTAATATCTGAAGTTCTCGAGGATGTTCCTCTTAAAGCGGCGAAACTCGGCGCGGATCGGCTCATGAGTATCGCCGTGCCAGTATTGATCGAAGCCGTCCTGCCAGGCGCCAAATCCTTTGGTGTAACCCTGATCTCCCGAGGGGCCGACCAGGTAGTTGCGACCCCTTGGGTAGTAGCCATATCCCGTCCGACCGCCCCGCCTGGCCCCTCCGTCGGGCATCAATCCCGGTCCCGCCGCTCGACGGTCTCCGGATCGGCGGTGATGGGGCGGTAGATCTCCACCCGATTGCCATCGGCGAGGGGCGTGTCGAGCCGCGTGATCTTGCCGAAGATACCCACCTGGTTCTGGTCCAGGTCGATTTCGGGGAACTGACCGAGGAGGCCGGAGGCCAGGATGGCGTCGCGCACCCTGCTGCCCTCGGGCATATCCAGCTTTAGCCATGTTTGCTTGAACTTGTCCGCGTAGGCGACGCCGATGTGCATGGGTGGGTCTCCTGGGATGGATTTGGTGGGGGAGCGCTGCTGTCCGGCTTAGGCCGCTGCCCGAGCGGCCCGCGCCAGGGCTCGCGATTGTTGGCTCACCGCCAGCCGGGCATCGATCAGCCGTTTGCCGGCCAACAGCAACCCCAGGGCCAGAAAGCCGCCGGGGGGCAGGATCGCCAGCAGGAAGCCCCGGTAGTCCGGGATCAATCGCACCTCCAGGAAGGCGAAGCCGGACCCCAGTAACTGGGCGGCGCCGGCAAATAGGGTGCCACTGCCGATGATCTCGCGCACCCCGCCCAGGACCATGAGGACGGCGGTGAACCCAAGGCCAATGGCCAGCCCATCCAGGGCCGAGGCCAGTGCCGGATTCTTGGAGGCGAAGGACTCGGCACGGCCCAGAACGGCACAGTTGACGACGATGAGGGCGATGAAGAGGCCAAGGGCCTTATGCAAGTCATGGGCATAGGCGTTGAGACCCAGATCGACCAGGGTCACCAGGGTGGCGATCATCACGATATAGACGGGGATGCGCACCTCCGGGCTCATGATCGGGCGCATCAGGGAGACCAGGGAGTTGGAAACTACGAGGACCGCCGTGGTCGCCAGCCCCATGCCCAGGCCATTGGTGGTGGTGCTGGTCACTGCCAGTGCCGGGCACAGGGCCAGGCCCTGGGCCAGGATGACATTGTTGCCCCAGAGCCCTTGTTGGGCGATGGCGCCCCAATCAAGGGTGGCCTTGGTGGGTGATGCGGTGGGGGTGCTCACGGACAGCCTCCTGTCACAGGTTCAAGGTCAAGGGTTCGTATCTGTGCTTGGGTCGCCGGGTAGCGGCGCCAGCAGCACGGCCTGATGCGTGGCGAAGAGCTGGAGTCCCTTTTTGAAGGCGCCGACCACGGCGCGCGGGGTGATGGTGGCGCCACTGAACTGGTCGAAATCGCCCCCGTCCTTCTTCACGGCCCAACGGCTCTCGGGTGGGTCACCCAGGGAGAGCCCCGCGAAGCCCAGTATCCAGTCGTCCTTGGCGGCCTCGATGCAGTCCCCCAGCCCCGGGGTCTCCCGATGGGAGAGTACCCGGGCACCCAAGATGTGGCCTTGGGCATCAAGGCCCAGGATCAACTCGATCGGGCCCGCGTACCCCAGGCCGGTGACCTGGAAGGCGACAGCGGTAACCCGACCCTGTCGCATCGCCCGGTAAACCCTGACCGGTACCCCGGTTGCCGATGGGATTGACATTGCATCCGCCACGGGATCATTGTCTTGGAGCGCCAGAGGGATCACCTGGGCCAGGGAGGCCTTGAGATCCTCGGCCCCCCGCGCGGCGATAGGCTCGCGCGTGAAGCGGTCGGCGACCACCAGTAATGTGGCGGCGAGCAGCGTGAAGGCCCCGAGGAGCAGGGACGGGTAGCCGGCATGTTGCCGCAAGGCAGTGAGGCCGCCACCGGCGGTGGTGATGTCGCTCATCGGGGCAGCTCCGCTTGCTCGGCGTATTCGATAGGGTCGCCGCGGCGGTCCCGCCCATAGATGCGCGGGCGCGCATAGTGGTCAATGAGCGGGGTGCAGGCGTTCATGAGGACGATCGCGAAGGCGACCCCCTCCGGATAGCCGGCCCAGGTGCGGATGGCGTAAATCAGCAGCCCGCAGCCGGCCCCAAAGAGCAACTGGCCACGCGGCGAGACTGGGGAGGTGACCGGGTCGGTGGCGATGAAAAAGGCCGCCAACAGGGTAGCGCCGGAGACCAGATGCAGCATGGCGTCCGGGTACCGGGTCGGATTGATCAGATGCATCAGGCTGGCCATCAGCACCAAGGCGCCCAGCAGCGAGACGGGGATGTGCCAAGTGATGACCCGCCGTTGCAGCAGGAAGAGCCCGCCTAACAGGAGGAGAATGGCCGAGGTCTCGCCCATGCTGCCCCCGACCCAGCCCAAGGCCCCCGACAGGGGGTCGTAAATCCCCGCCAAAATGCCGCCGAGGTCATGACCCTGGCTCAGGCCTGTTCGCACTTGGCCCAGGACGGTGGCCCCGCTGAAGCCGTCGGGAATCGCTCCGCCGAAGGTGACCGCCAGGCCCGTCGCGAAATCGGGCGCGCTGGCGGACCAGGGCGACAGGGGGGCGGTAAAGCTTGTCATCTCCAAGGGAAAAGCGACCAGCAGTGCGACCCGAGCCACCATGGCCGGATTGAAGAGATTCTGGCCGATCCCGCCGTACACCTGCTTGGTCAAGGGAATGGCTATCAGGGCCCCGATGACTCCCAGCCACCAGGGCGCCCAGGGGGGCAGGGAGAGGGCCAGGAGCCAGCCAGTCAGGAGTGCCGAGCCATCCAGCAGATAGGGCAAGGGGGGCTTGCCCGCGATCATGAGACTGACCGCCTCAGCGGCCAGCGCGGCGCCGAGGGTGACGAGGAACAAGAAGACAGCCGGCCAGCCAAACTGCCCCAGCCCGAACAGGGTGGCCGGCACCAGGGCCAGGGTCACCAGAGCCATGGCGCCCCCCACGCTGGTGCCGGAGTGGGTATAGGGTCCGGGGAAGATGCCAGGGTTCAACATGGTCAAGCCTCCGCCAGGGACGCGGTGCTGGTCACCGGCGTCTGGGGTTTAGGCGCGGCCGCCTCCCGCTTGCGTGCCGCCATGGCCTCCCGCTTGGCCTGCTGGATGGCCTCGATCCGCGCGGTGCGCTGCTCGGTCAGCCGGCGCGTCTCGGCCTGCTTCTGTTTGGCCCGGCCCCGGGCGGCCATCTCGCCCTTGGCGAAGTTGAAATACTGCACCAGGGGGATATGGGCCGGGCACACATAGGAGCAGGAGCCACAAGCCACGCAATCCATGAGCCCCAGGGCCACGGCCCCCTCCAAATCCCCGGCGCGGGTATGCGCCGCCATCTCCAGGGGCACCAGCCCGCAAGGGCAGGCGGAGACACAGTTGGCGCAGCGGATGCACGGCATGGGCGGGCGGGTGAGCGTCTCGGCGGCGGTGAGCGCCAGGATGCCGTTGCAACCCTTGACGATGGGTACGCGCGTACTGGGCAGGGGTTGGCCCATCATGGGCCCCCCGCTAACCAGCCGTGTCGGCTCTTCCCGGAAGCCGCCACAATGGTCGATCAGGTGCTGAACCGGTGTCCCCAGGGGGACGCGCAGATTGCGGGGGGTCCTGATCGCCCCACCGCTGACCGTCACCACCCGCGAGACCAGGGGCCGGCCCAGCCGCAGGGCCTTATGCACGGCGAAGGCGGTGGCGGGGTTGTGTACCACCACCCCCAGGTCCGCAGTGAGGCCCCGCGCCGGGATCTCGCGACCCAGCAGCGTCTGCACCAGATGCTTTTCCGAGCCCATGGGGTAGCGGACCGGCAGGCCGATCACCCGGACCCCCGCCTGGCCGGCCGCTGCCTGGGACATGGCGTCCAGGGCCTCGGGCTTGTTGTTTTCGATGGCGATCACAATCCGGGTCAGGCCCAGGGCATGGGCCATGATGCGGATGCCGTCAAGGACCTGGTCGGGATGCTCGCGCATCAGCCGGTCGTCACAGGTGAGATAGGGCTCGCATTCGGCGCCGTTGATCACCAGGGTATGCAGCCGATAGCGCTGCCGCAGGTTGAGCTTGACGGCGGCGGGGAAGGTTGCCCCGCCCATCCCGACGATGCCCGCGGCCGCGACCCGGGCCGTGATTTCTTCCGGTTCCAGCGCAAAGGGGTCCCCGGTCCCCGCGAGGTCGTCACGCCAGCGGTCCTCCCCATCGGGCTGGAGGGTGATGGTGCGGACCGAGAGCCCGGAGGCATGATGGGCTGGGTAGCTGCCAACACCCATGATGCGTCCCGAGGTCGGGGCATGGACCGGGGCCGAGATGGCCCCCTGGGCATGGCCGAGGAGATCGCCCTTGGCGACCCTTTGGCCCCGATGCACCAGGGGCGCGGCGGGGGTACCGATATGCTGTTGCAGCGGGACATGCAGCAAGGCGGGCAGGGGCAGGTCCTCGATGGGCTGCCCCGCCGCCAGATGCTTGCGCGCTTCTGGGTGAACGCCCCCGCGAATCCTGAAAAGTCTCATGTCCGCTACTCCCGGCGTGTCATTGGGCCGCCGCCAGGGCGGTCGGATTGGGCCAGAACCAGGTCTGGAGGTTGGCTACGAGGGGGCGCATCTCGATGCACTCGGTGGGACAGACCGCGAAGCACTGTTCGCAGCCGATACAGGCGTCGGTGAAGACGCTATGAATCATGTTGTTGGCCCCCATGATGGCGTCCGTGGGGCAACGCTTGAAGCATTTGCAGCAGCCGATACAGAGGCTGTCCTTGATGAAGGCGATCCTCGGGGCCTTTTCCACGAGGCCCGACAGGTCCAGGGCAACCCCCAGCAGGTTGGCGATCTCGCCCGCCACGGCCCTGCCTCCCGGAGGGCAGATGGCCGGCGAGGCGGCCCCCGAGGCGATGGCCTCCCCCGCGGGTCCACAGCCCGCATAGCCGCACTGTCCACACTGGGATCCGGGTAGCAGGGCCACGACTTGCTCGGCGAGCGGATTGCCCTCGACCCGCAAATAGCGCCCGGCGACGGCGAGGAGACCGCCCAGGGTCAGGCCAAGGAGGGTGAGACTACCAATGGCGACGATCATCTTCCTGTTTCTCCTTAGGGGGCTATGGGCGCGCGCGTCACGCCAGTCCCACGAAACCCATAAAACCTAGTGACAGCAATCCAGCCGTGATGAAGGCGATGGGCTGCCCCGCGAAGAGGGCTGGGACCTGGGCCAGGGCCAGGCGCTCCCGCAACCCGGCGAACAGCACCATCACCAGCGAGAAGCCGAGGGCGGAGCCGATCCCGTTGAGCAGGCTGTATAGGAAGCCATGGTCCTCCTGGACATTGAGCAAGGTCACGCCCAGAACGGCGCAGTTGGTGGTAATGAGGGGCAGGTAGATGCCCAGCACCTGGTGGAGCGCCGGCGAGACTTTGCGGACCACCATCTCGGTGAACTGGACCACCGAGGCGATGACCAGGATGAAGGTCAGAATTCGCAGAGAGCCCAGTTCAAGGGGCTGGATGAGGAGATGCTCCAACAGCCAGCCCGCCACCACGGCCAGGGTCAGCACGAAGGTGGTCGCCAGGCTCATCCCCAAGGCGGAATCGAGCCGGCTCGAGACGCCCATGAAGGAGCACAGCCCCAGGAACTTCACCAGCAGCACGTTGTTGACCAGCGCGGTCGCCAGGATCAGTAACAAATATTCACCCATGGGAATCAAGGCCTCGGGATCAAGGGGGAAGCCACCTGCCCAGACCCGTGATCGGGTCCGTTGATAGGGGTAACGCAAATTAGGTGCCAGTCACTCGCACCGGGGTCGCTCGGGGGTGGTCGGGGCGCTAAGCGGGCGGTGTGACTCCAGGAAAGACAGGGGGCCTGGGCGCGGGGTAACCGTACAGACCCCCGGCTGCATGGGTTGGGTTCGATAGCTCAAACCACTGATTCTCTTGCTCCCTCCCCCCTTGCGGGGGAGGGTTGGGGAGAGGGGGTCTGAACGATTACGCAAGCCAGAGGCCAGGCGTTAACCACCACGGACCAAAGGCGAGAAGCCAGGCGCTACCCGCCACAGAGTAAAGGAAGCCAGGCGCTACCCGCCACGGACCAATGGCCAGAGGCCAGAACCTACCCGCCACAGCCCCGACGTCAATCGGCCAGGGAAACCGAAGGCCGGGATGACTTGGGCAAACCGCTAACTCGCCAAGGCCTGCCGGCGCCGGCGGATGGCGACAGCGGCGAGGAGGGCGCCCACGATGGTCAGACCGACCAGGCCGGCGAGGGCGCGGCCGAGGGCCTCGTTAGTCAGCCCGGCCACCTGGTAGTCGGCCAGGGGGCCGCCGTCGCCCAGGAGTTGGGGGGCTTGTGCCACCGCTTGGGCATCGCCAATGCCCTGGTCGAAATAGACCCATTCC
>JBGAUK010000117.1:0-9281 GCA_044228695.1 Chromatiaceae bacterium | reverse complement strand
ACTGAGCATGATGGGGCTCCTGAGTGGCCTGGATGTGAGTTTACACGCCCGGCGTCTGTGAGTTCCCGGGCGATTCGTCGGGTTAGCCCTTGTGGGTATGCCTTCAGTCGCCGCGAGGGAGGTACCGGTCCCGGTATGACCAGGTATCACTCACGGTCTCGGCATTGAGGATGGCGTGGACGATGGCGCGGGTGAGGGTATCGGCGGCCGCGGCTCCGGCCCGGATGAGGGCGGCCGGGATGGAGCCCCAGGCGGCGTCTTCCTGGAGGGCGGCGAGGGGGATCTGGCCGGTGGCGAGAGAGAAGAGGGTGTCGCCATCGAACAGGGTGTGGGCGGGGCTGATGGCGCGGGCCAGGCCATCCTGGGCCATCTGGGCGAGTTTAGTGGCCTGGGCCTTGGTCAGCTCCAGATTGGTGGCCACCACGCCGATCGTGGTGTTGCGGATGGGCTGGGGGGCCTGGGGTGCCGCCATCGGGATGGCGCCGGGGCAGGGTAGGGGCCCGAATTCGTCGCCGATGCCCAGATAGGCCCCGAACAGTTCGCCGGTATTAGGGTTGACGACACTGCCGAAGGGATTGACGGCGACCAGGGCGCCGACGATGACGCCCTGTCCCAGGTCGATACTGGCGGATCCCAGGCCCCCCTTGAGGCCGCCGGCGATGGTGCCCGCGCCCGCGCCGACGTTACCCAGGGGGAAGGCGCCGGCGGTCAGGTTCTCGCACGCCCGGCGGCCGAAGTCCGCCGTGGGTCTGTCCCGGAATTCCCGCCCAAAGCGGCCGGGGTCGAAGAGGACTGCCGCCGGGACGATGGGAATGACCTGACCGTCGCCCAGGGGCCAGCCCAAACCCCGGTCCTCCAGCCAGGTCATGACGCCATCCGCCGCGGCCAGGCCGAAGGCGCTGCCGCCCGAGAGGACGATGGCATTGATCCGATCCACCAGGTTGACCGGATCAAGGAGGTCGGTTTCCCGGGTGCCGGGGGCGGAGCCCCGCACATCGACACCCCCAACCGCGCCGCCACGGGCAAGGATGACCGTGGTCCCGGTGTGGTGGGCGGCGTAATGGCCTACCTCGATGCCGGGGACGTCGGTGATGAGGTTGTTGGGACCGGTCTTGGGTGCCTGAGTATCGGAGTCAGTCATGGCCTGTAGCGATTACTGGCTGATAAAAAATGGAAAAAACAAAAAAGGCACCGGGGCGCACCCCGATGCCTGTGTCGGCCCGCTGGCCTGGCCGCCGAGATCAGGGCTTTGTGATCAGCTTCTCGGACTCCGCGATCAGGACCGGGGTCTTTAGGTCATCCGGCAGGTGGGCGAACTTCTTGACCAGGGATGGCCACAACAAGCTGTAGTAGAGCTCGCCACGGACCAGGGCGACGTCCTTGGCGGGGATATCGTAGCTCAGGACGCGGGTTTCGTGTGGCTTGAGACGGGAGTCGGCACCGGCCTTCTTGGCCTCGGGTGGCGGTACCGGCTTGCCTTCGTCATTGACCAGGGTCAGGAAGAAGTAGGCCTGGGGATCGCTCTCGCTGGGGTGACCCTCGGCGTTTTGCCAGACGACCTGACCCTTGGCGTCGTAGGCGGTGACCTTGAGGTACATATTGCGGAAGGGCGCCCCCGTGGGCAGCACATGGGGTTGCTGGTTGGTCAGGCTGGCATTGATGGCAAGTTTGCCGTCCTTTTTAGGCTCGACGCCGAGGTCGAAGAGGACGGCGCGCTCCAGCATGGGCTGGTCATGGCCGCCGCCGATGCTGTGATCCGCCAGGCCGCCCGAGACAGGCATATGGCAGGAGATGCAGTTCACCTGAGTCCGGGACTGAACATATTCGTCGCCCGTACCGCAGAGGGCCACGCCATGAGGGTTGTTGCGCTTGTCATGACAGCCCATGCAGGCGTCGTTGGTGCGCATCAGCTTGGGGTTGCCCTCCATGGGCAAGCCAGGGATCTTCTTACCCTCGAACTCCACGGGCTCGCCAAAGTGAGGATTGGGCTTCTGGTCCCCGCTGGCGCCCGCGCCGCCGAAGGGGTCGTCACCCTGGGTGAGCTTCTGCAGGCCCTGATTGAGGCCCGTGGGGGCCTGAATCTTGTCGGACAGCTCGTAGGCCTTGATGCCCAGACGCAGTTTGCCGCCCTCGTCATTGATACCCTTGTAGCTGGCCAGCGTATGGCAGGCCACGCAATTGACGCCCTCGGCGTAGGCCGGCTTGGCGTCGAGCTTGGTGGTCTTGTCACGGGCGGCGTTGGGTGCGTGGCAGGCGAGACAAGTAGGGAATTGCTTGTTGGCCTTGGCGACCTGGCCTTCTTCCGTCGGGGAGCCGACCTCCGAGTTATAAAAGGCCGCGTGGATGGGGTCTTTCATGGCGGAGGATTGGGCGTGCATGGACCCGCTCCACTGCTTGTAGATCTCCTGGTGGCAGTTCTTGCAGACCTCGGCGGAGACCTGCTGGATGGGCTCGTTGGCCCAGGCGCCGCTGGCGCCGAGACTAAAAAGCGACGCCAGGAGGGTGGGCTTGATCAGGAAGGTGGGACTGGGCATGGTCGTGTATCTCCTCGTGCCTCTTTTGGGTGTTAGGGGCGGTCATTGCCGGCCTGGAGACTATAGTTGTCGCCTATGGCCCTGCCGTCAACCAAGTAATTTTGTAAACTACTGTATTGGCTAATATAACCAAAACTTAAAATACTAATATATTTGCTGGATTGGCCTGATCGCAGCATAATCCCACGCGGTCATGCCCCGCCGGCGCCCGTCTGGCATGGTCCTGGTAACGCCTGACCCGGCGTTAACCCCCCAACAATAAGAAGCCCCAGGCTGTTTTCATCAGAGGAGGAATTACGGATGCCCGACATCCCTATCGGCTTGATGTCCGCTGTTCGGATCGGCGCCGCGTGTGGCCTGTTGTGGTTTGGGGAGCCCTTGCTGGCGGCTAAGGTGTCCCTGGATGCCAGTCATTGGGGCAACCCGGCGGGCGAGGAGTGCGTGAACTGCCATACCAAGTCCTCGGCGGGGCTGGCGCTGGAGTGGCGGGAGAGCGCCCACGCCAAGGCTGGGGTCAATTGCCTGGACTGTCATCAGGCCGAGGCGACGGACCCAGATGCCCTCAAGCATGAGGGCCAGGTCATCGCCACCATCGTGTCACCCCAGGATTGCGCGCGCTGTCACGAGGTCGAGTTTCGGGACCAGCAGGGCTCGGTCCATGCCGAGGCCTATAGCCTCATCAAGGATCGCATTCCGGCCATGGCCGACAACCTGACGGGGATGGCGGTGCAGGCCGCTGGCTGCGATCAATGTCATGGCTCCCGGGTAAAGGTGAAGGGGGATGGCACCCTGGATCCGGACACCTGGCCCAATTCCGGCATTGGCCGTATCAACCCGGATGGTTCCAAGGGCTCCTGCTCGGCCTGTCATGGCCGGCACCTCTTCTCCAAGGCCCAGGCCCGGGAGCCGGAGGCCTGCGCGCGCTGCCATTCCGGACCTGACTCCCCTGACGCGGAGATCTTCGCGGCCTCCAAACATGGCATGATCTTCGCGTCCCAGCGGCATCGCATGAACCTGGATTCACCCGAGTGGGTCGCCGGCAAGGACTACACGGCGGCGCCCACCTGCGCGACCTGTCACATGGGTGCGGCCGGTAAGTTGCCTTCGACCCATGACGTGGGCATGCGCAATGCCTGGGCCCTCAACTCGCCCGTGTCCCAACGCCAATATCTGGTACTGCTGGAGGATGGGGGCAAGCTGGAGATCCCCGCGGGCGCGCCTGTGCCCAAGCGCGGGGAGGAAATTCAAAAGCTGGATGGCGGCCTCGCCAAGGTGAAGGCGGTGGTGACGCCCGAGCGCCGGCGCGAGGTCATGAACCTGGTGTGCCTGGAGTGCCACGGCAAGGCCCTCACCCAGGGTTTCATGAAGCAGTTCGACAATCTCGTGGAATTGTTCAATACCAAGTTCGGGGAGCCGGCCAAGGCCATCATGGCCGACCTCTACCAGGGCGGCTATCTGACCCCGCTCGCCTTTGACGAGCCCATCGAGTTTACTTACTGGGAACTCTGGCACGACGAGGGCGCCCGTGCCCGTCATGGTGCCTCCATGGCCAGTCCCAATCATGCCTGGTGGGAGGGCATGTATCTGATTGGCCGTAACTTCTATGGCCACTTTCTGCCCCAGGTCCGGGCAGCGGCGGGGGCCGAGGCCCAGGCTATCATCGACCGGCATCTGACGGACGAGGCGGGTCATGGCTGGCTGGCCCATCCCAGCCAGGTGAATCCCATCCTGGGCCTTGGCCAGGGCAAGGGAGGTGATGATGGCTAGGTTCCTCGCCGCGATACCCATCAGCCGCCCCATCTTCATCGCCCTGATCCTGGGGGGGCTGGGTGGGATGATGTTCATGGTCTTTCTGCTGGAGTTTGATCGCTACTCCAGTACCAATGAATTTTGCACCTCCTGCCATTCCATGACCTATGTCGAGGAGGAGTATCAGAAGTCGGTGCATTACAACCCGGTCTCCGGGGTACGGGCCGAGTGTGGGGATTGTCATGTCTCGGAGGGGGTGTTCGCCGCCACTTGGGATCACATCAAGGGCGGCAAGGACCTCTGGAAGCAGCTCTTTGGCGCCAATTATGATGATCCGGTCGTCAACGCCCTGCATCTGCCCGAGGCCGCCTTTGCCACGCGGCAATGGTTCCGGGAGACCGGTTCGGCCACCTGTCAGCGTTGCCATGTCCTGGAAGCCATCCAGGGGAAGCGGGCCGATACGGCGGCTATCCATCGCGAGGAGACCCAGGGCAAGAGCTGCATCGATTGCCATGAAAATCTGGTTCATCGGCACGTCCCCAGCCAGGAGACCTTTAAACGCGCGGCCTGGAACCAGATGATAGAGGAAGAATTTGGACTGGCGCCGGGGACGGCGGAGCGGATACTGGCGGATTAGGCGGCGGTGATTCGCCGCGTGATGATCCGGTCAGGCCGGATCATCCGGTAGGGGACTCGGAGACCTGTCCCGGGTCTGATTGCCGTCACTTGCGGCATTCTGACAGACGTTGGGCGCTGCCAGGCAGGAGGGCGATGACCAGGGTGATGGCCAGGACCGCGACGGCGGCCAACCCCGAGAAGAGGGCCAGACCCATGATGGGGGCGGGGAAGCTGAACAGCCGCGCGGCGAACTCCAGCGTCAGACTGGCGAGGAGCAGGAAGGCGGAGAGGAAGACGGCGAGGCGCAAGCCTTGACAATTGAGCATGTCAATCTCCAGTAGAGAGTAGATAAGTAAATACTAATACACCAACCCCCTTTTGGCAAGAATCCCATTAATCAGTGTTGAATTACGCCCTGCCCACGTCATCCCTTGCGACCCGCCTGGCCTTAGTGTTTCTGGTGGCTGTATTGACCCTGGTGGGTTGCAGTACGGTTACCCTTGCCTACAACCAGGCCGATTTTTTGGTGAAGGGTTACGCCAAGGACTATCTGGATCTGGAGTCGGTTCAGGTGGCGAGCTGGGAACCCCTGCTCACTCGGGAGCTGGCGCGCCACCGCGCCGAGGAACTGCCCTATTTAGCCGCCTATGCGGATCAGGTCCTGCGGGCGAGCCGGCTCGGCCTAGACGAAGGCAACATGTCCTGCCTGCTCGCCTCATCCCGAGATCTCTACCAGCGTCAGGCGCGCTACGCGGTGACTCTGGTGACGCCCCTGCTGGCGGGGTTGAGCCCGGCGCAGATCAAGCGCCTGGACCAGCGGTTCCAGGAGGAGGCCGAGGAGGACCTGGCGGAGCTGGCCGAGGGCGGTGGCACGGCCGAGCGGAAGCGACGGACCCGGCGCCTGGTGGATACCATCGAGGATTGGACTGGCCACCTGGCGAGCGGGCAGGAGGCCCTGGTGGCCGAGGCTATGGCCCGGATGCCCGAGACCCGGAGGCTTTATCTCGACTATCGCGGCCAGCAACGTGGCAACTTGATCGCCCTGTTAGAGGCCAAGGCCGGGGAGGCCAGGATTAGCGCCTTCCTGACGGATTGGCTGGTGGATTGGCGCGGGATGCCGCCCGCCCTGGAACAGGCGAGAGGCGCCATGGACCTGGCGATCACCGCCCTTTTCACCCGCCTCGTCGCCAGTCTCGATCAAACCCAGCGCGATCGGTTGGACAAGCGGTTGCGTGACCTGCGGGACGATCTCATGGAACTCCAACGTCAACCCCGGATGGCAACGCTAGCCTGCTAGCCGGCCCCAGCGGGTCCGAGACCGGGGCATTGGCATCTGTTTGCGAGGGGTAGGGTAGGCGGCAATGCCTACTTGCCGCTCGGGCTCGGGTTCAGGCCTCCAGGAACTCCAGCGACAGATGCTTCTCGGGGACTCCCAGGCCCCGCAAGCCCGCCGCCAGCGGTTCGATCCGCGCCCGCGGACCCGCCAGATAGAACCGCCGGCTGACCGGATCGGGATGGTCGGCGATCACCAGGGCCAGGATGTCCTCCAGGCTGGCATCCACCATGGGGGTCACGAAAAAGTTGTCCAAGGCGTCCTTCATAGCCCGGTACCAGCGCCACTGGTTTTGGCAGGAGAAGGGCTCTCCGGCCGGCGCGTGCCAGTAGAGATGGAAGGATTCGATCAGATCAATGGAGACGCCGTGCTCGATCAGGCCCCGCACCGGGGCTATGCCCTCGCCGAAGGCGATGAAGACTGCCGGCGCCGGGGAGGACTCGTCGAGGACGAACCGGCCCAGGGGGCCTTCCAGGTTGACGAGGTGGCCTGGCCGCACCTGGTCGCTGAAGAGGGCCTCGGCAAAGGGGTTGCCAGGCCGGCGCCGGACCAGAAACTGGAGGTGGAGGGGATCGCAGGGGCAACTGGCGATGGGGAGTTCGGCGCTGGCGCCATCCTCCAGCCGCAGAAGGGCGCGCTGGCCGGCCATGAAGCGCAGGGTGTGGGTGCGGGGGGTCTGGATCTGGAGACCCATGAGATCCGGGTCCAGCACCTCCTTCTTGCGCACCGAGGCCCGGATCTCCTGATGCGGCAGGTCATCGACACTCAGGGCCTCCGCCGCCTCCAGTACCAGGTCGGTGACGGCGGTGTTGGAGCAGGCCAGGATATAGCCCATCTGTTTTTCCCGGGCACTGAGGGGGTAGTCGTGGTCGCGCATCTTCCAGACCTCGCCGCTCACCACCCGGGCCTTGCAGGCGCCACAATTGCCGCTGGAACAGCCGTAGGCGAGATTGAGGCCGGCGCGTACCGAGGCGTCGAGGATGCTCTCGTTACCCTCGACGAAAAAGTCACGTCCACTGGGGATAATTTTGATATTGGCGGCCATGAGACGCAGGAAGGTGTCCTTGGCAAAGAGTTGGGCTTCGCGGTCGGGCTGGGGGCCGGCCGCCAGTTCCAGGCGGGCCTGGGCCAGCCAATCTGTGAGTTCCTGGGCCAGGGCCCGGGCATCCGCGCCTGGGCTGACCAGGGCGGCCAGCCGTGTTTCGACCTCGTCGAGGAGGGCTTGCGCGGCATCCAGGGCCGTCGCCTTGGCCACCAGGGCCTTGCCCATGGCCTTGATGCGCGTCACCAGCACCTCGGGGCTGGGCAGCATGGTGTCGGCATCATGGGAACGCGGCAGGGCCGCGGCCTTGATGCGCTGTACCCGCTCCAGGGCGTCGTCATTTTCCAGGCTAACCCGCGGAAAGACCCGTAACAGGTCGCTGACCTCGATTTCACCCTCGAAGGTGGTCAAGTCACCGCGCCGTATGTGTCTCTGGATCTCGGCACGGGTCACCCCGGCGAGACGCGCGGAGCGGGAGAGGCTCAGGAGTTGGGTCATCGGCAAATCCCCGGGGTTTTGGTGGTGGCGGCCTGCCCCGCCAGGGCTGGCCGGGTGGACTGCTTCCTTGTCTTGGCCTTGGGGATATTTATACCCCCTTGCTGGCTGCTTGGCCAGCCAGGGGGAATTGACACAGGAACTCGGGCTAGACCCGGCCTGTCTCTAAGGGATCGCGTAGCGGCCTGACTGTCGCCTTTACCAGCGGCTAAGGGATGGATCAGGATATCTCGTGGCACAACTCAATCAAAACCTCGTCAGGAGCAAACCTCATGGTAAATGGTCTTTTTGATCAATTGTTGAAGTCTGGACAGGATCTGCTCAACAAGCAGCAGGCCGGGGGGCAGGGCGCTGGGCCGGCCGGCGGCGGGGGCGCGCTGGACGCCCTTGGGGGCTTATTCGGCAAGGATCAAGGCGGCGGTGGCGGTGGTGGCGGGGTGATGGACGTCCTGGGTGGCCTTTTCAACAAGGGTCAGGAGGGCGGCAATTCCTCACTCAGCAGCTTCCTCACCGGCGCTGGCGGCGGCGCCCTGGCCGGCAGCGCCCTGAGCCTGCTGCTGGGCAATAAAGGCGGGAGAGAGATCGTCGGCAATGTCCTCACTTACGGTGGCATGGCCGCGGTGGGGGCGATTGCCTACAAGGCCTACAACAACTGGCAGGCCAACCAGGCCCCGGGCACTCCCCAGGCCGAGCCCCAGACCCTGGATCGTCTGCCCCAGGCCCAGGCCGAGCAACATCAGCGGGCGATCCTCCTGGCCATGGTCACCGCCGCCAAGGCCGATGGTCATGTCGACGCGCGCGAACAGGGCTTGATGACCGAGGCCCTGACCAAGCTGGGCGGCGGCAATGCCGAATTTGAACAGTGGCTGGCCGCCGAGCTGAACAAGCCCCTGGACCCCGCCGCGGTGGCGCGCGCCGCGACCACTCCGGAAATGGCGGCGGAGATCTATATCGCCAGCGTCTTAGTGGTCAACGAGGAGCACTTTCTGGAGCGGGCCTACCTGGACGAGCTGGCGCGCCAACTTCGGCTGGAGCCTGGCCTCAAGGCCGAGTTGGAACAGCAGGTCAGGCTGGCGCTGGCCCAAGGTTAGAAATAGACCAAAGACCAGAGAGTTTTCTGGCCTGCAGGGTCGGGTGGCGGCGGATGGGGGTGTCGACAGCAGGGATGCTGTCGCCAAGCCTACAGGGACGTATTCACGGCGCTCCCCACCCACCGACACCCGACCTTGCTGCTGTTTGCCGAAGATTGACGAGTTCTGGGTATCCGGATGGACCCCATCAGGGCGCGGCATCGTCGCTGAAACCATAGTCTACCGGCACCCGCAGATAGAAGAGGTTTAGACCTTCACCCTTGAGGCGGGCCAGGAAGCGGTCAGCCTCCTCCGGGGTGGTAACGAAGCTGACCTCTACCGGCAGGTCGCCGGCCAACTCGAAGAAGTGCTCTTCATGGAGTCGTCCCTGGCGGCCAAAGCCCGCCAGGGCGCGGAAGGCGGAACCCCCCTGGAGACCC
>JBGAUK010000116.1:0-9437 GCA_044228695.1 Chromatiaceae bacterium | reverse complement strand
GCTCCATTGATCCGGTTTTTTTCGGATCCTCTTCCTGACTCGCGCTTGATTGTCAATTCTCCACGGAAACGCGGCCGAGCTGCGCCATTTGAACATTCAAAAGGGCAACGAGCTGTGCCAGACTCATCTGACCCAGATCCTTGCCATCGCGCGCACGTACAGCCACTTGATTGGATTCGACCTCCCTATCGCCGATGACCAGCAGGTAGGGCACCCTTTGCAGGGTGTGCTCGCGGATTTTAAAGCCGATCTTCTCGTTTCTCAAGTCCAGATGGGTCCGGAAGCCCTTATCCGTCAAAGTGCTAGCCACTTCCCGGGCCCAGTCCGCCTGGCGGTCGGTGATATTGAGTACCACGGCCTGCAAGGGCGACAGCCAGAGGGGCAGGGCGCCGGCGTAGTGTTCGATCAGAATGCCGATGAATCGCTCCAGGGAACCCAGTACCGCGCGGTGAAGCATGACCGGGGTCTGGCGGCTGTTATCAACGGCGATGTAATGGGCACCCAGGCGCTCCGGCATGGAGAAGTCGAGCTGGATGGTACCGAGTTGCCAGACCCGTTGCAGGCAGTCCCGCAGGGAGAATTCGATTTTGGGACCGTAGAAGGCGCCTTCGCCAGGCTGCAGGTCGAAGGCCAGGCCCTTCTTGATAAGGGCATTTCCCAGGGCCTGCTCCGCCTTATCCCAGGTGGCGTCGGAACCCACGCGCTTGGGCGGGCGGGTGGAAAACTTCACCAGCACCTCGTCGAAGCCGAAATCCCGGTAGATGCCATAGAGCAGGTCGATGAAGTCCAGGACCTCGGAGAGGATCTGGTCCTCGGTGCAAAAGATGTGGGCGTCATCCTGGACGAAGTTACGCACCCGCATCAGGCCGTGCAGGGTCCCGGAGGGCTCGTTGCGGTGGCAGGAGCCAAACTCCGCCATGCGCAGGGGCAAGTCGCGGTAGCTCTTGAGCCCGTGATTGAAAATCTGGATGTGGGCCGGGCAGTTCATCGGCTTGATGGCGAAGACCCGCTCCTCGGCCTCGGTAACGAACATGTCGGCGCGAAACTTTTCCCAGTGGCCAGACCGCTCCCAGAGGCTGCGATCGATGATCTGGGGGGTATGTACCTCGAGATAGCCATGCACCCGGAGTTTGGACCGAATGTAGTCCTCCAGGATCAGGTAGATGGTCCAGCCCTTGTCATGCCAGAAGACCATGCCCGGCGCCTCTTCCTGGGTATGGAAGAGATCCAGGGCCTTGCCGAGCTTGCGATGGTCGCGCTTCTCCGCCTCCGCCAGGCGCGTGAGGTAATCCTTGAGTTCCTTACGGTCACGCCAGGCGGTGCCATAGATGCGCTGCAACATGGGCTGGGTGGAATCGCCCCGCCAGTAGGCGCCGGCCACCTTCATCAGCTTGAAGCCATTGCCGAGTTTGCCCGTGCTGGGCAGATGCGGGCCGCGGCAGACATCAAACCAGTCGCCCTGGCGATAAATGGAGACCTCTTCCCCCTCGGGGATGATGTTCTCGATGATCTGAACCTTAAAGTCCTCGCCGATGCCGGCAAAGAGGGTCTTGGCGTCCTCGCGGTCCCAGACCTCGCGCTCCAGGGGCAGGTCACGGGCGACGATCTCGTGCATGCGCTGCTCGATCGCCCCCAGGTCTTCCGGGGTGAAGGGCTCCGCGCGGGCAAAGTCGTAATAGAAGCCGTTGTCGATGGCGGGGCCTATGGTCACCTGGGTACCGGGATAGAGTTCCTGGACGGCCTGGGCCATGACATGGGCGGCGTCATGACGCAGCAGTTCCAAGGCCTCCTCGTCCCGGGCGGTGACGATGGCCAGACTGGCGTCCTGAGCGATGAGATACGAGGTGTCGACGAGGCGGCCATCGACCCGGCCGGCAAGGGCGGCACGGGCCAGGCCCTGGCCTATACTTGCCGCGACCTGGGCCACAGTCAAAGGGGCGTCGAAAGACTTAACGGAACCGTCGGGGAGGGTGATCCGGGGCATGGGCAATCTGCCTGCTCAGTGGTGATCGGTACGAGGGATCACGTGATTCAGCTCATGGCCAACAACATGACGCCGGCCGCCGAAAAACATCAAGCTACCCGGCAACGCCTACGGCCCCGGATGGGGCTAGTCGCTGCACGGGTAGCCTAGGAATTGGTAGGCGCGATTGGGCTCGAACCAACGACCCCCACCATGTCAAGGTGGTGCTCTAACCAACTGAGCTACGCGCCTGTCGTCTGAGGGGCGGGATGATACAGAGCCCTGGGGGCGGGTGCAAGGACCAATTGAAGGCAGATTACTTTTCGGACTGGCGCAACTGCGTGGGGGCTGGGGTCATCAGTACCAGCAGGAAGCGCTCCGGCGTGATGTCCTGGTCGACTGCAGCCTGCACTTTGCGATTGACGCCCGAGATCGGCCTCAATTCCAACTCGCACGTCTCGGGCTCCCGAACCTCACGTGTTCGATTGAGCAGCGCTTGCAATGCCTCAACGCTGCGTGGCATCAAAAAATTGGCCAGCGGGTGACCCAGCAGTTCTTGGCCCGGCGCGCCGAGCAGTCGCGCGCCAGCCAGGTTGATCTCGCACAACAGGGTTCTTGCGTCGATGGTCATGTAGCCGACGGGCGCCCGCTCGACCAGGACGGCCTGACGCCTCAGCGCCGTCTCCAGCTCGGACTGTGAGCGAAGAAGTTCTTCTTGCTGAAGATCCAGCTCGACCTGGTGAACCTGCAGTTCGTGAAGCAGCGCCATGGCGTCCCCCGCTGTCGCTGGCGATGATGCCAGCTGGTGCAGCACTGCCAAAGCGTCGATCTGGCTGGCCCGCTTACCAGTTGCCGGGCTACTGCCGCCTAATTTGTCTGCGGCGCGCTGGCGTAGGCTCGTCAAACCGTACGCTTCTTTTACTGCATCTGACATTTTGAGTTCCTCTTGGATGGGTATTCGTGGACTGAAAAAACTTACCCGGCGGTAACTTCTAAGCCTTGCGCAGGCGGGATTCAAGTTCTTTGGAGGCGGTGATGTCAATGAAGGTGATCACCACACCCTGAATCACGTTGGAGAGCGTTCGGTAGGGCTTGATTCGTACCATGAACCAGAGTCCGTCAGTGGTGGTGATCTGCTTTTCGGTGAACGTCAGGGTGCGCAGGGTCTCCTTTGCATCGTCATTGAGCTGCGGGTAGATCAGTGTGCTGGCCAGTTCCGTCAGGGGTCTGCCGATATCGCCCTCGCGCAGGTGAACGATGCGCGCGATCTGGTCGGTATAGCGCCTCACGTTCAGGGCGCTGTCCAGGAACAGCGTGGCGATGTCGGTGCTGTTGAGCAGGTTTTGCATGTCGCTCTGCGCCAGGGCCAGATCATCGAGCTTGGATTGCAGCTCGCCGTTGAGCGTCTGCAATTCCTCGTTCATCGATTGCGACTCTTCTTTGGAGGTGGTCAGTTCCTCATTCGCCGACTGCAGTTCTTCATTGGTCGATTGCAGTTCCTCGTTGGCCGCCTGCAGTTCCTCCGCCGATGCGCCCATCTCCTGCCGCAACGCCTGTATCTCGTCTTTGCAGCGTTGCAGTTCCTCGGCAGTGACCGCGTCGATTGCCCCGGCTTTCCCGCGCCTGCGCTTCGCAGGCTCGATGACATCACGGAAGACGATTATGAACAGGCCGGCCAGGGACTTCGGCTCCTGCATGGCCTTGACCGTCACGTTGACCGTGAACTGGGCGTCATCGCCCAACCGCAGGCCTTTCAACTCGAGGGTGCCCCGGGCCTGCAGCACCTGGCGCAGTCCCGCCGAAATCTGCGCCCGTATGGCCGGGCGTGCCATCACATGAATATTCCAGTTGGCCTTGCCCGATGCCGGCTCCATATATTTGCTGACGCTGCCGTTGATGTACACGACATCGCCCTGTTCATTGACCAGTACCGCGGGGGGAGAGAACTCCTGAAGCAGTGCTTGTTCTGCATGGGTCTGGAGGTTGGGGGATGGGATGGCCGGTTGAGACACTTTCGACTCCTTGGGAAGCCGGCTCGAGAGCGGGCGAGAGATGATGGGAAATTCCACCGACCCGACACTGAGCGCTGACTCGTTGCGCCAATAGAGCCTGGATTTCTGACTGATCGGCGTGAACTGGGCGTACGAGCCGCCGACGGTCTCGGAGCTCCCCAGAAGCAGAACGCCCCCCGGGCGCAGGCTGTAGCTGTAAAGGGGCATCAAACGCCTTTGCAAGGTGGCGTTGAAGTAGATCAGCAGGTTGCGACAGCTAAGCAGGTCCAGCTTGGTGAAGGGCGGATCCAGAATCACGTCGTGTTGGGCGAACAGGACCATCTCGCGGATCTGCTTATCGATAAGGTAGCCATCGCCCTGGGTCGAAAAGAACTTCGCCAAGCGCGCCGGGTCCATGTCGGCCGCGATCTTGGCCGGGTAGCGGCCCTTGCGAGCGGCGCTGATCGCATCGGCGCTCAAGTCGCTGGCAAAGATCTGGACCGATTTGCCTGCTGCCGCCGGCAACTCGGCGATCACCTCCCTGAAGATCATCGCCAAAGAGTAGGCCTCTTCACCCGTCGAGCAGCCGACGACCCAGGCACGTAAGCGGTTGTCTTCGGGGCCGCGCGTGAGCAAGACCGGGAGGACGGATTCCTTGAGCTCCTGCCAGACCTCGGGATCGCGAAAGAAGCTGGTCACGCCGATCAGCATTTCCTTGAAGAGCAGATCCAACTCCTGCGGGTTCTTTTTGACGAAGCCCTCGTAGTCGGCTGTGGTCGCCAGGCCATGCACGCTCATGCGGCGCTGGATGCGTCGGCGCAGGGTGCTGAGCTTGTAGTCTGAGAGATCGTGTTTGCTGCGGTCGCGAACCATGTGCAGGATCGACGACAGTGCTTGCGCGTCGCTTTCGTCACTGCCAGGGGGAAACAGCGCCGCGGCCTGCCGATCGGCCGTGACGCGAAAGATGTGATTGGGCAGTTCGGCTGGCAAGCCGACGATGTCGACGCAACCTGCGGCGATAGCGCTCTTCGGCATCGAGTCAAACTGCGCCGATTCGGGCGATTGCGCCAAGGTCAGACCGCCCTGGGACTTGATGGCCTGCAAGCCAAGCACGCCGTCCGAGCCCATCCCCGACAGCACCACACCGATGGCCCGCTCGCCCTGGTCGCGCGCCAGCGAGGAAAAGAGCAGATCGATCGGCAAACGCAAGCCGCGGGGCTGAATGGGCGGCGCAAGGTGCAACATGCCGGACGCCACGGTCAAGTCACGATTGGGGGGGATGACGTAGACGACATCCGGCTCCAAACACATCGCCTCAGCGGCTTCGACTACTTGCAGGGCGGTGTTCCGCTGCAGCAGTTCGACCAGCATTGCCTTGTGCGTTGGATCCAGATGCTGGACTACCACATAGGCCAGGCCGCTGTTTGCGGGGATCTGCGCAAGGAACTGCTCCAGCACGGCGAGCCCTCCCGCCGAGGCGCCAATGCCGACCGCCTGGACCGCGGTGTCCGCGCCGCCGTTGCTGCGAGTGGTCGGGGTGGGGCTCATGGTGGAGTTTGGCAGCGGGGCCCGAGGTCACAACCCATCCGGCCCCCTCCCAAACGGCGGCTTGTCCCCGCATCTCCTTCTGTCGGCCACCGTCAGATCGCATTTTTTGCCCTTGCAGAGCCCCCGTCGTTCGATGCTAAGGTCCCACGACCACAGCCGCCGTGCGGTTGGATTTCCCATCCCCATCCTCCCATCCCCTGGAAGATGCCTTACCGGCGCTCTGCCTTCGGCAGGCTCGCAGCGATGAGGTCGCGCATGAAGACGTCGCGGCTGCGGGCCGACTCCGCCCCCATGACCACGGCGACAACGGCGCGGCCGTCTTGGCGGACCGAGGTGGCGAGGTTGAATCCCGCGGCGCGCGTGAAGCCGGTCTTGATGCCGTCAGCGCCATCGATCATGTCCATCGCCCGGTTGTGTCCCTTGAAGATCTGACCCTTGTGCTCGAAGTCACGCAGGGAGAAATAGCCAAACTTGCCAGGGAAGTCCCGCTTTAGAGCCATGCCGAGGGTGGCCATGTCGCGGGCCGTGGTCCGCATTCCGGGATCCGGCAGGCCGGAGGCATTCCTGAAAATCGTGTCGCTCATGCCCAGCATCCGGGCTCTGGCCGTCATCTGCGCGCTGAAATTCGCCTCGCTCCCGCCCAGGTGCTCGGCGACAGCGGTGGCAACGTCGTTCGCCGACTTGACGACCAAGGCGCGGATTGCGGTATCGACATCGATGGTGTCGCCTGGCTTCAGATAAAGCTTGGACGCGGGCTGGGCGGCGGCGCGTGCGGAGATGGGGATGCGTGTGTTCTTGCTGATCCGCCCCGAGTCTAGCGCGTCGAAGACCAGATAGAGCGTCATCATCTTGACCAGCGAAGCGGGAAACCGCGTCTGCTTGTCGGCTGCGGCGTAGATGAGTTTGCCCGAATGGGCGTCGACTACGATGGCAGAGTAAGGCGTCGCGGCCGGCGTCCGCAGCGGCAGTGCGGGCCGCACCGGCTTCGTCACCTCGGGTGGGCGTGGCGTCGCGCAGGCTGTCAAGAGGAGCGCGCCGCACAGGGATAGGCACATCGCAAGGATGCGACGCGGACGCACAAAGGGCAGTGGATTCATACTGTCAGCTCCCGGCCGGCGGTAAAGAGAGTAGGGCGACGATGTTAACCCCGCACCGGGTCATGGGCAAACCTCCAGACCCCGGACCCCGGCTCGCTGTTAGGTCAGCCAGCGGAGACAAAGGCTTTGGGCCTGAGATGCGCTTGGCCGGGGCGTGACGCCGGCAAGTCAGGCCGGGACTCTATTATAATGACCCCCTCTACCGCGCCCCCACCAAAGGCTCACCCATAATGACAAGCATCCGCCAAGAAGACCTGATCGCCAGCATCGCCGACGCCCTCCAGTTCATCTCTTACTACCACCCCCTGGACTATATTCGCGCCTTGGGCGCGGCCTACGAACGGGAGGAATCCCCCGCGGCCCGCGACGCCATGGCCCAGATTCTCTATAACTCGCGGCTCTGCGCCGAGGGCCATCGGCCCATCTGTCAGGACACCGGCATGGTGGTCGCCTTCCTGGAAGTGGGCATGGCGGTGCACTGGGAGGCCAATCTGGGTTTGCAGGAGATGGTGGACGAGGGGGTGCGTCGCGCCTACCTGCATCCGGACAACCGGCTGCGGGCCTCCATGGTCGCGCCACCCTACGGCGAGCGGCGCAACACCCGCGATAACACCCCGGCCGTGGTCCATGTCAGCCTGGTGCCGGGGGACAAGGTCCACGTTAAGCTGGCGGCCAAGGGCGGCGGCTCGGAGAACAAATCCAAGTTTGCGATCCTCAACCCCAGCGACAGCCTGGTCGATTGGGTGCTGCGCACCGTCCCCCTCATGGGTGCCGGCTGGTGTCCGCCGGGCATGCTGGGCATCGGCATTGGCGGCTCGGCCGAAAAGGCCATGCTGCTGGCCAAGGAGGCCCTCATGGAGGAGATCGATATCCGCGAACTCAAGGCCCATGGCCCGCGTAACCCACTGGAGGAGTTGCGCCTGGAGCTCTACGAAAAGGTTAATGCCCTCGGTATCGGCGCCCAGGGCCTGGGCGGCCTGACCACGGTCCTCGACGTCAAGATCAAGGACTTTCCAACCCACGCCGCCTCCCTGCCGGTGGCCATGATCCCCAACTGCGCCGCCACCCGCCATGTCGTGTTCACCCTGGACGGCAGCGGCCCGGCCGAGCTGACCCCTCCGCGTCTGGAGGACTGGCCGGATGTCGTCTGGCAGGCCGATGCCAAGGCCATCCGCGTCAACCTGGACGAAATGACCAAGGAAACGATCGCCCAATGGCAGCCCGGCGACCGCCTGCTGCTCAGCGGCAAGCTCCTGACTGGCCGCGATGCCGCCCACAAGCGCCTGACGGATCTGCTCAGCCGGGGCGAAGGCCTGCCGGAGGGCGTGGATCTCACGAATCGCTTTATTTACTACGTCGGGCCCGTCGATCCCGTCCGCGACGAGGTGGTCGGCCCCGCCGGCCCCACCACCGCCACCCGCATGGATAAATTCACCGAGCAAATGCTGGCCCAAACCGGCCTCATCGGCATGGTGGGCAAGGCCGAGCGCGGTCCGGTCGCCATCGAGGCCATCAAGAAACACGGCGCCGTCTATCTCATGGCCGTCGGCGGCGCAGCCTATCTGGTCTCAAAGGCCATTAGGGGTTCACGCCTGGTGGCCTTCGAGGACCTGGGGATGGAGGCCATCCGCGAGTTCGACGTGGTCGATATGCCGGTCACCGTCGCCGTGGACA
The DNA here is from genome assembly GCA_044228695.1 of Chromatiaceae bacterium. GTDB lineage: Bacteria > Pseudomonadota > Gammaproteobacteria > Chromatiales > Chromatiaceae > M0108. Next base: position 1,164 of record JBGAUK010000116.1, on the reverse strand, counting down.
GCCGTGGTGGCTCGGTGCATTTGACCGGCCCCGCCGAATGGCAGGCCCGGATCGGCAAGATAGCGGTTGTGGCTGGCGTCTAGCAGGGGCCCAGGCCGGCTGGGGATGGCGATGCGGGCTAAGTTCCCCTTGGCCATAGCCGCCGTGCGGTGGGTTTCCCATCCCCCATCCCCCACCCGCTAATTCCCGCGATGAATTCAGACCTTGACCGTCGTTCTGGCGGGACGACACCGCCGGCCTCCATGACCTATGGTCAGGACGATCGCCCCTCATGGGGTTTGAGTGCGTTTCTGGGCGTTCAGCATCTGCTACTCGCGCTCATGTATCTGTTTTACCCTCTTCTGCTCATTCAAGAGGCGGGGTATTCGGTCGAAGCGTCGCGCTCCATGCTGATGGCCACGCTGGCGGTGACGGCCGTGATGACTTTTTTGCAAGCCCATCCCGGTCGGCGGGTGGGGTCCGGATTTCTCGCCATTCAAACGGCAAATCCGATTTTCCTGCCCCTTTCGCTGGAAGCCGTACGCTTGGGCGGGCTGGGATTGCTGGCCGGTCTGATGGCGATGACCGGGGTTGTCCAGATCGTCGTTGCCCACGTCTTCTACCGTCTCCGCTCGGTTTTTTCCGCAGAGGTATGCGGGGTGGTCATCATGATGCTGGGGATTTCCCTGGTCGGTGCCGCCGCCACGCGATGCACGGGGTATGGATTGGAGGGGGCTGTTGTGCCTCACCATCTGGCCATAGCGGGCATCACGCTGGGCCTCATCATCGGTGTGACCGTCTGGGCCAAGGGTTCCCTACGATTGTTCGCGGTGGGCATCGGGATTGCGGCGGGATATTTGGCCTCTTGGGCTCTGGGTGTTGTCACCCCGGAAAGTTTCGCGTCCCTGTCCCATACACCTATGCTGGCCTTTCCCCTTTTTGAGCTACCTGTCAAGCCCCGGGAGATTGTTAATCTCTGAAACGAACAGTTCAGGCTGCTTTACCCGCCACTGTTCCAGGGCCTCCACCGGGCACACATGGCCCAGTGCCCGCTGTGGAATATGGTGATTATAGACATTGACATAGCGCTGCAGGGTCTCCGCCAGTTGCTCACCGGAGCGAAAGCGGTTGGTCGCCAGGACCTCGCTGATGCGGCCGTTAAAGCGCTCAATCATCCCGTTGGTC
>JBGAUK010000115.1:0-9455 GCA_044228695.1 Chromatiaceae bacterium | reverse complement strand
GCCACCCCGGCCCAGGTCCATCGCGGCGCGGTCCAGCTGGCGGACTGAGGGCGGTAGGGGCGGACGCCGTGGGGATAACGCGTGCATGCCGCCAGCGGCCGTGGGGACAAGCCGGGGACAACCCGCTGCGCGGGTTGCCCCCACCTTGCCCCCGCTCATGCACCCGTTATCCCCACGCCACCGCGCGAGCCCGCCCGCAAATTCAGGACGCCTGCGGCGCAACCACCACCAACTTTTATATCTTATTTTGGGTGGGGTGCTGTCTTGACAGGGGGGTCCACCTCAGAAGGCCTACCTATGACCTCAAGCGGACACCGTTGGCCAATGAATTTGGTCTTTCAAAAATTTATTGCCCTGATCGTCATTTTTGGCTTCAGCCTTCTTGCTTTCATAACTCTCGTTTAAAGTTTGATCTAACCTCATTAGATCATGATCCGAGCAGATAGCTTTCTCTTGTTCCGTTTTGGCGCTTTTACAATCCATCGCTTGGGCAAAGCGAATCGATAAAAACAATGACAGAATGCAGAGTGTTATAGGTTTTAACACGACTTTCTCCTGAAAGTTAATTCGGCAAGCATCAAGAATGAGGCATGGCAAGACCCTCCCCCACACATGCTGGAAACCCTGCATTGGTTGCCATTGGGCAGGCAATCCGTTCGCTGTGCGCGGATCTTGGCTTCTCGCAAGAAACCCTGGCTCAAGATGCAGGCTTAGATCGGAGCTACATGTGAGGTATTGAGCGAGGAGAACATAATTAGACCCCTAATGAGTCTTATTCGTATTTGTGGATATCTTCGAGTAAGCGCCAGCGAGTTGTTACGGCGAGCTGGGTATTAAAATCCTGAAAATATTCCACCCAAGATGTCCTACTTTTACATCTCCGGATCAAGCCAATTCCCTGGTAATCCCGTATGTCTTCGATAGCGCTGCAAAGAAGGCAGTCCCGCTTCCCATCCCGAGCCCAATCCATAGCCTAGACCGCCCTTCCTCAGCCGTATACACACATAACGCTTCAAATGCAGACAAAAACGACATTTTGACCGCTTTCTTCACTAGAATCAGCACCCTGATTTTTTGCAACCTTTATCAGAAACCGCGAAATTGTTGCTCCAGATCAATCTGGGTAGCGTGTCCCGCACCCCCCCGAGGTCCCCGCTCCTTGTAGAGCCGCCTCCTGATACTTGTAGTGCAAACACCTATAGCCTATTGAATATCAACAGTAATCCCCAAGCCCATCTGCTACTTGTAGCGTCCCCTGCAGTGAGCGGTTACCTCTTGATTGGGTGAGCCCTTCGCCTTGCCCCCTCACCCCTTCTGCCCCTAAACTCGCCTCCAATCAAACCCGCTCAGGCTAAGCCCCTGACATGGCCCTGAATCGCAGGGAATCCTGGGCCGATCGCCAGGCGACCATGGCCTGACCCACGCTCTACCACCACACGGGAGTGCCTCGTATGACCGAGCCCCTGTTTGAACTTGGCCAGGTCGTCATGACCCGGACCGCGCAACTGGCCCTGGATAAGCGCGGGCAACTACACATTGTCCAGACCATGCTCAACCGTCACGCCTTGGGTGACTGGGGCGACCTGGACAAGGAGGATATTCAGGCCAACAACCAGGCCCTCCGTGATGGGGACCGGCTGTTGAGCGCCTACCAGTTCGACGATGGTTTCAAGGTGTGGATCATCACCGAGGCCGACCGCTCCGCCACCACGGTCCTACTGCCCGAGGATTACTGAGGCCCTGGCCATGAGTTTCCCGCCACGCCTTCTCGAGGGCCTGGGGCGCCTGGGGTAAGGGGGCGGTGCAGCTAACCTGTTATAGCTATGGTGTTTTTCATGCGTTCGCGTAAACCGCCCCTGGATGCCTGTCCGTGTGGCGCCCCTCATGCCTATGCCGCCTGCTGTTGGCGCTATCTGGATGCGGGCCAATTGCCGCCTACGGCCGAGGCCCTGATGCGCTCGCGCTACGTGGCCTATGTCCGGAAGCACTCCGACTACTTGCTGCGGACTTGGCACCCCTCCACCCGGCCCGCCCATCTCGATCTCGATCGAGACGGAATCGGTGCCTTGGCTGGGCTTGAAAGTCGTCCGCGCGGTAGCCGGCGGGCCGGATGATGTACAGGGCGTCGTGGAATTTGTCGCCCGCTATAAAATCGCCGGCCGGGCCCATCGGCTGCATGAGATCAGCCGATTCACGCGGGAGGATGGCCAGTGGTTTTATCTGGATGCCCAGGACTGACGCCCGGGGATCGCCTGCGCGGGGCCTTGTGGGGCCTGTTCGTTGGCGATGTGCTGGCGATGCCGGTCCATTGGTATTACGACATCGCCGCCCTGCGGCGGGATTTTGGGACCCTCCGCGACTATCAGGGCCCCAAGGCTCGCCACCCCAACTCCATCATGCCCCTGGCCAGTACCGGTCGCGCGGGACGTGGCTCCCAGGAGGGCGAGGTGGTGGGTGGCGTCATTCTCAAGGGCAAGAGGCAGTTCTGGGGCCAATCCAATATCCATTACCACCAGGGGCTGGGACCGGGTGACAACACCTTGAATCTGCTCTGTGTCCGGGTGCTGCTGCGGACCCTGAACGCCGCCGGCCACTATGATCCAGCGGCCTTTTTGCGCGACTATCTGGCCTTCATGACGGCGCCGGATAGTCACCATGACCTCTACGCCGAGTCCTACCACCGGGATTTCTTCGCGAATTTCGCCCGGGGCCTGCCACCGGAGCGCTGCGCTGGCGCGGAAGGGCACGATACCGCCTCGATCGGCGGCCTGGTGGGGTTGCCACCGGTGATTTTTGCCACCTGGCTGGCGGGGGCCGACCCGGCGGGGGTGCATACCGCCCTCCTGACCCATCTGCGCCTGACCCACCGTTCCCAGACCCTGGAACGCTATGCCCTGGCCTTGGGCGACTTGCTGGTGAGTCTGCTGCGGGAGCCTTCTCCTGCGGTGGCGCCACTGGCCTGCACCCTGGCCCAGGGGCTGGGCTTCCGGTTGGGGGACCTACTCCAGAAGGTCCAGCGCAACCGGTTGGGGGATTTGGACGTCATCGGGGGCCTGCTGAGCCCGGCCTGTTACATCGATCAGTCGTTCCCGGCCGTCCTCTACCTGGCGGCCCGCTACGCCGATGATTTCGAGGCCGCGCTGGTGGCCAATACCAATGTCGGCGGTGACAATTGCCATCGGGGAGCGGTGTTGGGGGCGATTCTGGGCGCGGCCCTGGGCTACGCGGCGATCCCGGAGCGCTGGATTCAGGGACTGACGGCGCGCGCCGAACTGGCGGCGGAGATCGAGACCTTCATCGCCCGGTTCGAGCGCCAGGAGGGGCTGCGGCTGTGATCGGCGACCAGGGCGGCGATAGCGAGGCGCTCGTACAAGCCATCGACTATGCCTGGTTCGGCAAGATGGTCACGCCTTGCTCGACGATCGGGGGGTGTGCGTGACGCCCTATCCCCCGACCTCGCTTGGGTGCTTACCCCTGCCCCTTGCTACCGGGGTCCGCGTTGGTGCCATCTGAAGAGGGGCCCTCGGCCGCGCCGCGCTGACAGGCGGGCAGGTTGCGCGTCTCCCAGGGATGGCTGGCGCAGTATTCCGCGCGCTGGCGGCGAAAATCGTTCAGATGCTGTTCGATGGTCGCCCCGGTCAGATCGACGCCGAAATCCGTATCGCTGGGCGGCGGGCTGGCGGGCAGCAGGGTCTCCAGGATCTCCTTGCCGGCCTCGGCCGAGTAGTGGGAATACTCCCAGTAGTAGCGCATCTCATCCTTGCCCGTGACCTGGGGCACGGGTTCGGTGGTGATGCGGTTGAAGCCGGTGAAGTCCCGGAAGCGAATGTCGCAGCCCTCCTGGCGCCGCTGGTCGAAGATCTTGACCAGATCGCGCTTCCATTGCTCGTGAGCCGGCAGGACGTCCTGCCAGTAGGACAGCTCCGCCAGGGCGTGGACCGGGCTGAGGAAGAAGCGGAAGGCGACCCCCTGCCGGCAATAATCCTGGGTGAGCTGGTCCAGGGCCGCCAGGGTCCCGGCGGTATCCTTGGGGATGTCCGAGGCGTCGCCCTGGGTCATGATCTTGTCGAAGGCGAAGGCCGTACCCCCCTCATCCGCCATGATGATCTTGAGGCACTCGTTCGATTTATGGCCACGGCTGGCCAGGATCGGCAGGCATTGTTGCTCATTGATACCGAGGAGGATCTTCCAGGTCTCCACCGTCTGGGTCCAGGAGGCGGCGCGCTTGAGATTGAGCAGGAAGCGCTTGACGGGATAGAACTCCGAGGTGGCGATCAGTGCCTCATCGAAATCGCTGTTGCCGCCCTTGAGACCGAAGAGCCAGCCGAAGTCCAGGCCCCAGACCACCACCTTGGGCCGATGCGAGTAGCTGGTGTGGCGCAGCATCTTCATGGCGTCCTTTAGCGAGGCGCCGCTGATGGCCAGGTTCAGCACCCGCTGGTCGGCTAACTGGGGCAGTGCCGTGGGCAGGCCGATTTCGGTGCGGGAGCTGCCAATGAAGACGATGTCCGGCTGGTAGCGGTAGGCGGCGTAGGTCTTGCCCCAGGGGACGATCTTCTGCTGGGCGATGGTCAGTCGCTGCAAGAGGGGAGAGTCCCACTGGTGAATCAGGTAGGGGTCCACCTGGTAGTTGATGGTCACCACCAACCCCAGCAGGCCGAGAACGGTCAGGCCGAGGTAGGCGAGGTAGCGAGAGTAAGTGGCCATGGTCGGTGCGTATTCCTGGGCTGGGGCTGAAGGGCGCGACAGGTGGTCGGGATCAGAACTGGGCATAGATGAAGTCGGCGGTCTTATCCATATTGAGGATGCCGATCACCAGCAGGATGCCCATCGCCAGGGCCCAGCCCAGATTGGGTCGCCACTGAGGGCGGATGAGGCAGAAGGCCGCCAGTGCCTGCGGGAAGCGGTTACCAACATACAGGACAATCTGATTGGTATTAGGCATGAGGAAGGCGATGAAGGCGCCGACGGCGACAATGGCCAGCTCTCCGGGACCGATGGCCGGATTGACCGCCAGGCCGTTCAGCCCGATCAAGCCCCGGAGGACCTCCAGGGCGGACCCCAGATCAGTGGCGCGGAAAAAGACCCAGGTCACCAGTATGGCCAGGAAGGTCAGGACCTGGCTGAAGAGCCTGACCGCCCGGGTCGGTGCTGGCCGCCCCTCGCCACGCCAGGTCTGCCAGCCATGCTGCACGCAGAGGTAGAGGCCGTGCAGGCCGCCCCAGATGACGAAAGTCCAGTTGGACCCATGCCAGAGTCCACCCAGCAGCATGGTCAGCATCAGGTTGCGGTAACGCTTGAACTGGCCGTGGCGGTTGCCACCCAGGGGGATATAGAGATAGTTGCGCAGAAAGCGTGACAGGGAGATGTGCCAGCGGGTCCAGAATTCGCTGACATTGGTCGCCTTGTAGGGGGAATCGAAGTTGAAGGGGATCTGGAAGCCAAGCATGCGTGACACGCCGATGGCCATGTCGGAGTAGCCGGAGAAATCGAAATAGATCTGGAGGCTGTAGGCCAGGATGCCGATCCAGGCGGCCAGGAGCTGAGGGTCATCACCACCCAGGCCGAGACTGACCACGGGTACCAGGTTATCGGCGATCAGGACCTTCTTGGCCAGGCCGAAAGTGAACAGGCTGAGGCCCACCGCCAGGTTTTCGGCGCTGAAGGCATAGTTCTGGCGGTCGGCGAACTGGGGCAGCATGTCCTTGTGATTGAGCACCGGTCCCGCGACGATGTAGGGGAAGTAGGAGGCGAAGAGGGCATAGCGCCAGAGACCTACGTCCGCCGCCCGGCCATGACGGGCATCGACCAGGAAGGCGATCTGGGTGAAGGTGAAAAAGGAGATGCCAATGGGTAGGAGCACGTCCAGCGGGTGGATACCGGCCCCGGTAAGGTCGTTGACGGACTGGATGAAGAAATTGGCGTATTTGAAATAGCCCAGCAGCAGCAGGTTGCCGGTGACGGCGAGGATCAGCCAGGCTTTTTTGCGCGCCTCCGCCGCTTGCAGGATTCCTCGGTAAGCCAGGTAATTGCCGACAATCGAAATCGCCAGGATGGGCAGGTAGGCAAGATTCCAGGAGACGTAAAAGGCCAGGGAGGCCAGCAGCAGCCAGGAGGCCGCCCAGTGCTCATCCCGGCGTCCCAGGATGTAAAAGCCCACCAAGGTGACAGGCAGAAAGAGGAAAAAAAAGTTGAAGGAGCTGAAGACCATGGCGATACCTGGCGGGAAGCGGCTGAAAGCATGCGTATCTTACCCCTTGATTCGCCTTCAAGCAGCTAGGGATGCTAGCAACGCATCCCTGGCTTGAGTGATCACCCCTGGCAGCCGAGAACGTCCGCCTTCAGACCGGGAATCAGCGCATCCAGGAGCGTCTGACGCAGGCCCAGACCATGTGAAAAAGGTCAAAAAAACTTGGCGCCGGAGCCATCCCTGCTACCATCCGGCAGGTCTCGGCCCCCTATCGACCCTGATTCAGGGCCCGGAGAGGCCGGGTTGAGACACCTCCGACCTAATCTCCCCCACCCGGGGCTGGGGGAGGCCTTTTGACACGGGAGCAACCGGGCATGCCTGCCAAAGCCAGCGCGACTTTAAGGTCGCTGATCGTCGCCGGGGCCTTGATGGCCCTGGTCCAACCCGCCGCCTGGGGTGAAGCCACGGCGCCCGCGCACCCTGACCAGGCGGGGCATGACCACGCGGGGCATGAACAGGAGCAGGAGGTCGCCCATGAAGATAGCTGGCATCGCCTGCAGGATTGGGTAATCGGCCTCTTGGGGGGCGTCCATCCCCACGCCACCGATCATGACGCGGAGGGACATCTGGAGCCCCTGGCGGTGACCCTCTTCAGCGATCGGACGGAGCTCTTCGCGGAACTGCCGCCCCTGGTGGTGGGTGAAACCGCCGAGTTTCTGGTGCATCTGACCCGCCTCGCGGATTTCAAGCCCATCGAGGTGGGCGAGGTCCGGGTGACCCTCGCGGGTGGCGACGCCCCGGACGAGACCTTCATCGCCCCGTCCCCCTCCCGCCCTGGGTTATTCCGGGTTGCGGTGTCCCCCTCGGCGGCGGCTGAGCGGCGGGTGCGCATCAGCCTCGCGAGTCCGGACCTTCAGGATACGCACGACCTCGGCAAGCTTCCCGTTTATCCCGACCACCTGGCCGCCGAGCCCGCGGCGGGGGGGGACGTTGCGGAGGACGGCGGCGTGGTCCTGCTCAAGGAGCAACAATGGCGGTCGGACTTCGCTACCGCGGTCGCCACGCCACGCCGGCTGCGCGGGTCCGTGCCCGCCACGGGCCTGCTGCGGCCGAGCGCGGATGGCGAGGCTCAGGTCACTTCCCCGATCGACGGCCACCTGCGGCCCGCTCCCGGGGGCTTTCCCTACACGGGGATGCCGGTGGAGGAGGGCCAGGTCATGGCCTATCTGGTGCCCCAGCTCGGGGGTGACACCGATGTGGCGGGCCTGGAGTTGGGGGTCACGCGGGCGGCCTCGGCCCGGGATCTGGCCCGTCAGGAGCGCGAGCGCCTGGATGCCCTCTGGCAACAGCGTTCCGTCCCCAATCGGGAGGTGCTCCAGGCTCGCAGTGCCGAGGAGGTGGCGGAGGCGGAACTCGCGGCCGCCAGCAAGCGTCTGGCCCAGGTCACGCGGACCCCGGAAGGCGAGGCGGCGGGGGTGCCGGTGCGGGCACCCATCGGGGGCCTGGTGGCCCAGGTCCAGGTTGCCCCGGGTGGCTTCGTGGAGGAGGGCGCACGGCTCTTTCATTTCGTGAACCCCGAGCGGTTCTGGCTCGAGGCCCGTGTCGCCGAGGCGGACATCGGCGCCATTCGCCAGCCCCAGGGTGCCTGGTTCCAGGTGCCAGGGTTCGACACGGCTTTCGAGGTCTCCGCGGACAAGGGGGCGCGCCTGGTGGCCTTCGGGGCCCTGGTGGACGCCCAGAGCCGCACCGTACCCGTCATCTTCGAGTTTCCGCGACCGGATGCCCGGCTGCGGGTCGGTCAGGCGGTCAACGCCCGGGTCTTTACCGGCGAGGAAGAGGAGGCCCTGGCCGTGCCGGCCGGTGCCCTGATCAACGATGCGGGGGGTGATGTCATCTATGTGCAAACCGGCGGCGAGCGCTTCGCGCGGCGGTTGGTGCGCACCGGGCTGCGCGATGGCGATTACGTGGCCATTACCGAGGGCTTGGCCCCGGGAGAGCGGGTGGTGAGTCGTGGCGCCTATCTGGCGCATCTGGCCGCCGGGGCCCCCGCCGAGGCCGGTCATGGCCATGCCCACTGAGCGCCCATCATGATTGCCGCCCTCATTTGCTGGTCCCTGAAGGACCGACTCTTCGTGCTCGCCGCCGCCCTGCTGCTGCTGGGTTACGGCCTTGACCGCGCCCTGACCATGCCGGTGGATGTGTTTCCAGATCTCACCGCGCCCACGGTCACGGTACTCGCGGAGGCCCCGGGGCTGGCGCCCACCGAGATGGAGACCCTGGTCACCCTGCCCATCGAGGCCGCCCTTAACGGGGCCGCCGGGGTGCGGCGCATCCGCTCTTCCACGGGTATCGGCACGGCCATGGTCTGGGTGGAGTTTGATTGGGGGACCGATATCCCGCGGGCGCGCCAGGTCGTGGCGGAGCACCTCCAGACCGCCCGCGCCGCCCTTCCCCCCGATATGCCGGCGCCGGTCCTGGCCCCGGTGACCTCCATCATGGGGGAGGTGATGTTCATCGCCCTGCGCGCCGAAGGGGGTGCCCCTTATGACCTCATGACCCTCAAGACGGTCGCGGACGGGAACCTGCGCCGGCAATTGCTGGCGGTTCCCGGGGTGGCGCAGGTGGTCATCACGGGTGGCGAGACCCGCCAGTATCAGGTGCTGGTCGATCCGGTGAAGCTGGCCAACTATCGCATCGGCCTCGATCAGGTCAGCGCGGCCCTGAGCGAGACCAATGAGAACACCTCCGCCGGTTTTCTGGTCGAGAACGGGCAGGAGTATTTGATCAATGGCCTGGGGCGGGTGCACAGCACCAACGATATCGCCGCGACGGTCGTGGACCTGCGCGATGGCGTGCCGGTCCGCATCGCCGACCTGGCGCGGGTGCGCATCGGTCCCGCCATCACCCGCGGCACGGCCGCGGCCAACGGCCACCCGGCGGTGGTGCTCGCCATTCAGAAGCAGCCCGGGGCCAACACCCTGGCCCTGACCGAACGCCTCGACGCCCGCATGACCGAGCTCCAGGCCGGCCTGCCGGCGGGCATGCTGATCGAAACGGGGCTCTTCCGCCAGGCGGATTTCATCCAGGCGGCGGTCACCCATGTGCGGGTGGCCCTGCGCGACGGCGCCCTCATGGTCCTGGTGATCGTCTTCGCCTTCCTGGGGAGTGCCGCGGCCACGGCCATCACGGTCCTGGCTATCCCCTTGTCCCTGCTGGCCGCCGTCCTGGTCCTTGATGCCTTGGGGGCCAGCATCAACACCATGAC
>JBGAUK010000114.1:0-9487 GCA_044228695.1 Chromatiaceae bacterium | reverse complement strand
CCGAAGTCTGGTTGGACCGGCTGATCGCCGCCGAACACGCCTACCGACAATCGCGTAGCCTCAATTATCAACTCAGAGCGGCCCGATTCCCCATCCATCGGGACTTGTTGCGTTTCGATTGGCATGAAACGCCGCTGGCCCAGCAGCGCGTCGAACAGTTGGCTTCGGCTAGCTTCATGGCCGAGGCTCACAACGTGATTCTGGTCGGTGGAACCGGGACCGGGAAAACTCACCTGGCCACGGCGCTGGGGATTGCCGCCATCCACCAGGGGAAGCGAGTCCGGTTCTATAACGCGGTCGATCTGGTCAATCAGCTGGATCGGGAAAAGCAGCAAGGCCGGGAAGGTATCCTCGCCAAGCAACTCGTCCACATGGACGCCATCATCCTCGATGAGTTAGGTTACCTGCCGTTCCCCGCCGCCGGGGGGGCCTTACTCTTCCATCTGGTCAGCAAACTCTACGAGCGGACGTCCTTGATCATCACGACCAATCTCAGCTTCGCTGAGTGGGTGCAGGTGTTCGGAGATGCCAAGATGACAACGGCGCTACTCGACCGCATCACCCATCACTGTGACATCCTCGAAACGGGGAATGACTCCTACCGTTTCAAGCAGCGAAAAAAGAGCATCATCCCCCAATAACCAAACTATTCATCTGGAAACTTTTGGGCGCTCACCCCTGGAAACTTTTCAAAGCCTATTGACAGCCCAGACCTCCATCTACGTCGCCTTCACCGGAGGGTGTTGTGCCCGAGCGGTCGGGCGGGGCTGGCGCGTGTGGCGGCGCATCGGATGCAGAGGGACGCTGTGTCTGCGCACCGGGCCACGCCGAGAACCAGGGGCGCGCCCAAGAAACCAGCGTAATAACCGTCCGGGCGGCATCGAAGAAGGGATAGCCAGGGTTTGGCGAAGGATCCGAGCCTTGCGGCTTGGGTGTACGAGGCTGGGTGAGTTCTCCAACGAGGAATCCCATGCCTCCTGCCCATAGCAACCCAGTTGGATCGGTCAGCCACTGGTGGAGCGTCCTACGAAGCGCAACGCCGCGAACGCCGACCAACTGTCGCCGGTTCTGGAGCCGACGCTCGGCGTCTCTGATCTGTGCGGATAAAGAAGTCGTCCGTGCCCTGGGGCTTGGAAGGTCGGTGGCCATCAGGACATCTCCCCTTCCTGGCACTGCGATGCCGCCGGCTCCAGGCTGCGGCCGTTGGCGGGGAACCGCAGATCATGACTCAGGCGGCCGATATGGCGCCAGAGCATGAGGGCGATCACTAAATTGAGGGCTACTGCCAACAGCAGGGCGCTGCCAGTCGCCATGACTCCACGGCTAATCAGCGCGAGCATGGCGGCGCCGAGCACCCCGAGCCATGCACTGAGAACCAGGCCCGCTAGGAGCATTCCGGCTACGAGCATGGCCACCAGGCTCTCACCCGCTCGTTGGGTCTCCAAGGCGGCGAGTTCAAGACGGTCGTGCGCGAGTCCAAGCAAGGCTTGCCAAAGCAGATTGGCCCCCTGCGGCACGGCCGCGCGGCGGCCCGGATCGCTGGAAGCAGCCGTTGATCCGGCGCTTTGCCCGTCAGGCGTGGTCCGATCCATCCCGAGGAGAGACCCTAGCGCGAACTCAACAGGCGGCTCAACAGGAAGCCGCCGACGACCGCGATACCCAGTGCCTTGACGGGGTTGTCGCGGACGTAAGCGCGGCTCTTGTCCAGCCATTCCACCTGAAGCTCTCTCAGTTGCCCCCCTTTGGTGTCTACCGCTTCCGCCACTGTGCCCTTGTCTTGATCTTTACTCATGATGATCTCCGGATAATGACGTTTTTCGTGTGGGCCAGTCCCGCGCCGGCGGGGTTGGCACCAATAACCAGGTCGTTGAGACGGGTCCTAGACCCTTTGGATCTCCCTATGCTCATTTTCCTCTGCGATTATGTGGTAACGGTCGCAATGGCTCAGTTATTCAGGAAATAAATGATCACCAGCACAATCGTCGGCACACCCAGTAACCATCCGATTAGATACTTACCCATGATTTGCCTCCTTTATCATTCTCGCCAATTCCAAATCGCTTCAGCGAGCGACTCGGTTTGCCTCACTGCCGTCGGGAGCCCCTGTAGCAGCCTAGATGAAAAGTTAACCGAAGTACCGCAGGCAGTCTGTACGCTCGAGTACGCAGCCTGGCGATGAGTGACGACGGCTCTCCGCGTCAACGTCCCCTGCGTGCATTATCGAACCGATGGCGAGGTACCCGGCCCAAGGCGGCCATGTCCGGCGCCGCGAAGGTCTGCCGGCCGGTCTGGGCGGCGGTCACCTCAGCAAGGTCAGTGATTTCCCGCAGGAGACCCTGGCGCTGGCTGTCAAAGTCATCGGCGGTCAGGGGGGCCCGCTGCGCCAAGCCAGAGGAGCAGGCAGAGGAGGAAGGGGCGGAATCTAGGCGCGATCTCCCGGCGGACAGAAGCAAGCTGGAGAGAGGCAGGGACCTTCTCCGCATCGCCATCGACAGGGGCTTACCCGAAGTATAAGAGAGAGTTTCGGCCCCTGCCGGGGGACCTGGCAGGACTAGGCAACGGCCGTCACGGCCCCCGGATTGGCGGCCTCGTCCAGCAGGAGGGTGACGCGCCGATCACGGCAGACCTGGGCAATGGGCAGGGCCGCGCCGGCTCGCCAACCCCTCAAGGCCTCGCGCTTACCAGCGCCGGTAGCCAGTACCAGGAGTTGCCGGCTGCTCTGGAGACCTCGGAGGCCCAGACTCACCCGATCGGGGGGTGGCTTGGGGGCATCGTGAACCGGGATCACCCAGGCCTTGGGGTCCAGCGGTCGGCCCGGGAACAGGCTGGCGGTATGCCCATCCTCCCCCACGCCGAGGAGCACCAGATCGAAGGGGGCCGCCGCTGTTATGATCCGGGCATAGGAGGCCGCTGCCTCCTCGGCCCCCCGCTCCGCGGCGATGGGATGGACCTGGCCCGGGGCCAGCGGTAGCTGGGACAGGAGCGCCAGCTCGACCATCTGACTGTTGCGCTCGGCATGGTCCACGGGCAGACAGCGCTCGTCGCCGAAATAGCACTCCCAATGCGCCCAATCGCTCGCCTGGTGGGCCAGCAGCCGGTAAGCCGCCTCGGGTGTGCGCCCCCCCGCCAGCACCAAGCGGAACCGCCCCCGTTGTTCAATCGCCTCGGCGGCGGCCTGAATCATCAGCCGCGCCGCCGCCAGCGCCACGGCATCGGCATCCGCCAGGACTCGCCACTCCAGCAGGGCCAGATTCAATCCGCGACCTCGTTAGGGTCCAGAGTTTGGCGCCAGCGGTGTTCCTCGCGGTCGAACAGGCGCCGGGCGTCCTTGGGGCCCCAACTGCCGGCGGGATAAGTCGGAATGTAGTCACGCTCCATGGCCCAGACGTCCAGCACCGGTTCCACCACTCGCCAGGCGGACTCGACCTCGTCGTAGCGCAGAAAGAGGGAGCGGTCGCCCTGAATGACATCCAGCAGCAAGCCCTCGTAGGCATCCGTCGTCTGCGAGGGGTCGGCGCGAAATTGGGCGTCCAGGCTGATCTGCTGGGTGAGCATCTCCAGCCCCGGCTGCTTGGCGGTGAGCTGCACCCGCAGGCACTCTTCCGGCTGAATACCGAGCAAGATCCAGTTGGGGTTCATGCACTCGACCGGGGTGCCCCGAAAGAGCTGCAAGGGCGGATGGCGGAAACAGATCGACACCAGGGAGCGGGCCTCGGCCATGCGCTTACCGGTGCGCAGGTAGAAGGGCACGCCGCGCCAGCGCCAGTTGTCCACGTAGAGCTTGAGGGCGGCGTAGGTCTCGGTAACGCTGCGGGGATCGACCCGGTCCTCCTGGACATAGGCCGGCACCGGCTTGCCCGCGATCTCCCCAGCAGCGTACTGGGCGCGAAAGGCCTGGGCGTGGACGGCGGACTTGACCAAGGGCCGCACCGACTTGAGCACCTTGACCTTTTCGTCGCGCAGGGCCTCGGCCTCCATGGACACGGGTGGCTCCATGGCCACCAGGGTGAGGAGCTGCAGCAGGTGGCTCTGGATCATGTCGCGAAGGGCGCCGGTGCCATCGTAAAAGCCTGCCCGGGAACCCACCCCCAGAGTCTCGGAGTGGGTGATCTGGACATGATCGATGTGATGGCGGTTCCACACCGGCTCCAACATGAGATTGGCAAAGCGGAACACCAGGACGTTTTGCACCGTCGCCTTACCCAGGTAATGGTCGATGCGGTAGATCTGGTACTCCTGGAGGTAACGACCCAGGCGGCGCTGCAGGTCGGCGGCACTTGACAGGTCATGGCCGAAGGGCTTTTCGATGACGACCCGGCGCCAGCCGCGCTCCTCGCTCAACAGGCCCGCCTCGCCCAGCTGGCTGATGACACCCCCATACTGGTCCGGTCCAATCGACATGTAGAAGGCGACCTTGCTCGCGCCTACCTCGGCGAGCCGCTCCCCCAGCCGTTGGTAGAGCCCCGGGTCCTCGAGATCGCCGCGAAAGTATTCGACGCGCCGCGCGAACCGGGCGAACAGGGCCTCGTCCAGGCCGCCCCGCGCCTTGGCGACGATGGCCTCGCGCACCTGGGCCAGCCAGGCCTCGGCGGTGAGGGGCCGCCGGCCGGAGCAGATGATACTCAGGCCCGGACCCAGGCGATCGGCCTGATCGAGGTGATAGAGGGCGGGGAGCAGCTTGGTCGTCGCCAGGTTGCCTGTGGCCCCGAAGATCACATAGGCGCAGGCGTCATTCATCGACCCGGCGCTCCATTTGATCGCCGGTCCAGTCGGTATGGAAGCGCGCGGCGGCGGGGGCATCCAGGCGGGCATAGGTGTGGGCACCGAAGTAATCCCGTTGGGCCTGGAGGAGATTAGCCGGCAGACTCGCGCTGCGGTAGCCATCGAAGAAGCTCAAGGCGGCGGCGAAACCGGGCAAGGGGATCCCGACCTGGACACCCAGGGTCACCGCCCGGCGCCAGCCGGCCTCGGCCCGGCGGATGGCGGCGGCGAAGAAGTCGTCAAACAGCAGGTTCTCCAGGTCGGGGGCCCGGTCGAAGGCGCGCTTGATATCGCCGAGAAAACGACTGCGGATGATGCAGCCGCCCCGCCAGAGCAGGGCAATGTCACCATAGGCGAGCTGCCAGCCGAAGCGGTTGCTGGCCGCCCGCAGCAGCATGAAGCCCTGGGCGTAGGACACCAGCTTGGCGGCGTAGAGGGCATCGTGGACGCACTCGACCCAGGACTGGGAGGGGTCGCGATCCAGAGCCTGGGGCGGGGAGGGGAAGGTTCGGGCCGCGCGCTCGCGCTCGCCCGTGAGGGCCGAGAGGAAGCGAGCATTGACCGCCTCGCCAATGAGGGTGAGGGGGATACCCTGCTCCAGGGCGTCCAGGGCGGTCCATTGGCCCGTGCCCTTCTGGCCCGCGCTGTCGAGGATGCGATCGACACGCGGTTCGCCATCCGGGTCGCGGACGGCGAGGATGGCAGCGGTGATCTCGATGAGGTAGGACTCAAGCAGACCCTGGTTCCAGCGCCCGAAGACCGCCGCGACCTGGTCAATACTCAAATCCAGGCCATAACGCAGGAGCTGATAGGCCTCGGCGATGAGTTGCATATCGCCGTACTCAATGCCGTTGTGCACCATCTTGACGTAATGCCCGGCACCGCCCTCGCCCACCCACTGGCAGCAGGGCTCGCCCTCGGCCACCGCCGCGATGGACTGGAAGATATCCCGCACCAGGGGCCAGGCCTGTGGATCGCCCCCGGGCATGAGGGAGGGCCCGTGGCGCGCCCCCTCCTCCCCGCCCGACACGCCCATGCCGAGAAAGCGCAACCCAACCGAGGAGAGATGGGCGTAGCGGCGGGCCGTATCCGGGTAGTGAGAATTGCCCCCATCGATGATGACGTCACCGGGCGCCAGCAGCGGCACCAACTGATCGATGACAGCATCGACCCCGGAACCCGCGCGCACCATCAACATGATCAGCCGCGGTGAGCGCAAGGCCCCGACCAACTCTGCGAGGGAGGCGCAACCCAGGATATCGCGCCCGGCCCCCTCACCCCCCAAGAACTCCTGGGTCCGCGCCCAGGTGCGATTGTAAACGGCCACCTTATGGCCATGATCGCTGAGGTTGAGGACCAGATTGCGGCCCATGACCGCGAGGCCAATCAGGCCGAGGTGGGCCTTGCCCATGGCTTACTCCTGTTGTTTCAGCTAGCTGGCTTGCTGAAAGAGTCTTTGGAACAGCAGAGCAAACCAGGGTGTAAAGGATTGGGGGCTTCGCCGCAGGCACTTACCCACTCGTGGTAGCGTCAGCCAGCGCCAGGCGCTGACTTCGTCGGGGTTGGGGCGCGGATCTCCGGCATAGACACCCCGGAAAACGTGGAGATACTCGTGCTCCACGAGACAGGAAACGGGGTCCTTAGCTTTATAGGTGATCTGGGCGAATTCGTCCAGCGGCGTTATGAATCCGAACTCCTCTCCCAGTCGCCGCGCGGCGGCCTCCCTCGTCCCCTCGCCGGGGCGCGGATGCCCGCAGCAGCTATTGGACCAGAGCCGGGCAAAGTGATACTTGCCATCTGCCCGGCGCTGGAGCAGCAATCGCTCCTCGGCATCGAAAATGAAAATGGAAAAGGCCCGGTGCAGCAGGCCTTCCTGGTGCACCTCCAGCTTCCTCCCCGTGCCGCATGCCTTATCCTGACCATCCACCAGGATTATCTGCTCCTCACGATCGGGCCCTGAAAAGGCTGGGAGGGCAGTCGTCTCGAGGGGGGTTGGGATGCCCGACTTCATAGCTGGCCCTCGGTGACGCCTTCGGGCGCCAACGGTGCCTGGCCAAAGGCTGCGATTGCGCTCCTTAACGCGGGATGGGTTTCCGCGTGCCGCTCGATGGCCATACCCAACCGACAGGCGTCCCACGCCTGGCGGATGCTGGCGGCCCCGGCATCGGGCCCCAGGGGGTGTCCGAAGACACCCCGACCGGGCACGAACCCAAAATCCACGGACCCGACCTTACGATGAACCAGGTCCAGGGTGCCAGCCCAGTCACTGCCCCCGGGTACCGGCAGCGAGCGCTTGATGGGACCCATATCGGCCAGGCAGGCGACGACATTCTCGATCACCTCCGCCTCGGAAGTCATCATGCGTGAGCCGAAGCCGGGCATGATGATGGCATCGCAACCCGCCAGCCGTTGTAGCTTGGTAATCACGCGCGAGTGGACCCCGTAATGGGGCAGGCGACTGAAGGCGGCGGTGAAGGGAAAATGCGCAACCACGGGCACCCGGGCATGCCTGCGCAACATGCGCACCGCGCTCAACCCCAAGGGCATGGCATTGACGAGCACGGCGTTGGCGCCGTTGCCCACGGCGATATCGTGCAGATCGCACAACCGATCCACCTCGTCGGTGATGTTGGCCAGGTAGATCTTGGACTGCCCCGTCTCCTGCTCGGCCTTCCGCCGCGCGGCACCCAGCAGGGCGGAACGGCTCTCCAGGCTGCACCAGGCCATATCCGCCAACATCTCGTCGTCCTTGGCTACATCCAGGCCGCCAACCCAACCCCGATAGCCAGCCTCGGCAAAGGCCTCCGGGGGCAGACCGATGTTGGGTTTGATCACGCCGAAAAAGATGGGCCGATCAAAAACACCCAAGCGCTTCCTGATCCCCTCGATACCAAATTGAGGCCCCTGAAACTCGGTGAGAAAGGAGTCGGGAAATTCAATATCAAGCAACTTCACGATCGGAATGCCCGGGGAGAAAAAGGTACCCTCGCCGCACACGGCACTCAGCAGGTTGGGAATACGGGGGCCGAAATTGCCATGAGGGTGGGCAATCTTCACACGGCAGGCGTGGATAGGCCCCTCTCCCACGCCGGGGATGGGGTAGCTCAGGCGTGGCAGTACGCCCTCTACCCGCAGATCGACCACCTTGGCCGCGAACCGCGGCCGCAAGTCCTCGCAATGGCCAACCCGCTGCCATTGGGCGGTGGACTGCTCGCTACAAAAATGGGCGGCAGCAGTCCGCGGATCGCCGCTGCACTCAATGTAATACTCAAGCCAGAGATAATTTTCGGGGTCTAAATCGCGCGAATTGGCGAAGAAGCCGGCAACATCGGAGGCGTTCAACCTTCAACCCCAAGAAGATGCAGTTGAAGGGAGCGCGTCTCTCTGGGGCCATCAAGTTCGACAAAAAGAATCGACTGCCAGCCTCCCAACAAGAGTTCACCCTTGACAACCGGGATACTCAGGGAGGGATTCATAAATAGGCCCGCCAGATGGGCATGGGCGTTTAGCCTGCCATCGACGGGATTGACATCATGTCGGTAGCCAGCCCCTGGGGGGGCAACCCTGTCCAGGAATTCGACCATGTCCTGTTGCAGCCCGGGCTCAAATTCATTGAGGCTAACAAAGGCCGTGGTGTGACTGGAAATCAGGGTAAGCAGACCGTTACTAACCCCGCTTTCGGCAAGCAAATGCTTGACCCGGTTAGTAATGTCGATAATTTGGATGGGTTCGGTCGTCCCTAACCGAACCTCTTTGAGTACGGATTTCATTTACGGCGCGCATCCTTTCCTTGCGGCGGTCCGGGCCGAAATCGATCGACCCGAATCCGCCACGCTGACCGCGGGCGCTATCGTTATTTCCCCGCGGGAAGAGGCGCCATCTGCGCCGCCGCCGGAGCTGCAACAGGGCCTTCGACCCAGTTGTATTTGGACGTGCTGAGCAGAATGAAGTGAATCAAGATGGCCAGAGTAAACAGGAATGCGAACAGCGCAATCAAGGTTCTACGGGGATCAAAGATCTGCCATATACGGTACATGCTTGGGACTCCTATACAAAGATCGGTATTGGTTCAGTGACTTCGGTTAAAGCCAGGGGCGCCAAGCCCAGACCAGAATGTGGGCAACAACTGCGACTGCCGTGAACCCGAGGAAGCTCGATACGAAGATCTTGTGGAACTCTTTCGCTTCTTCTTCCGTCAGCCCAGACAGGCTGGTTTTTTTCTCTTCCGCCATTGGATTACCCTCCGGATTGAAAATTAGCCAAATTGGCCGTTCCCGCGCTATCCCCGCGCGGCGAGGGTACACTGACCTAGGTCAGAGTATTGAGTTGCCCGTAATGCACCCGGGCCATGAACTCCATTTCCATTTTGCGGCGTAGGCTGGATAAAGGATTAGAACCAACCTACGCCACCGAAGTCCTAGCAAGATAAATCCACATCTTGCATAACAACTTACTGACCGTTCGAAGCCCTGAAGACCCGCACCCGTCCCAAGGGACAAGGCGGCATGGGCAGCGATTTCGACATCACCTTCACTGGGCCGGCGTTGGCGCCGGAGCCGGTGTTACCGCAGGCGCCGGTGGTGGTGCTATAACCGGTGCCGGCGGTGGAGCTATTACCGGTGCCGGTGGCGGCGCGACGGCTGGTGCCGGTTGCCGAACGGGTACCGGCGCAACGGGGGCAGGAGCCACGGGGGCCACGGGTGGAGTAACCACTGCCGGAGCTGGC
>JBGAUK010000113.1:0-9592 GCA_044228695.1 Chromatiaceae bacterium | reverse complement strand
GACTTGGGCTTCTGGCACCACCAGGAAAACTGGCAACTCTTCCTATCGCGCTGCTTGACGACACCACAGACCGACTTCGGGAATGCATTGGACTTGACGCGGTTGAGGGTGACGGCGGCCACGGCCTGCTTACCGGTATGTGACTCCGCGCCGGCCTCGTGAAAGATGTTGAGGGCCAGGCAGTGCAGTTCCGCATCAAGGTTGCCGGTGCTCTTGACCGATCGGGAGTTAGAGGCTTTTGCCTTCGTGAGTTCGGGTTTGCGGGCCTTGGGGGTATCGCCGTCGCCGCCGCTGGCCTCGGTATCGCGAGCGGGCTTTTGGCGGTTTTTGACTTCCTCGTCAAAGGCGAGGGGGAGCGGGGATTCATGGGCCAGGTTAGCCGAGGCCGGGTTCATCGGGGCGGAAGCCATGATGCTAGCCGCGAGAATCAGGGTGCGGACATCCAGGTTCATGATCAAAATCCTCATGACAAATCATTAAGTCAGGAGGTGGATATGATATGGTTTTCCCTATACCCAGTCAATACCTAGGAATTGTTGAGAAAATAATTTTTTTATAATCAATTATATAAAATAGTATGCCAAGGGTGCCGAGACGCTGTTAGTGCCCGAAATCGCGTTGACCCGCAGCCGTGGATAACCCTGTACCCGCTTGTATCAAGCGACTCCAAATCATGGGCGATGCTTTGACCATGGCGGGCGGCTAAAATTTATAAGATATTGAAATAATGAAACTAATTGGGTTGAGGTTATGGGTCCGGGGTCTGGAATGGTTTCAGGCCGTAAACCCGTTCCACCATGCGCGTCAGGCCTTGGGCGCGGTAGCGCGGGTTCGTGGCGAAGAGATCTAGGACCGCGAGTTCGGTGAGGCGAAAGCGCTCGGCGAACAGGGCGCGGATCTCCTGGTCGGTCACGGCAAAGGGCGGTCCGGCCCGCTCGGCCTGGTCATAGTCCAGGCTGACGAGGAGTCCGCTGACCGCCGGCGGTAGCAGGACATGGAGGTGACGGGCGTAGCGGGTCCGCAGTACGGGTGGCAGGGCGATCAGGGCGGCGCGGTCGAAGAGGGCGGTCACGTCCGCGACCTGTTCCATCCTCAGATCGAAGAAGTCACCACAGAGGATTTCCAATTCGTCGACCTGGTACCGGGTGAAGGGGGGGGCAGGGCTGATGGTGGGCGTCAGGCCGTTTTCGGTGAAAAAGGCCGCGACCCCGAGGGTACTGATCTCAACCCCCAGGACCCGGTAACCCTCCCCCGCCAGCCAGAGCAGGTCCCGGCTCTTGCCACAGAGGGGTACCAGGACACGTGCGCCTGCCTCCACCCCGGTCAGTGGCCAATAAGCCTGCAGGTGCGGATTGATGTCGTCTTGATGCCAGCCGGTCTCACCCTTGAGCCAGCGTTGGTGCCAAAAGTCATGATCCATAGTGGCTGGGTTCCCCTGTGGGTCGGTGGGCTACTAACCAGCTGGTCGGGTTTTGCCCTAGCTGCCGAGGGCCGCCAGCACCTCTTTAGCGGCCGCTAGGGTGGCATCGATGTCCGCCTCGCTGTGCGCGGCGGAGACGAAGCCGGCCTCGAAGGCGGAGGGAGCCAGATACTGACCACGGTCCAACATGGCGTGGAAGAAGGTCCGGAAGCGGCCCACATCGCAGGCCGTGGCCCCGGCGTAATCCGTCACCTGGTCCGCCTCGGTGAAGAAGATACCGAACATGCCGCCGACCTGGTTGGTGGTCAGGGGGATGTCCGCATCCCGGGCTGCCTGCCGCAAACCCTTCGTCAGCCGTTGGGTCTTGGCGCCCAGAGCGGCGTAAAAGCCGGGGGCGGAAATGAGCTCCAGGGTCTTGAGGCCGGCGGTCATGGCAATCGGGTTGCCGGAGAGGGTAC
Organism: Chromatiaceae bacterium; assembly: GCA_044228695.1. Taxonomy (GTDB): domain Bacteria; phylum Pseudomonadota; class Gammaproteobacteria; order Chromatiales; family Chromatiaceae; genus M0108. The sequence continues at coordinate 7,714 of JBGAUK010000113.1, read as the reverse complement.
CGGCCTGATAGACGGGCCCCAGGGGCGAGATCTTCTCCATCACCTCGCGCCGGCCGCCGAAGGCGCCCACCGGCATGCCGCCGCCGATGATTTTGCCCAGGGTGGTCAGGTCGGGTGTTACCCCATAGAGGGCCTGGGCGCCGCCAAGGGCGACGCGGAAGCCGGTCATGACCTCGTCGAAGATGAGCAGGGCACCATGGGCGTCGCAGATTTCCCGCAGACCATCCAGGAAGCCGGGGACGGGGGGGATGCAGTTCATGTTGCCGGCGACCGGTTCGACAATGATGCAGGCGATCTCATGGCCAAGGCGGGCGAAGAGGTCGCGCACCTGGTCGAGGTCGTTATAGGTCAGGGTCAGGGTGAGCTCCGCCAGGGCGGCGGGGACGCCGGGGGAGCTGGGCTCACCCAGGGTGAGGGCCCCGGAGCCGGCCTTGACCAGCAGAGAATCGGCATGGCCGTGGTAGCCGCCCTCGAACTTCAAGAGTCGATCGCGGCCGGTGAAGCCGCGTGCCAGGCGGATGGCGCTCATGGTGGCCTCGGTGCCGGAACTGACCATGCGCACCAGGTCCATGGAGGGCACCAGGTCGCAGACCCGGTCGGCCATCTGGGTCTCGAGCTCGGTAGGGGCGCCAAAGGAGAGACCGGAGTGGATGCGGGCGCCGACGGCGGCGATGACCTCGGGGTGGGCATGGCCCAGGATCATGGGGCCCCAGGAACCGACGTAATCAATGTAGCGCTGGCCATCGGCGTCAAAGAGGTAGGGGCCGCTGGCGCGTTCGAAGAAGACCGGGTCGCCGCCGACGCTGCGGAAGGCCCGCACCGGCGAGTTGACGCCGCCGGGTATGTGGCGCTGGGCCGCGGCGAAGAGGTCGTGGGATCGGGACATGGCGGTGGATCTCCTGGTCAAGGCCGGGAAAAAGGATCGGCTCGGGCGTGGGCGCCCGGCCGTGATTGAAGGCTCGGCATTTTCCGGGGTTAAGGCGCCGATGGCAACCAGCGGCAGGCTGGGTTCACCAGCCATTTTGAGGGCAGAGGCACCAGGGCGTCCCTCATCCCGGGGTGCCTGGCTTGTCGAGGGCATAGAGGCGATTGGGGGTCCATTGGCCCTGGCCGGTCCTGGTCGCGCGCTTGAGGCTGTGCCAGGTGTATTCCTGGGCCTCCGCCACCGCCTTTTCCATCGTCTGCCCCAAGGCGAGACGGGCGGCGATGGCGCTGGCCAGGGTGCAGCCCGACCCGTGATATTCCTCGGGTAGTCGTGGCCAGCTCCAGGCGCGCCGGCTGCCGTCTTGGCCGTAGAGCCGGTTGATGACTTCGGTGCTGTCGTCGTGGGTACCGGTGATGAGTAGCCACCGGCAGCCGCTGGTAAGCAGGCGAGCGGCACAGTCATCCGGGTCCTCGGCCCCGCTCAGGGCTTGGGCTTCCGGGAGGTTTGGGGTTGCTAGGTGGCAACGGCCGAGCAAAGTTGTCCGCATCTGCTCAAGGAGGGTGGGGTCCGTCACCCTCTGCCCAGCGCCTGAGGCGAGTACGGGGTCCAGGATCAGGGGGAGTTCCGGGTATTCGTCCGCCAATCGGCACAGCCAGTGCGCCAGGCCGGTGCTGGCCAGGATGCCGATCTTGATGGCCCTGACCTGGCTGTCCGCCAGGATCAGGCGGCACTGGGTCTCTACCTCCGTCACGGGCTGAGGCCAGAGTCCCTGGAGGCCCCGAGTATCCTGGCGGGTAAGGCAGGAAACGACGGTGGCTGCATGGATGCCGTTGGCGCGGGCGGCCTCGGCGTCCGCCTGGATGCCGGCACCGCCACTGGGGTCATGTCCGCCGATGCAGAGGAGGATGGGGGTTAGGTGGGTTTGGGACATGTCTGGTGGGTGTGGGAAGGCATGATGGGAGTCATGTTAAACCAGGCGGGGACCAGGCAAGGGCCGAAATCTCGGCTATGCTTCCTTCGTAGAACCGCTATTCCCATTGAGATTCCAAATGATCAAGCCCGCCGAGGTACTGAGGGGCCTCGCTCAAAGCTATTGCCAGCTCATCGAAGGCGCCTGCCAGAACGAACCCGACTGGCTGGCCCAGGTGGCTGACTTGTTGCCACGCCTGCATTCCGTTCTGATCGCCCTCCGTAGCGATGGTTCCGCCCTGGCCGGCCGTCCGATGCCCGATCTCGATGCCCGTTTCGAGCTTTTTGGCTGCCTGCGCGATCGGCTTGGCGAGCGGGACCACTATTGGCTGGAGTTCGATCCCATTGGGGATGGGGAAGCCATGACCGGGAGTCTGGCGGATGATCTCACCGACATCTATTTCGAACTTCGGCAGGGTCTGTCCTTGGCGGAATCCTTGCCCCAGGGTGCCGGGCGCGGTTGGCTCGCGGGCTTTGATGCGCACTGGGGGCGTCATCTCGCCGACGCCGAGCGCCACCTTGCCAATCTGACCGCTCAGGGTCGGTTGGTTTCGTGAGTGGCGAGGGTGGGGGCTTCTTTGGTATCTTAGGCTCAATCCCTACCCCTTTACGGAGATAATTCCATGTTAGCGGCCCTTTCCGAACAAGACCTTTCCCTGACCGGCACCGCCCAAAGCAAGATGGGCGAACTCTTTAACCAAGTCGAAGAGGGCATCCAGGGGGTGCGCGTTTTCGCCACGCCTGGTGGATGCAGCGGCATTAGCTTCGGCATGACCTTCACCGATAGCATCAATGACAATGACGGCGTCCTGGACTGCGAGGGTTTCAAAGTGGTCGTCGATGACGGTACCCTGCCCTACCTGCGCGGTGTCGAGATCGACTTTGTTGATCGCGGCGATGGCGCCGCCACCTTTGTCTTCAACAATCTGCCGTCCATGGGCGGTGGCTGTGGCAGTTGTGGCTCCGGTGGCGGTGGCGGGGGTGGCGGTTGCTCCTGACCCCTGGCGCTTGACACCCCTTGGCGCTCGCCCTGGGTCGCCAGGGCCACCCCTCGGAAAACCGGCGTTCGCCGGTTTCCCTTCCTTAGGCAAGTCCCATGATCAGCGGCATAGATCGATCGGGGATGGAGCACGCAGACCATGATCAGAGTCGGCATTGTCGGCGGAACCGGCTACACAGGATCCGAACTGCTGAGAATCCTGGCCCGCCATCCCCAGGTATCCCTGGCCGCCATCACCTCCCGCGGTGAGGCAGGTCAGGCCGTGGCTGACCTTTTCCCACACCTGCGCGGGCAGGTTGATCTCAAGTTCAGCGAGCCCGATGTGGGCCTTCTGGGCGAATGTGATCTGGTCTTCTTCGCGACTCCCAACGGCACGGCGATGAAGATGGCCCCCGACCTGTTGGAACTCGGCGCCAAGGTCATCGACTTGGCCGCAGATTTTCGTTTGAAGGACCCGGCGATTTGGAATCGCTGGTACGAGATGCCCCACGCCTGCCCCGAGCTATTGGCCGAGGCCGTTTATGGACTGCCTGAGGTCAATCGCGCCGCCATTCGCGAGGCGCGGTTGGTGGCCAATCCTGGTTGCTATCCCACCGCGGTGACCCTGGGCTTTCTCCCGCTGCTGGAGCGGGGTTGGATCGATCCCGGTTGGCTGGTGGCGGATGCCAAGTCCGGTGTCAGCGGCGCCGGCCGCAAGGCCAGCGTGGGTATGCTCATGGCGGAGGTCGGCGAGAGCTTCAAGGCCTACGCCGTGGGGGGGCATCGCCACCAGCCGGAGATTTTTCAGAACCTGTCCAGGGTGGCGGGTCCGGGTCTGCGGCTGACATTCGTGCCCCACCTCTTGCCCATGATTCGTGGCATTGGGGCGACGCTCTACGCCCGCCTGCAGGGACCGGACCTGGACCTCCAGTCCGCCTACGAGGCCCGGTATGGCGCGGAACCCTTTGTCGATGTCATGCCAGCCAGTTCTCATCCCGACACCCGCTCGGTGCGCGGGTGTAACAGCTGTCGCATCGCCGTCGCGGAGCCCCTCGGAGAGGGGATCGTCGTGATCCAGTCTGTCATAGATAATCTGGTCAAGGGCGCGGCAGGGCAGGCCGTGCAAAATATGAATCTCATGTTTGGGCTAGAAGAGACCGAGGCGCTGGGGGCTCTGGCTCTGCTGCCCTGAGGCTGCGATCATGGGTAAACCCTGGCGGGTGCCATCGCCTCGCATCGTCCTCGACCAAGGTGGGGGCTGGGGGTTGAGGCTACTTGTGGTCGTCCTGGTACTTGGCGCCATCGCCGGGGCCTTTTTCGCGGGGGTGTTCCTGGCACGCGAGGAAGTGAAACCCCAAATGGCCATCGCCGCGACCCTGAGGCAGGAAAACCAGGCATTGGTTGGTGAGTTAGCCTCCTTGCGTGGGGAGAAGGCGGCGATCGAACTGAGCCAGCGTTTCGACCGGGATACCCTCCTGGCAGCCCAGAACAGCCTGAAGGTGGAGCAGGAGGCTCGGCAGACACTGGAAAAGGATCTGTTCGCTCTTAAGCGATTGATCCGTGAGGGTGGTGATGGCATCCTTAAAATACAGGACCTTGTGCTGACGGCGGTAGGTGATGGCCTTTATGAATACCACTTCACCACCAGCCAAATGATGCCTGACTATCCCGAATCCGTTGCCACGGCCTCCATCAAGCTGGTGGGTAAGCGAGGGGGCAAGCAGGTGGAACTGGGTCTCAACAGTCTCCCGGGCTCCGAACCTCCATCGCAGCCACTCAAATTCAAGCACTTTCAGAATGTTAAGGGGACCATCAGGGTTCCGGCCAATCTGGAACCCGAGGCAATGACCATTGAGATCGAGCCTACCAGTAAAAAGCTAATTCCGGTTACTGAATCCTTTCCTTGGCCGAAATCGCCCGAGGCTGGAGGCTAAACTTGGGCAAGAAGCTGCATTTGGTCAAGAAGAAGAAATTCAGGTTCCCTCCCTACGATACCCTGATTGGCAAGGGGGCTGTGGTACAGGGTAACCTGCGTTTTGTCGGTGGCTTACATGTGGATGGCCGGATCCAGGGCAATGTCATTGCCGAGATAGCCCCTACGGGCGAGGCGGCTGTCAGTCTGTCCGTTACCGGGGTCATTGAGGGCAATCTGGAGTCGCCCTTCGTGGTGCTCGATGGACAGGTGAAGGGGGATGTTCGCGCCTCCGAACGCGCCATCCTGGCCGCCGGGGCCCGTATCGAGGGTACCCTCTATTATGGTGCCCTGACGATTGATGATGGCGCCGAGATCCAGGGCGGCCTGGTGCGTCTGGATGCCGATGGTGTTCCCATCCGGCAGGTCGCGGACATCGAGGCCATGGCCGAACTGGCGAAATAGGCTTGAATATCCGCAGGGGGAAGCACATCTTCACTCCTCAAGATTCCAATCTTCCTTAAGTACGAGGTTCCAACCCATGAAGGCTGATATCGCATTGGAAGCCCCACTCATTTTTACCTCCGCCGCCGCCGCCAAGGTGGCCGATTTGATCCAGGAGGAAGGTAATCCCACCCTTATGTTACGTGTTTATATTCAGGGCGGGGGTTGTTCTGGATTTCAGTATGGATTTACCTTTGAGGAAATCCTGCAGGATGGCGATACCGAGGTTATGACCGACGGTGTCAAGTTGGTGGTGGATCCCATGAGCCTGCAATACCTTACGGGGGCGGAAATCGACTATACGGAAGGGTTGCAGGGCGCTCAGTTCGTGATCCGTAACCCCAATGCCACCACTACCTGCGGATGCGGGTCATCTTTTTCGGCTTGATGCGCTGGCAGCCAGGATTGGTGTTGCCATCCCAGACTCTCCTAGCCATCACCTTGGTGTGGATCAGCCCATAAAGTATCTGGGGTTACCCTTTTGCAACTAGCCTGGTTCAAGTGCCCGGCTGAGGGGGTAAGGTTAGCGGGATGACGTCTGGATCCCTGTCCTGTTCACCCACAAAGGTTGGCCAGCCCAGCCAGGAAGGGGCGAAGGCAATGGCCAGCCCGAGGGCCAGGGCCAGGGTGAAGACGAGAAGGACGGGCTTGACCAAGCTACGCTTTCTCTTCCGGTAGCTTGGTTCAACCTGTCGAAATTTGTAGTCGCGCATGGACAAAGTCGACGCCATTTATTGAAATTTAAGGAAAATCAGAGACTCTAGTTTAACCCTTCGGTCCTGACTCCGAAACCCTCTTTTCCTTAACGCCTATCAGCCGTTCCCGGACCCGGGCTGCCGGACCCGGTTTCGACTATCATCCCACCGCCATATCCGATAACCCCTATATCTTATCCGGAGAGCTTGTCCATGATTGCTGTTGACGAGGCCATGAGCATCCTGTCACGCGGGACCGAGGAGATCCTGGTGGAGGAGGCTTTGCGCAAGAAGCTGGCGAGTGGCCGTCCCTTGAGGATCAAGGCGGGATTCGATCCCACCGCGCCCGACCTGCATCTGGGGCATACGGTACTTATCAATAAATTACGCCATTTCCAACAGCTCGGGCATGAGGTGCTGTTCCTGATTGGTGACTTTACCGGCATGATTGGCGATCCCACGGGTAAGAACGTCACCCGCAAGGCCCTGAGCCGCGACGAGGTCCTGGACAATGCCCGGACCTACGAGGAGCAAATATTCTCGATGTTAAGCCCGGAGCATACCTTGGTGGTATTTAACTCCAGTTGGATGGGTGAGATGCGGGCGGCGGATCTGATCCAGTTGGCGGCCCGTCACACGGTAGCCCGCATGCTGGAGCGCGATGATTTCTCCAAGCGCTTCAAATCCGGTCAGCCGATCGCCATCCACGAGTTTCTCTACCCCCTGGTCCAGGGCTACGACTCGGTGGCCCTTCGGGCGGACGTGGAACTTGGTGGTACCGATCAGAAGTTTAACCTTCTTGTGGGGCGGCAACTTCAGGAATCCTACGGCCAGGAGCCCCAGGTCGTCATCACCATGCCGATCCTGGAAGGACTGGACGGTGTCCAGAAGATGTCTAAGTCCCTTGGGAACTACATAGGGATCGCCGAGCCACCGGATCAGATGTTCGGCAAGCTGATGTCGATCTCCGACGACCTCATGTGGCGCTACTTCGAGCTCTTGAGCGATGTCTCCCAAGAGGAGATTGCCGGGTGGCGGCAGTCGGTGGCCGAGGGCGTTAATCCTCGCGATATCAAGTTCCGCCTGGGCGAGGAGATGGTCTGTCGATTTCATGGCAAGGCGGCGGCGACCCGGGCCTTGGAGAACTTTATTGCTCGGTTTCAACAGGGCGCCATGCCGGTGGTTATCCCCGAGGTCTCGGTCATGGCGAAGGGCGAGGGACTACCAATCGCCAACATTCTCAAGGAAGCCGGCATGGCCAAAAGTACTTCGGATGCCCTGCGGCTAATTGACCAGGGTGGGGTGCGCATCGACGGGGAGCGGGTGGAAGACAAGGGGTTGAGCCTACAGACCGGGTCCGTCCATGTTTTACAGGTCGGCAAGCGGCGATTCCTACGCGTGTCCGTGAAAGCGACCCCGGGCTGAGGGATTATCGGGTCAATCCAGCTTCGGAATTGGTTACCCTGGTTCCGAAGTCATCCGCGTACTCGAGTCCGGGTTGGCGGCCCCGGACAGCGCCTCGCGGACGACTCCGCGCCCTATGGAGGGGAATCTTAATAATCAAGAGGTTGTGCCACCGCCGCCACCCTCAAAGCCGGCCACCGCCGCGGCGATTGGCTGGCCCCCCGCTCCTCTTCCCCCGCCACCCCCCCCCAGGGCTGACCCGTTCTAGCGAGGATTGGCTGTTGTCACCGGCGGTTGCCCTCTACTCTGGACATTGCCCCGTCGTC
>JBGAUK010000112.1:0-9908 GCA_044228695.1 Chromatiaceae bacterium | reverse complement strand
AGGTGTCCAGTTTGCCCTGGAACAGGTGTCCGGCTTGCCGTGGAATCACTGTCCATCTTGGCGTGGAATACGCACGCCGTTGCTCGCATCCTCAAGCAAGGCGGGAAAATCATGTCGCTTGCCGGTGGCCCCTTGGGCTTGGACTTGCCCACCCGGTTGGCCAATCGGACGCGCGCGGTGGCCCTGTCCGCCTCCTCCGGGGGGGTCATCGTTTGCGAAAATGAATGAGGTCGTGGCTCGTCCCTGCTGGCGCGCTCGCTGCTGGCGCGCTCGCTCCCCGTGTTCGCTATGGCCGCGCCGGGCACGGCCTTAGGTGCGCCGCCGTTCGGTAATTGCTGGTCACTGGCGACGCCAGCCGGCTGGCTGGGGGCGCCGGTTTGGTTTCATCCGGGTCTGTTATCGGTGTCCGGGTTGCCTATCGCCGCCTGATACCGGCCCGTCCACCCGCCCCCCGCCGGGGGGCAAGGTTGCCACGGCCGGCTGCACCCGCCCAAGGCACCGCTCCACCCAGGCCCCGGCGGTATCACCCATGTCACTTGTCGCCGCATGATGGGCGGGGGCCAGATCCAGACGGCGCCATCATCACGGGTGATGGCCGGGTGCATCCGGGCCTCATCCCGGCGCCTGCCCAGTGATCCGTTCGTGTCGGCGCCGGCGCCATGGAGGGCGTGGTTAAATTATTTTGTCGGATTGTTTATTTGTCATCATTGGGGGCTTTATGTTTACATCGCATCAAGATCACGCCGCCGCCCTGGCGCTTATCGCTGGGCTCATCGGGCGCCTCGGCCGGGACCTGGAGTCGGGTCACGGCGCCTATCCAGAGAGTTGGGACCAACTCCATGGACTGGCGGAACTGCTGGAGGATCTCGCCGGTAACCTGGCCAAATCCTTGGGCGCGACCCTTTAACTAGCTCAAAATATGCTACATATATTATATTATATGCTATAATTCCTTTACGGGGCTGGCGTGGTGCTAGCCCCTGAAACCTGGGGAATCACATGAACGCCTACTACCTGGAACTTGAAGACTTAACGGATGATGAGGGGCATGACCAGGACCCAACCGGGCGCCTGATGTTCGAGGCTGCGCTCATCGCATCGGGGGCTAGTAGCAACGCCGCGCCAACCGTCGAGATGATCAAGGCGCTCGTTTTCGAGCTTAATCTGATGCCGGCCTGCGCGTCACCGGCTGACGAAGACATCCCGTTCTGAAGGCTTGCCCCCAGATAGCACTCCGGAGGCTATAACAATTATCCAAGAAGCTATTACCATGACCAGCACCGCACCCACCCGCCTTGAGCCACGCTCGCTCGCACCCCGTTCCGCCCTGTTGCCCGCCGCCATTGACGCGGGCGCGCTACTCGCCCAAGGCATCCAACAAGGCCTGTCCGTCGATGCCCTCGAACGGCTCCTCGCCATGCGCCGGGAGTTACAAGCCGAGCAGGCACGCAGTGACTTTTTTACGGCGATGGCTCAGTTTCAAAGCCAGATCCCCAGCATTCCCAAGTCACAGACCGCGCGCGTCCAGTCAGCAAAGGGCTCGTTCTCCTACCACTACGCGGACCTGTCTAGTATCCAGCGCGCCATCGCGCCGCAAATGGCCGCTTGCGGCTTGAGCGTGACGTTCGACACCGTTCAAGACAACGGCGGCTACCTCATTCAGGCCAAGGTGCACCACTGCGCCGGTCACACGGAGACCACGACCTTTCGCGTTCCCGTTGACACCACGGCCCGCATGAACTCCGCCCAGGCAGCAGGCAGCGCCCTCACTTATGGGCGCCGGTATGCCCTGTGCGCCGCCCTGGGGATCGTCACCGCCGAAGATGACGACGACGGGCAATCCGCCGTCCCCGCCGGGCACCCCCCCGCCCGGCCCGCCGCCTCGGTATCCCCCTATACCGCGGGCACCACTCAGCATCCCCCCACTCAGGATCCGGGACCCCACCCCGCTCCCGAGGCTGAAGGCACCGAGGGGGCCTTACCACAGACCGAACTCATGAAGCGCCGCCTAGAGGCACGGATCAGCGAGCTTGGCCTCCAGGGCTACCGGGACCGGCTGAAAACCTGGACCGCCAGGCGCTGGGGTATCGCGTCGCTGGCGGACCTCAGCGCCGGCCAAAACCGCGACCTGTACGACCGCCTGGAGGATTTCGCGGAACGGATCGCCCTGGAGCAGGAAGGGGCGGCGGACATCCACGCCGCCGCCAACGGCTAACCATCAACCCTCACGCCACGGACGGCGCCCACCTGGAGAGAACATCATGAGAATCACCAACCGGCACCACCTGCCCGCCGCCATTGTGCAGGCCGTCAGCATTGACCCCTATCCGCACGGCCAGACGGGGGATATCTCCGCCACCAGCCTGATTGCCCCGCCGCAACTGGTCGCCCTCAAGCGCCAGTTCGCGGACGCCCTGGAGGAGGACGCCGCCGACCGGATTTGGGCGCTTTTTGGCCAGAGCATCCACGCCATTTTGGAACGCGCGGACCTGGACGGCCTGCACGAGATCCGCTTGTTTGCCCAGGTCAACGGCTGGGCTATTTCCGGCCAAGTGGACCGGCTGGCCACGGCGGGCCAGGACCCCAAGGCGCGCATCATCGAAGACTATATCCGGAGTTTCGTCATGCAAATTACCCGCACCTGGACCGCCCAAACCACCACCGACGATCAGCTTTCCCTGTCGGAATCTCGGGCACCGAACGAGATCCAGCTCCGCATTTGGGGACCCGACGGCTACACCCTGTGCCTCCTGGACCGCAAGGAATGGGAAGCGCTGATGTTCGCCATTCGTGATTTCAAGTGGTCGCCCACCCCCGAGGAGGAGCAGGGCACCCGGGCCTCCATGGCCCGTTACCTGGCCAGCGTTCAAGCCGAAGCCGCCTAGCCACCCCGGGCGCCAGGGACGGCGCCCACCTGGAGCACCCATCATGAGCAGATCACTCAACCGCGCCCTCATCATCGGCAACCTCGGCGCCGATCCGGAACTGAAGACCCTCGCCTCGGGGTCGGCCATGTGCAGCTTTACCGTCGCCACCTCCGAATCATGGACCGACAAAACGACGGGTGAGAAGCGCGAAGCCACCGAATGGCATCGCATCACCCTGTGGATGAAGCTCGCCGAGATCGCCGCCCAGTACCTGCACAAAGGCGACAAAGTCTGTATCGAGGGCAAGATCCGCACCCGCAAATGGCAGGATCAGCACGGCCAGGACCGCTACATGACCGAGATCCACGCCGACAATCTGCTGATGCTGGGCGGCAAGTCGCCCGGATCAACCAGCACCCGACCGCAGACCTATCCCGCCTATCAGGAGCCGTCGCAATCCTTACAGGCACCGCCCGCGGCGTTCGATTTCGACGATGACATCCCCTTCTGAGCCAGCGGAGACGCGCCGTGCAAACCCTCGACCTGACCGAAGCCGCGCGTTTTCTGCGCATGCACCCGGAAACCCTGCGCCGCCGCGCCTGCCAGCGGGAAATCCCCGGTGTGCGCGCCGGGCGCGCCTGGGTTTTTCTGGCGGAGGATCTAGCCGGTTGGCTACGCAACCAATATGATGCCCCCGCGCGAGCGGCGAATCCGCAACCAGGAGGAGCAAGACCATGCTCTATCGCCGCCCTAACAGTCGTCTCTGGTGGCTGCGCTTCACCACCCCAGACGGTAAGGAAATACGAAGAAGCACTGGGACTGAGGATAAAAAAGACGCCGAGGAGTACGAAGCCCGGCTAAAGCAAGAACTGTGGCGCATCGCCCGCATGGGGGAGAAGCTCAGACATTCCTGGCAGGATGCCGTGGTGCAGTGGCTGGCCGAAACCGGTCATAAGGCCAGCCAGGTCGATGATCTTATGCACTTGCGCTGGCTGGACCCGTACCTCAAAGGCAAGTTGCTGGATGAGATCGACAAGCCCTTGATCGAAGCCCTGAAGACCCAGCGCAAAACCGAGTCATCGCCGCGCCGTCCGGGCGGGGTCACCAACGCGACCGTCAATCGCATGTTGGCCCTCCTGCGCTCCATCCTGCGGCGGGCCGAGCGCGAATGGGAATGGCTCGACAAAGCCCCCTGCGTGCGGCTGCTGCCAGAACCCAAGCGGCGGGTGCGCTGGCTCACCCGGGAGGATGCGGACCGGCTCTTGGCCGAACTGCCGGAACATCTGGCCGCCATGGCCAGGTTCACCCTGGCGACCGGACTACGAGAGGCCAACGTCACGGGGTTGCGCTGGGATCAAATTGACTTGATCCGCCGCGTTGCCTGGGTGCATGCCGACGAAATGAAGGCCGGAAGGGCCCTCGGGGTGCCCCTGAACATGGACGCCGTGTTGGTACTGCGCCAGCAACTCGGGCAACACCAGGAGCGGGTTTTCACCTTCAAGGGGCTGCCGGTAGCCCACGCGAATGGTGCGGCCTGGCGCAAGGCCCTGGTCCGGGCGGGCATCACCAACTTACGTTGGCACGATCTGCGCCACACCTGGGCCTCGTGGCATGTGCAGTCGGGTACCCCTTTGCACGTCCTGCAAGAGTTAGGGGGCTGGCAGACGGTGAGCATGGTGCAGCGCTACGCCCACCTCGCGTCCGATCATCTGGCCTCCTATGCCGACCGCATCGCCACCAAACTGACCCTGGTGGCGGATCAAAGTGAGTATATGCAGGAAGGCGTATGCACACTTTCCGGCACACCTGAAAAAAGAAAGGCGTCCTAAGACGCCTAAGTTGTTGAATTATGGAGCCGATGAGGAGATTCGAACTCTCGACCTACTGATTACGAATCAGTTGCTCTACCAGCTGAGCTACATCGGCATCAAGGGATAAGTATAAGAAATCCCTAGGGAGCGGACAAGGCTCAAGGTGGCCTCCGTGGCAAATCGGCGCTGGCCGGGCGAAAAAATCGCGTAGCGACAGGAAGTTCAGGGGGCTTTCGTGGCGGCCGGTGGGGAAACCAGTTCCCGGGGCAGGGCGAAAACGACCTGCTCGCGAATGCCGGACTGTTCCACGACCTCGCCGGCGCCCCATTCCTTCAGGCGTTCGATGACACGTTCCACCAGGATTTCGGGGGCGGATGCCCCGGCGGTGACGCCCACGGTGGGGGCATTCGCCAACCATGCGCGTAGAATTTCCTCGGCGCCATCGATGAGATAGGCGCGGGTGCCTTGTTTCTCGGCGAGTTCGCGTAGCCGGTTGGAATTGGAGCTGTTGGGGGAGCCCACCACCAGCAGGAGTTCGCAGCGCCGGGCGAGATCCTTGACCGCGTCCTGGCGGTTTTGGGTGGCGTAACAGATGTCGCTTTTGCGCGGTCCCTGGATGAGGGGGAAGCGCGCCTGGAGGGCGGCGATGATCGCCTGGGTATCATCCATGGACAAGGTGGTCTGGGTGACATAGGCCAGACGTTCCGGCGCGCTCACCGGCAGGGTGGCGATGTCGGCGACTTCCTGCACCAGATGGATATGGCCCCCTTCGCCGCACTGCCCCATGGTGCCTTCCACCTCCGGGTGGCCGCGATGGCCGATCAGGATCACCTCGCGGCCATCGCGGCAGTGGCGCGCGACTTCCAGGTGAACCTTGGTGACCAACGGGCAGGTGGCATCAAAGACGCGCAGTTGGCGAGCGGCGGCGGCGGTCCGCACCTCTTGGGCGACGCCATGGGCGCTGAAGACGAGGGTGGCGCCCGTGGGGACCTGGTCCACCTCGTCGACAAACACGGCGCCCCGCTCCCTCAGGTTCGCGACTACGAAGCGGTTGTGGACGACCTCATGGCGCACGTAGATGGGGGCGCCGAAGAGTTCCAGCACGCGCTCGACGATCTCAATGGCGCGATCGACGCCCGCGCAAAAGCCGCGGGGATTGGCAAGGAGTATGTCCATGGATTTCGGGGTAGCGTGACTTAGGTTGGATGAAAGTGGCGATGGGCGGAGGAGAGGGAAGGCTTTCCGTTCAATTTAGTGAGTCTCAGTCGGGTTTAAGGAGCAGCGCTGTCATGATGGCTAACCCGGGTAATGGTTAGGCGGGGTCCGCGACCGCGAGCACCTGGTAATGCAGGCGCAGGACGCGACCGGAGAGGGGGTGATTGAAGTCCACCCGGACCTGGTCGCCCTGGATCTCCTTGACGATGCCCGGGGTTTCGGCCCCGTCCGGGGTGGCGAAGGCGACCAGGCTGCCGGGCTGGGGCACGGTGTCCGGGAACTCGGTCTTGGCCAGCCAATGCAGATTGGCCTCGCGCCAGGGCCCGAAGAGGTGGTTGCCGTCGGCGACGTGCTCTACCTCCGCGCCCGTGGTCAGACCCAGAAGCGGCTGCTCGGTTGCAGGGGTCAGGGTACCGTCGCCCAGGGTCAGCTCCAAGGGGGATTCGCCGAAGGTCGTGAGCGCCTCGGTGCCGTCGCAGAGGTGAATCGAGAGGTGCAGGCGGACGCGGGAGCCTGACCGGATGCTCGGCTTGCTGTCGCTGGACAGGGGGGCGCCAGGCGGCAGGATGGCTGTCACATCAGTTCTTGGGTGACGAAGACATAGGCCATGCCAATGGCGACCGCGCCCACGGTAGCGTAGAACACCAGGATACAGATGCCGGGCAAGGGGTTGCACAGGCGGCGGTAACGACAAAGTTTGCAATTTTTCAATTTGACCACTTCCAATTTACAAGCCGCGAGGACGAAGGGGGAGGGACTGAGGGCGAGCTCTAGCCTCCGCATCAGCTTGGGCCTAAGTATCCCCCGGGCACACGAAAAAGATCAACCCGGCCGTGATGCCCCCCGGTTTCCCGTTTGAATGGCTGGGGTCTCGGCTTTACTATCCCCCCCTAGCCTATTTCCTTCCCCTCAAGGAGCCGCGCTTGATCAGAGCCAACCCCAACCCCGCCATCGGTTTCGTCAGCCTGGGCTGTCCCAAGGCGACCGTCGATTCGGAGTGCATCCTTACCCAGTTGCGGGCCGAGGGTTATTCCATCTCGCCGACCTACGCCGATGCGGATCTGGTCATCGTCAACACCTGTGGCTTCATCGATGCGGCGGTGGCGGAATCCCTGGAGGCGATTGGCGACGCGCTGGCGGAAAACGGCCAGGTGGTGGTCACGGGTTGCCTGGGGGCGCGGGCGGAGCTGGTGTGGCAGGCCCATCCCAAGGTCTCGGCGGTGACCGGCCCCCAGGACTTCACGGCGGTGATGGCGGCGGTGCATGCCCTGGCGCCCGCGCCGCATGATCCCTTCCTGAGCCTCCTGCCGCCCCAGGGCGTCAAACTCACGCCCAAGCATTATGCCTACCTCAAGATCTCGGAAGGCTGCAACCATCGCTGCACCTTCTGCATCATCCCCAGTCTGCGGGGCGATCTGGTCAGCCGTCCCATTGGCGCGGTCCTGGATGAGGCCCATCGCCTGGTGGAGGCGGGGGTGCGTGAACTCCTGGTGATCGCCCAGGATACCAGCGCCTATGGTCTGGATCTGCGTTACCGGACCGATATCTGGCACGGCCAGCCACTGCGCACCGATATCGAAACCCTGGCCCGCCAACTCGGGGAGCTGCCAGCCTGGGTGCGACTCCACTATGTCTATCCCTACCCGCAGGTGGATCGGCTGATCCCCCTCATGGCCGAGGGGCATATCCTGCCTTACCTGGACATGCCCCTGCAGCACGCGAGCCCGCGGATACTCAAGGCCATGCGCCGTCCGGCGGCGGCGGAGCGGCTGCTGCAACGCCTGGCGGGCTGGCGGGAAAGCTGTCCCGAGCTGACCCTGCGCAGCACCTTCATCGTCGGCTTTCCGGGCGAGACGGAGGTGGATTTCGTGATGCTGCTCGACTTTCTCCGCGAGGCCCGTCTCGACCGGGTAGGCGCTTTTGCCTATTCCCCCGTCGCAGGTGCCGCCGCCAATACCTTGCCTGACCCCGTACCCGCGCCCCTGCGGGAAGAGCGCCTGGAGCGGTTCATGGCCGTCCAGGCGGAGATCAGTCGGGAAAAGCTCGCCCAGCGCGTCGGCCAGCGGCTCATCGTCCTGGTGGACGAGGTCGAGGAGGGGCGCGTCGTGGCCCGCACCGCCGCCGATGCCCCAGAGATCGATGGCAAGGTCATCATCCCCGGCGAGTGGGAACTGGACCCTGGTGACTTCATTGAGGTCGATATTACCCGTTCCGGCCCGCATGATCTGCTCGGGGTGCCGGTGGCATGAGATTTCGTGATTCTGGTTAAACCATTTCGGGAGACGCTGTATGTTCAACGCCATTGTTCTGACCCAGGAGGAAGGCAAGACCCAGGCGCAAGTCCAGGTCCTGGACGAGGCCGACCTGCCTGCCGGTGACGTGAGTATCCGAGTCGCCTACTCCACCCTCAATTACAAGGACGGTCTGGCGATCACCGGCAAGGCACCGGTGGTGCGGAGCTTTCCCATGGTTCCGGGCATTGATCTCGCGGGGGTGGTGGAGGCGAGCAGCCATCCGGACTGGCATCCGGGGGATGCCGTCATTCTCAACGGCTGGGGCGTGGGGGAGCGCCATTGGGGGGGGCTGGCCCAGAAGGCGCGTCTGTCTGGCGATTGGCTGATCCCCTTGCCCCGGGGCTTGACTACCCGTCAGGCCATGGCCATCGGTACGGCGGGCTACACCGCCATGCTCTGCGTCCTGGCCCTGGAGCGGCACGGCATCCGGCCCGGGGATGGCGATATCCTGGTCACGGGCGCCAATGGCGGGGTGGGCGGCATCGCCATCGCCGTGCTCGCCAAAAAGGGCTACCGGGTCATCGCCACCACGGGCCGGATTATGGAGTCTGCCTACCTGCTGGGCCTGGGCGCTGCCGAGGTCATTGATCGGGCGGAACTCAACGGCCCAGGCAAGCCCCTGATGAAGGAGCGCTGGCTGGGGGTCGTCGATACCGTCGGCAGTCACACCCTGGCCAATGCCTGCGCCTCGACTCATTACAATGGCGCCGTGGCCGCCTGTGGTCTGGCCCAGGGCATGGACTTCCCCGCCACGGTCGCACCCTTCATCCTGCGCGGGGTCACCCTCTATGGTATCGACAGCGTCATGGTCCCCCGGGAGCGCCGTATTCAGGCCTGGGGGCGGCTCGCCGCCGATCTGGACCCCCAACGCCTGGAGGCGATCACGCGGGAAATCGGCCTGAGTCAGGCCATTGCCGCCGCCACGGACCTGCTGAACGGCGAGGTCCGGGGGCGTCTGGTGGTCGATGTGAATGCCTGAGAGGTCGGGCGACCTTCAGATCAGATCGGGCGTCGCGGGCGGGGTCGGGGAATTGGGCACCAAGCCGATCTCGTCGCCATCCTGCAGCTTGGTGAAGCCTTCGGCAAACTGACGGTTAACGGTCACCCGCAGCCGCTCCTGGTCGAAGAGGGGGCCGGCGCCCCTGCGGCGCTTCCCTAGCCAGGGCAAGAGGCTGTTCACGTCCGTGACGCTGGCGGGCAGGGTCGCATCCTCGGACTCCTTGCGCATTTTTTTGGCCAGCCAGGAGAAGTACAGAAGCCGCGCGCGTTTTTCACCCCTCTCCGGCTCTTGCCGCTGGTAGCCGGCCTGCTCCAGGCGCCGCAGGTAATCGGCCCAGTTGGCCTCCTGGTGGGTGCCGAGGGCGTACAGGGTATCCCAGGAATAGATGCCGGTGTCGTGGCCGTCATCGAAAAGGATGCGGATGGCGTACTGGCCCTGAGGGTCGATGCGCTCGATATTCACGGCCTCCTTGCCCGTGACCAGCGTATCGGGTCCGGCGGCCTTGGAAAAGACCCGCAGGTATTCGCAAGGTAGTTGAAAGCGGGCACCATCACTGAAAACGATGCTCAGCAGCCGTGATTTGGCATGCAGATTGATCTCGGTTGGCAGCAGCTTGGCGGCTTCTTCATGCATGGGCTTCAAGTCCCAACTGGCTGCATCTCCCCGCCCGTGGGGGATGTGGGTCCCAGGGTCCGGCAGGCGAGGCGGCGGAGTTGTTTGC
>JBGAUK010000111.1:0-9944 GCA_044228695.1 Chromatiaceae bacterium | reverse complement strand
ATACCACAGGGTGTGCCCGATCTTCGGCAGCGCGCCCAGGTAGTGATGGGTGTCCATCAGGGCCTGGAAGCGCGCCTCCTCGGACGCGGCGACGGGTTGCAGGATGACCTCGCGCAGGTTCACGCACTGGGCCTCGGGCAGCAGGGGACCAACGCGCTTTATACCCGGACGACGGGGCAATGTCCAGAGTAGAGGGCAACCGCCGGTGACAACAGCCAATCCTCGCTAGAACGGGTCAGCCCTGCGATAAGGGCCTTTACCAAGTCCGGTCTCGGCTACACTAGGGCAGAGCAATCCGGCCCCGAGGTCCGCCCATGCACACCGATTCTCTGCTCTACCGGCTGTTTCAAGAGCGCCCGGCGCTGGCCTTCACCCTGGCCGGCCTGGACATTCACGCAGCGGCGGACTATCGCATGCAGGCGATCGAGGTCAAGCAGACCGCGTTTCGCCTGGATGGCGTCCTGCTGCCTCCGGCGGGACATCCCGAGGCGCCCATCATCTTCACCGAGGCCCAGTTTCAGGGGCGCCCGACCTTCTATGGGCGGTGGCTGGCGGCGATCTTTCTCTATCTCTACCGGCACCGGGTCACCCGACCCTGGCAGGCTGTCGTCGTCTTCCCCCATCCCGGCGTCGATACCGGCCGCCTCACCCCTTATGAGAGTCTCCTGAACTGTGGCCTGCTGCGGCGGGTCTATCTCCAGGACCTACTAGGCATGACCGGTCTGAGTCTGGATGCCCGGCTCGCGCGCCTCATCATCCTGGATACCGCGCAAGCGCCCGCCGAGGCCCGCGCCTTGGTCGCCACCCCCGATCCCGGTGCCGACCCGCTGGAGGTGCTGGATCTGGTCGAAACCATTCTGGTCTATAAATTCCCCACCTTGTCCCGCGAGGAGATCCGCGCCATGTTGCACTTACCCGAGATGGAGTTAAAGAAGACCCGCTTTTACCAGGAGGTCTTTGGTGAAGGCCGCCAGGAGGGTCGCCAGGAGGGTCGCCAGGAGGGTCGCCAGGAGGGTCGCCAGGAGGGCCGGCAGGAAGGCCGGCAGGGAGGCGTGGCGGACACCCTGCTGCGCCAGGTCACCGCTAAGTTTGGCCCGCCGATGCCTGCGACGCGTCAGCGCCTGGCGTCCGCCGATACCGAAACCCTGTTGCGATGGTCCGAGCGCATCCTTACTGCCACCAGCCTCGATGAACTCTTCGGAGATTTGCATTGAGACCAGGCCGCTAGGCGCAATTCCTGGCCATCGGTCACTTCCCGCGCCCCCGCGCCCCCGCGCCCCCGGCGGGCCGTGGTAATAGTGGACCAAGGCCGAACGGGGTCTTTCGCTGCCCATAAGGAACCATCTGCCAGGCCTCTGCCGGTCTGGAATCCGTTATCATCCTAAGATGCCTCCTTGCTCCCTATCCCCCAGACCGCCATGTTCTCCCTGCATCTTTCCAGTCTCGTCAAGTTCCTGATTGGTATCTTCTTCCTTCAGGGTTCCACGGGTTTGATCGTCTATACCGCCCTGAAAACCGACCTGACGCAAACCTGGCCGCTCTTTGGCGCCCTGGGTGTTACTGTCGCGGCCATGACTACCCTCTGGTTCAACGCCATTGCCACCGGTGCCCGCAAGGAATCCCTGGCCAAGGCCCAGGCCAGCTTTTCACGGGAGAAGGAACAGCTCCGGGTGCGGGTGGAGCAGGAAAAAATCCGGGAGATCAAGAACACCCAGCGCCAGGCGCAACGTCAACAGCAACGCGCCCGATTTGGTAGTCAGGCCAAGACCGGTCTCATCATTGCCGGCGGCGTGGGCGCGGGACTGCTGCTATTGATGACCCAGATGATCTCCCTGGGCGTGCTGGCGCTCTCCACCGCCGGAGGCGCCGCGATTGGCTATGGGGTGCGCGCTCGCCAGGACCGGCTGGCCAACGGGGAAGACCTGCCGCGGCTCGGTCGTCGGGACAAGCCGATTCAGGTTCTGGAGGCAGGGCCGCAACCCCGGGTCATCACCCAGCATACCCGCCCGGGGACCGAGCGGGGCTGGGAGACGGATTGAGCATCCCGGGGTTGCAAGCGGCTCTGGGTAAGGGCCCGGAACAAGCGCCGTAGCTCCGGGCCTGGTGGATGGCCCGCCGAACCGAAGGCCTCTGGGGCTCAGTGGCAGGGTCACTCACTGGAGCAAGCTCCTTAAGATTTGGCCTTTGCCCCGCGCAGGGCGCCCAGACGCTCGACAATGAGGGCGGCCCATTTGTCGAAGGCGTTCTTGGCGTAGGCCCAGGCCTGGAAGGAGTTGACATAGCCGCTGGTCCAGGTCTGGACGGCGCCACCCAACCCGTTCTTGTCATCCGCGGCGTACTTGCGGCCGATCTGGGTATCACGACACTCGGCGAGGACCTTTTGGTTGCCGCCATCGATGACTTGCATCTCGATACCGGTCTCGCCCAGGTAGGGGGTGGACCCGGCGGGCCGGCCGGTCGCGGCCCCGGACCCGATCTCGGCGACGAAGCCATAGGGGACCAGGGTGCCGATGGCGCTTTCGCCCACCTTGGTCGGCACCAGGTCGGTCAGGGCAATGCGCAGGGCCAGCACGCCCGGTCCGGCCTTATCCACGACCTTGAACTTGGGCGACAGAGCCTTGACCAGGGCCTGATGGAAATAGTCCGTCAGGGCCTTGAGGTCGGTGGGGTCGATGCCATCCATCTGGCCGTCCTTGAGCTTGACACTCATGCGGGTGATGAGTACCTGGCCATAGGTCCCCGCTTGCAGTTGCGGATTGCTCCAGCATTGGACGCCATCGGCCCAGGGTACGGGGGCCAGTCGCTTGTAATCACTGAGAAAACCACTTTTGGTCAGGCGGGCTGGATCGCTGACGGTGACATCGGTGCCACTGCCGAGGACGGCGGAGGACCCGGAGTCCGGGGTGTTGGCGCAGCCCGTGGCCAGCAGGGCCAGGGTCAGGGCTGGGAGCGGCCGGGCGAGCCGGAGGAGGACAGGTTTCATGGCATTATCTCCGTCAAGGGGGGTAGGGGTTCGGCGCCGAGGATGCTGGTCAAGGCCTGGACATAGAGGGCGCCCATGGCAAGCTGGGCGAGGGTAATGGGCACGCCATAGCGTGCGAAACGCAGGAAGCTCACATGGGCGCCCTGGCTGTTGCAGATACCGACGCTGATGATGTTGGCCGAGGCCCCGATCAGGGTGGCATTGCCCCCCAGGGTGGCGCCGAACATCATGGCGATGAAGAGGGGCAGGGTCGCCGCTGGCCAGTCGGTAAAGCTGGCG
The DNA here is from genome assembly GCA_044228695.1 of Chromatiaceae bacterium. GTDB lineage: Bacteria > Pseudomonadota > Gammaproteobacteria > Chromatiales > Chromatiaceae > M0108. Next base: position 6,682 of record JBGAUK010000111.1, on the reverse strand, counting down.
GCCAGGGCAAACTCCGGCACGACCTGGGCGGCCACCAGATAGCCCTTGGCCATGATGAGGGAGGCGGCCACGACGGGGATGTTGGCCAGCAGGCTCGATAGCAGGCCAATGCCGGCCAGCATGACCAGGGCCACCAGGGTGATCTCGGCGCCAAACCAGGTATAGAGTTGCAGGGACATGCCCTGCAGCAGTCCGGTCTTGGTGAAGGCCTGGACCAGGGAAAAGATGGCGGCCAGAAAGATCAGGGTCTTCCAGTCTACATCCCGCAGCACGTTGTCAACGGGCTCCACCCGGGCGCCGTGAATCACCAGCAAGGCCAGGCTGGCGGCGATGATGGCGACGGAGGGCGGCGGGACCGAGCTCGGCAGGCTCTCGCCAAAGAGGAAAAGCGCCACCATGACCAGGAGCACTCCCAGGGCGAAGATCCCGAAGCCCGGGTGCTCCAGGGGCTTCGGGGGTTCCGGGTCGGGCAGCTCCAGACGCAGGCGCCAGATGTCTCGCAGCAGCAAGGGCAGCAGGGGGATGATGGCCAGGACCGCCAGCAGGCCGCCCAGGCTCACGGTACGCAGATATTCCCCGAAGGTGAGGCCGATGGAGCTACCGACCAGGAAGGTGGCCGGATCACCCACCAGGGTCAACATGCCCGCCGAGTTGCTGATGAGGGCGGTGAGAATCAACGGGCCAACGAAGTCGATCCTGAGTGCCCGGCAGACGCTCAGGATGATGGGGGCAACCAGGATAACGGTGGTAGCGTTGGGGAGCAGGGCACAAATCGGCGCCACCAGGGCGACCAGCAGAAGCAGGAAGCGTTTGCCACTGCCACCCGTGGCGCGCAGAAAGGCAGCGCCCAGCCGTTCAAAAAGCCCGGTCTTGGCCAGGACCCGTGCCACCACCATGCCCCCAAACAGCAGGGCGATGGGGCCATTGGCGACCCGGACCGTCTCCATCATGTCATTCCGGTCGAAGACTCCCGTCAGGACCAGGACGGACAGGCCCAGCAGGGCGGCCACCGTCATGTCGATCACATCCAGGGCGATCAGCAGGATGACGCTGGCGAAGACCCCGATGGTCAAGTAGATCTGTAAGTCGGTCATACGCTGGCCTGATTACTTGTAGGGCGGGGCGTACATGAGGCCCCCATCCAGCCAGAGCCGGTTGAGACCGCGCTCCAGGCCGATCTCGCTGCCGGCCCCCAGGTTGCGGTCGAAGAGCTCGCCGTAGTTGCCGACGGTGGCCAGGGCACGCAGCGCCCAGCCCTTGGGCACCCCCAGGGTTTTGGCCAGGGCGTCCACCTCCTGTTCGTCCCAACGCAGGAGGGAGGCGAAATAGTCCGCAGGCGGGTCATTGGCCTGGACGCGGGTGATACCCAGAGCCTCGGCGTGAACCAGGGCAAACAGGACCCAGCGGACCATGGTGGCCCACTGTTGGTCACCCCCCCAGACCGCTGGGGCCAGGGGCTCGCTGGAGATGGCGTCAGGGAGGATACGGTAGGCTAAACGTCCAGCGGGCGCCAGGATCCTCACCCCCGCGAGCTGTCCGCTGTCCGAGGTGTAGGCCTGACAGCGGCCACTGAAAAAGGCCTCGGCGGCCTCCTTGGTGGAGTCGATGACCAGGGGCTTGACCCTGAGCCCCTGGCGGGTGAAGTAGGGTTGGAGATTGCGCAGGCTGGTGGTGCCCTTCTGGACGCAGATGGTGGCCCCGTCGAGATCCGTGGCCCGTTGGACCGGCGAAGCCGCGGGTACCATGAAGGTCTGGCCGTCGTAAAAGAGGGTGGCCGTGAACTGCACCCCCATCACCGCCTCCCGGACCAGGGTCCAGGTGGTGTTGCGCGTCAGGAGATCGATCTTGCGGGCCTGCAGGGCCGGAAAGCGTTCCGCGGCCGACAGGGGCACGAACTTGACTTTTTCGCCGTCGCCAACCACCGCGGCGGCCACGGCCCGGCAGAAGTCGGCGTCCAGGCCCCGCCAGCGACCGCCGGGGTCCCGTTCCGAAAAGCCGGGGATGCCCTCGCTGACGCCGCAACGCAAAACGCCACGGGATTTGACGCCCTCCAGGACCTCCCCCGCCAGCACGGGGGTCAGGCCCATGGTCAGGGCGAGCAGGCCGGCGATCAGGGTGAGGTTACTCGGCCGCACGGGCAACCCCCGGGCCCCTTAGCAGGCCCCCACCAGCCCCCGTACGGGGCGCCATGGTTGGCAAGGTGATGATGTCACATCCCCCGGATGCCGAGTTGGGAGGCCAGGAAGGGGTCCACCTGCCCGACCACCTGTTCCAAGGACAGCATTTCCCCCCGAGGACAGCGCACCAGGGTGATGACGCGGCGCCGCGAGCCAACCGTGAATTCGATCAGGGAGAGTTCGTTGACCTGCGCCTGCGGCTTGTCTTGGGCGGCCTCGTCGAGCTTGATCCCAAAAAGATCCAGGCGCAGGGGGATGTGGGCGAGGTGAATCTGATCGCCGGGGGCCGCAAACAGGGCCCGCACCTGTTCCAGGGTGGCATCGAGACTCATGAGGGGTCCGCCCAAGGCCTCCATCTGGCGCGCATTTTCCGCCAGGCTGTTCTCGACGGCCTGGATCTCGTCCCGCAGCTTTCCATCCGCGTCCAGGCCGCGTGCGCGGGTGCGCAGGCTGCGCAGACGCACCTCATGGATATGGCGCTCATGGTCCAGACCCTCGCGTTGGCCAAGCGTCTCGGCGACCTGCGCCTGGGCAAAGCCGATAAAGAGGTGCAGGGCGCGGTTCAGGGCCTCCTTGCGCACCGCCTCCTCGGAAGGCGATGGCGCCAGGATGAGAGGTTCCACGAAGCCGACACTGGTCTGGGCCAGGTCCCGTTGCAGCGTATCGCCCTGGAGGCCGATGCCGAAGACCTGTCGCTCGGCGCGGGTCGAGGTCATGATGCAATAGGCCTCGGTCGCGAGGGGCTCGCGTTCGAAGTAGTCACTCAGTTCGGGCGCGCGGGAGAGGCAGAGGGGCAGGTCCTTGGCGGCCGCGAAGAAGGCGTTGACCTGGGGATCCGTCCGCCAGGCGGCGCGGCTCAGTTCGATGGCGGGTGGCAGTTGGGCGATGATGGCGGTGACGAAATCCAGGAAGCGCTGGATTTCCGGGCCCAGCTTGCCCTGATAGCCGCTGACGGCCCGAAGTTTGGGCTCGACGCCGGCGATGACCTCCTCGACCGCATCGGCCAGGGCCTTGGCCCGCTCGCGCTCAAGCTGCCGCGCCGCGCCGCGCGCCGCGAGCCAACCACGCACCTGTCCCAGGAATCCATGAACCAAAGAGCCGTGGCTCTCGCTTGCGGTCATCTCCAGGTCCTCCCGTCAAAAGGCGTACAGACTGACATCAGGCTAGGCGGCTCCTTGCTCGTTCTCCAAGGCCTTGGTAGTAATTTCCTTATAAAGATGTACCACCTGACCGGCCAGGTCCTGCCATTCGGGGTGCTGGTCAAAAAAAGGTTTGACATCGCTGGCATCCTGAAGCGCTTCTGCCAGGAAGGAGATATCCAGGTCGCTCAGCCGTTCGCCGCGATCGACCAGGGCCTTGAGATCCAGGGCTCGGGGCAGGCGCTGTTGCTCCAGCCGTTGGACCAATACCTCGATGAGACCGGCATCTTTTTCCGAATTCGTCATTTTTCACCTCATGAATGAATAGGCTTAAAGTTTCGGGGACTTCATTACGCTCGGGAGAACCATCGCATTGGCGCGGGCTATCGTCAAGCGGCAAGCAACACTCGCGATTGGCTAGGGGATGTGTGAGAATTATTCATTGATCCGTCCGCGCCGGAGTACCCCCATGCCTCTCATGCCCCGCAAGCCTCCCACCCGCTCCTCCTTTTGGCTCGCCGCTATCGCCATTCCCCTCCTGGTTGCCGGTTGCGGCCAGGGGGATGGGCCGGTGCTTCAGGATACGTCGGCACCCACTGTCGAGGTCATGGCCGCTGTCATGAAGCCGGTCGAACAACAGGTGACCTTCATGGGCCGGGTAGCGGCCGTGGACAAGGTGGAACTGAGGGCAAGGGTCGAGGGGTTTCTCAAGGAACGGCGGTTCACCGAGGGCCAGGAGGTGAAGGTGGACGAGGTTCTCTTTGCTATTGAGCCCGAGCAATATCAGGCCATCGTCCAGCAGCGCGAGGCGGATTTGGCCAAGGCCCAGGCCGAGGTGGAGAATGCCCGCGCCCAGTTTTCCCGGGGCGAGGAGCTCCTGAAGCAGAAAAATATGTCGGCGGCGGAGGTGGACAAGCTACGCGCCGCCCATCGGGTGGCGGTGGCGAGTAGCGAACAGGCCCAGGCGGCCCTGACGGCGGCCCGGCTCAATTTGGACTACACCCAGATCAAGGCCCCGGTGGCGGGGCGCATTGGCCGGGCGGCGCTGACGGTGGGCAACCTGGTCGGCCCCGCCTCCGGGGTCCTGGCCACCCTGGTTAGTCAGGACCCCATTCATGTCTTCTTTCCGGTGACCCAGCGTGAACTCTTGGACGCGCGGCAACGCGCAGCGGCCAACGGCGGCGAGGCCAAGGAGTTGATCGCGCACGCCCGGCTCCCGGATGGCAGCCTCTACGACCAGCTCGGTCGCCTCGATTTTGTCGATGTGACCACGAACCCAGGCACCGACACCATGCTGGTGCGCGCGGCATTTCCTAACCCGGATGGTCTGCTTTCGGATGGCCAGTATCTCAGCGTCCTTCTGGCGGAAGAAGAGCCCGCGTCGGCCATCCTGATTCCCCAGGCCAGTCTGCAGGTCGATCAGCAAGGGGTCTTTGTCCTAGTCCTGGACGCCGACCAGAAGGTGCAGATGCGCCGTATCCAGACCGGTCCCATGCAAGGGTCGAATACCGTGGTGCTCAGTGGGCTCAAGGAGGGTGAGCTTGTGCTGACCGAGGGCATCCAGAAAGTGCGACCCGGGCAGGTGGTGAGTGCCGCTCCGCCCCAGGCCGTGGCGCCCGCGGTTGGGGTGGCGCCGGCGGCGGATGCCGGGGGTAACTCCGAATGATCTCCGACGTCTTCATCGACCGCCCGAGGCTATCCATTGTCATCTCGGTAGTGTTGACCATCGCCGGGCTGATCGCCATTACGGCGATCCCGGTGGCCCAGTTTCCCGACATTGTTCCGCCCCAGGTCTCGGTGACCACCAGTTATCCGGGTGCCTCCGCGGCCGTGGTGGAGTCCACCGTCGGTCAGCCCATCGAGTCAAAGGTCAACGGCGTCGACAAGATGCTGTACATGAAGTCGAGCAGCGCCAACGACGGCAGCTATACGCTCACCGTGTCCTTTGCCCTGGGCACGGACCCGGACATCAACACCGTTAATGTCCAGAACCGGGTCAACCAGGCCACCGCCCAGCTCCCCGAGGAGGTCAAACGCCAGGGATTGACGGTGAAAAAGAAGTCCACCGCCATGCTGCAGGTGGTGGCTCTGACCTCGCCCAAGGAGTCCTACGACGCCCTCTTCCTGAGTAACTACGCGACCATCAATGTGGTCGATACCCTGGCGCGGGTCTCCGGCGTCGGCGAGGTCTTCCTGTTCGGTCCCCTCGACTACAGCATGCGCATCTGGCTGGAGTCGGACCGGCTGACCGCCCTGGGGCTCGCCCCCGCCGATGTGATCTCCGCCATCCAGGGCCAGAACATTCAGGCCGCGGTCGGGCGCATCGGCTCCCAGCCCATGACCCCGGACCAACAGTTCCAGATCACCCTCCAGACCCAGGGCCGCCTGACCGACGTCAAGGAGTTCGAGAAGATCGTGGTGCGCGCCAACCCGGACGGCTCCACCGTACGGGTCAGTGATGTCGGTCGGGTGGAGTTGGGCTCCAAACAGCGCGACTCCTTCAGCCGACTCGACGCTAGCGACACCGCGGCCATGGCCATCTATCTCGCCCCCGGGGCCAACGCCGTGGCCACCGCCGCGGGCATCAAGGCCGCCATGGAGCATCTGTCCGAGCGCTTCCCGGACGACCTCGACTACGTGGTCATGTACGACACCACGGACTTCGTCAACGCCAGTATCGAGAAGGTCATCCACACCCTGTTCGAGGCCTTTATCCTGGTCATCCTGGTGGTGTTTCTGTTCCTCGGCAGTTGGCGGGCCACCCTGATCCCCTTGATCGCCGTCCCGGTGGCCCTGATCGGGACCTTTGCCTTCCTGCTCATGATCGGCTTCTCCGCCAACACCATCTCCCTGCTCGCGGTGGTGCTGGCCATCGGCATCGTGGTGGACGACGCCATCGTGGTCGTCGAGGCGGTGGAGCACATCATGGAGACCGAGGGCCTCGACCCCCGCGCGGCGGCCAAGAAGGCCATGACCCAAATCACCGCGCCCATCATCGCCATCACCCTGGTACTGCTCTCGGTCTTCCTGCCGGTGGCCTTCATCCCCGGCATCACGGGTCAGCTCTTCCAGCAGTTCGCCGCCGTGGTCGCCTTCTCCATGCTGATCTCGGCCATCAACGCCCTGACCCTATCGCCGGCCCTGTGCGCCATCCTGCTCAAGCCTGGCGGCCACAGGCGCGGGCTCATGGGCATGGTGATGCGCGGCATCGATGGCATTCGCGATGGCTATGCCGCCATCGTCGTGCGCTTGGTGCGGGTCTCGATCCTGGTGCTGGTGCTAGTGGCCGGCATTGGGTTGGCCACCGGTTGGCTGTTCAAGGTCACCCCCACCGGCTTCCTGCCGGAAGAGGACCAAGGCGCCTTC
>JBGAUK010000110.1:0-10079 GCA_044228695.1 Chromatiaceae bacterium | reverse complement strand
AGTTGGACACGCCGTCATGCACCTCACCCAGGCGATGGATCTTGCCCGTCAGTTTGAGAATCCGCTCGGTCGTCGTCGTCTTACCCGCATCCACGTGGGCAAAAATACCGATGTTTCGGTAATGTGAAAGGTCTGTCATTGCTGCTTCCTGAGTTCTACCAAGCCGGACCTGGTGGGATAAGGGACGAAACCGCGCCAAGGATCGGGGGGACGGGCGAGGCGGGACCACCCGGGCCCGTCTCCGTGAAACCCTCAATTATAGGCAAGTATTGTCACTGCTTACAAGAATTCCTGGCGGAAAATCCCTTGGCAACCGCTTTCACGGGCGCCGGGGGACCGGCGGAGGGGGCCGATAGTGGCAGACGGGCGCGGTGGGGCTGATGCCGGCCGGAGCATGACGGCGCAGCGTAACGGGCCGAGGGGCCGGGCTTGACCCTCAAGCGCCCGGCGCGAGCTCAGGGGCCCCGGTCGCTGGCGCCGGCCCGCCCCCCGTCAGGGGGACGAAGGCCACGCCCAACACCTCGGTCAGGGCGAGGGACCCGTCCTGACCCTTTTCCAGCAAAAGAAGTTCCTGGTGGGCGTAGGGTTGCCCCACCGGGATGACCAGGCGGGCGCCGGGGCGGAGCTGATCGACGAGGGCGGGCGGAATCGCCCGGGCGGCGGCGGTCACCAGGATGCCATCGAAGGGGGCCTGCTCGGGCCAGCCCTGATGGCCATCGCCCTGGCGGACAGTGACATTGAGGTAGCCCAACCGCGCCAAGCGTTCGTCCGCGGCCCTCGCCAGTTGGGGAATGATCTCCAGGGAATAGACCTGCCCCACCAGCCCCGACACCACCGCCGCCTGATAGCCGGAGCCCGTGCCGATCTCCAACACCCGGTCATCCGGGCCACAGGCCAGCAGGTCCGTCATGAGGGCAACGATGTAGGGCTGGGAGATGGTCTGGCCCCAACCGATGGGTAGGGGCCCATTGGCGTAGGCCAGGTCCCGGTCGCCCTCGGGGACGAAGAGATGGCGCGGCACCGCGGCCATGGCGGCCATGACGCGCGGGGCGAAGGCCTCTCGGCCGATCAGGGTGCGGGTGTAATGGATCTCGGCAATGATATCCCTGAGCATTCGAGTCGTATCAGGCCGCATGGGTTGCCCCTCTCGCCAATGGTCGCCCCTATCCCGCGCGCCCGGGTCGCCAAGAGTATCACCCGGGCCGCGCGCCCTACCTGACAAGTCTAGGGCAGTCGGCGCTTGACGCAAGGCACACCGCCAAGCCGACGCCAGAACCAGCGTGGCCCGGTTGCCTGGGCGCCATTCAGCCCTGATCCTCCAGCCCAAACTCGGTAGCCGCGCCCGTACAGTCCGCCGGCGGAGGGAACTTCTTCATGAGGCTATCAGGCACCTCGCCGCGACCCGCCTGATAGAGGGCGCCCGACTCCAGCATGATGAGCACCATGAGGCCGATGAGGAGGGGGGCAATGGCGACCCGCTGCAGGGCCACGAACATGAGTTCCTGCATCCCGTGGGTCTTCTGGGTGGTGGATACCAGCCAGCCCAGACTAATCAGGCCAGCCCCCACGGCATAGGCTATGAGCAGAATCTGGTAACGCACCCTAGCCAACCGCCAGTGGGCAGCCACGAACCAGGGCCCATGGGCGGCCAGCTTGACGGCCTTCGCGAAGGTGAAGGCCACGATGCCCAGGGAGACCCCCCAGGGGACCAGGACACCGACCAGCTTGTAGTCGGCCAGGGGGGACCCCTGCTGCAAAAAACTCCCAGCCAGGAGGGCGATCAGCATCGGCAGGTTGACCAGCAGCAGATTGAGCATGGCCAACTCATGGGCCGACTTGGCCTGGCGGCGACTGGCGTGAGGGACAGGGAAGAACATGGCACGGCGTCCGGTGGATTAGGCGATCGGAAATCTTCGGCGCAAACCCCAGCTTTTGTCATTGCGCATCGGCAAGGAAAGCCTCCGCCCCGGCTGAATCTAGGTCAAGGAACCGCCAGGAGACCGGCAACCCCGCCAGGTCAGGGGCAGAGCCCCCGACTCAACCCGGAGTTGGGCGGACGCCCCGGCTTGAAACATCGGGACTTGGCCCTGGTGAGGCGAATCGGTAGGATGACACACCAAGAGTCGACCTCGTCCTTTCTGCTTCCGGAGACAGCGCCCATGACTGACCCCATCCTCATCGGCAAGGGCCTGGGCCCGGTCTATCTCCTGCCCGCCATGGCCAACCGGCACGGCCTGGTCGCCGGGGCCACGGGGACCGGCAAGACCGTGACCCTGCACCGGCTGGCGGAGTCCTTCAGCCGCATCGGCGTCCCCGTCTTCATGGCGGACGTCAAGGGCGACCTGGCGGGCATCGGCCAGCCCGGCGGCGGCAACGCCAAGGTCGAGGCCCGGGTGGCGGAACTCGGGCTCGGGGCCGAGGACTTCTCCACCCAGGCCTGCCCGGTGACCCTGTGGGACATCCTCGGCGACCAGGGGCATCCGGTGCGCACCACCCTCTCCGAAATGGGTCCCCTGCTGCTGGCGCGCCTCCTGGGCCTCAACGAGACCCAGGAGGGGGTACTGAACATCATCTTCCGGTTGGCGGACGACAACGGCTGGCTGCTGCTGGACGTCAAGGATCTGCGCGCCCTCCTGGCGTATCTGGCGGACGACCCCGGCGCGGTCGACAGCGACTACGGCCACGTCTCCAAGGCCAGCGTCGGCGCCATCCAGCGCAAGCTGCTGACCCTGGAGGAACAGGGCGCCGGCAAGCTGTTTGGCGAGCCCGCCCTGGATATCGCCGACCTGATACAGACCGACGAGCACGGCTGGGGCTACATCAACCTGCTGGCGGCGGACAAACTCATCCACACCCCGGCCCTCTACTCCACCTTCCTGCTGTGGCTGCTATCGGAGCTGTTCGAGCAACTGCCAGAGGTGGGCGACGTCGCCAAGCCGCGCCTGGTCTTCTTCTTCGATGAGGCCCACCTGCTCTTCGACAGTGCCCCCAAGGTGCTGCTGGACAAGATCGAGCAGGTGGTGCGCCTGATCCGCTCCAAGGGCGTGGGCGTCTATTTCGTCACCCAAAGCCCGGCGGACGTGCCGGACGATGTCCTCGGCCAGTTGGGCAACCGGGTCCAACATGCCCTGCGCGCCTTCACCCCCCGCGACCAGAAGGCCGTGCGGGTAGCGGCCCAGACCTTCCGGCCCAACCCGGCCTTCGACACCGAGGCCCTCATCACCAACCTGGGGGTCGGCGAGGCCCTGGTCTCGACCCTGGACGAGACCGGCACCCCAACCATCGTCGAGCGCGTCAAGGTGGCCCCGCCCGGCAGCCGCATCGGCCCCATCACCCCCGCCGAGCGCCGCGCCCTCCTGGCCGATTCCCTGGTCAAGGGGATCTATGACCAGGCCCTGGACCGGGAATCCGCCTACGAGATCCTCCAGGGACGGGCCACGGCCGCCAGTCGGGAAGAGGAGGCCGCGCGGGAGTCCAGCCCGGCCCCCGCCGCCCGCCGCGGCCCCAGCCGGCAAGGCCCCCTAGAGGCCTTCGCTACCAGCGCCTTACGCTCCGTCGGCAGCCAACTGGGCCGCAGCCTGATACGGGGCCTGCTGGGCTCCCTGATGGGCGGCAGGCGATGATTCGGGACGCCGAGGCGGAATTCAACCCAGTTCCCGACGCCCCTCGGCAACCGCTGGCCGAGGACGCCCCACCCTTAGCCGGGCCAGGCCAATCCCTCGCTGAAGCCGAGCCCAGCCAAGCCCCGACGCCCGAACCCAGCCAAGGCCCCGAGGAGCCCCGCATCGACCTGCGGGTCGGCGATACCCACCTGACCCTCCTCGGCACCGCCCATGTCTCCCGTGCCAGCGCCGACAAGGTGCGGGAACTCCTGGAGCAGGAGGACTATGACGCCGTGGCGGTGGAGCTCTGCCCCAGCCGCTATCAGGCCCTCCTGGACCCGGACGCCCTGGCGCGCATGGACCTCTTCGCCGTCATCCGCCAGGGACGCGTGGCCATGGTAGTCGCCAGTCTGGCCCTGGCTGCCTACCAGCAGCGCCTGGCCGATCAGTTCGGCATCGAACCCGGGGCCGAGCAGCGCATGGCCATCGCCCAGGCGCGGGAACGCCATCTGCCCGTCCTGCTGGTGGATCGAGAGATCGGCGTGACCCTCAAGCGCGTTGCCGCCAACCTGAGTTGGTGGAAGCGCCTTGAACTCTTTTCCGGCCTGGTCCTGACCCTGGTCTCCCACGACGAGGTCCCCGAGGCGGAGATCGAGCGCCTCAAAGAGGGGGATGTGCTGGAGACCACCTTCGCCGAGTTCGCCCGCGACCGCCAAGACCTCTTCCTGCCCCTCATCGACGAGCGCGATCGCTATATGGCCGCCCGTCTGCGGGAGGAGATCGAACGGGAGGGCCACGGCCGGGTACTGGCGGTACTGGGGGCCGGCCACCTCAAGGGCGTCGCCGGCTACCTACGGGCGGCCGCGCCCGAACCCAGCCCAGATGCGACCCCGGGGGCGCACCTTGAGCCCCCCGCCGCGCCAGGCCCGGACCCGCGCCTCGAAATCGAGGCACTGGAGCGTTTGCCTCCGCCCAGCCCCTGGCCCAAGCTCATATCCTGGCTCATCCTGGCGCTCATTCTGGCCGGCTTCGCCATCGGCTTTGCCCAGAGCCCCCAGGACGGCTGGTCCATCGTCTGGGACTGGGTCCTCATCACCGGCTCCCTCTCCGCCATCGGCACCCTCCTCGCCGGCGGGCACCCCCTGACGGTGCTGACGGCCTTCGTCGCGGCGCCCCTGACCACCCTCAACCCCGCCATCGGCGCCGGCATGGTGACGGCCCCGGTGGAACTCTATCTGCGCAAGCCCAACCTGGGCGACTTCGGCCGCCTGCGCCAGGACGCGGCCCAATTCCGGGGCTGGTGGCGCAACCGGGTGCTGCGCATCCTCCAGGTCTTTCTCCTAAGCAACCTGGGGGCCGCCATCGGTACCTATATCGCCGGTTTCCGCATCTACGACCGTCTCTTCTCCTGACCCCCGGTTCTCGCAGCCACCGGGGCGGGGGGCGCCGGCACAAGCGGCCGCCCATGACCTTGAGGTAACGGGCCGACCGGACCCCATCAGCCGCCCGCGGCCACATCCGGCCAGGTCGATTCCCGGTAAAAAAGGGTAAACTGGACCCTTAGCCTTACCGCCCCCCTCAGGATCCAGCCCCGTGAGCGATTACAAGACCACCCTCAACCTCCCCAACACCGGTTTTCCCATGAAGGCAAACCTCTCCCAGCGGGAACCGGAGTTGCTCACCCACTGGGAGGCCATGGACCTCTACGGCCAGATTCGCGCCGCCCGGGCCGGGGCCAAGCAGTTCATCCTTCACGACGGCCCGCCCTACGCCAACGGCGACATTCATATCGGTCACGCCGTCAACAAGGTGCTGAAGGACATCATCGTCAAGTCCCGCACCTTGGACGGCCTGGACGCCCCCTACGTGCCGGGCTGGGACTGCCATGGCCTGCCCATCGAGCTCCAGGTGGAAAAGAAGGAAGGCAAACCCGGCGCCAAGATCAGCGCCGCCCAATTCCGGCGCGCCTGCCGCGACTATGCCGCGCGCCAGGTGGACGGCCAGCGCCGCGACTTCCAGCGCCTGGGGGTCTTTGGCGACTGGGAGAACCCCTACCTGACCATGGACTTCCACTTCGAAGCCAACATCATCCGCGCCCTGGGCGTGATCCTGGCCAACGGTCATGTCCAGAAGGGCTACAAGCCGGTGCACTGGTGCATCGACTGCGGTTCCGCCCTGGCGGAGGCCGAGGTGGAATACGCCGACAAGGAGTCCATCTCCATCGACGTCCGCTTCCCGGTCCTGGACGAGGAGGCCCTCTTCACCCGCTGTCACTCAGTGCCCAATGGGCGCGGCGACGGCCCCCTGTCCGTGGTCATCTGGACCACCACCCCCTGGACCCTGCCCGCCAACCAGGCCGTGGCCTTCAACCCCGAGCTGGAATACGTTCTCGTCCAGACCGAGGGCAACCCTGGCCGGGAGCGCCTCATCCTCGCCGAGGGTCTGATGCGCGATAACCTGGATCGCTGGGGCATCGACCGCTACCGTGTCATCGCGTATGGCCGGGGCGACGCCTTCGAGGGACTGCAACTCCAGCACCCCTTCTACGACCGCGAGGTGCCCATCATCCTCGGGGAGCATGTCACCCTGGAGGCCGGTACCGGCGCCGTCCACACCGCCCCCGGCCATGGCCTGGATGATTATCTGGTCGGCAACCGCTACGGCCTGCGGGTGGAGAACCCCGTGGGGGGCGACGGCCGCTTCCTGCCGGATACCCCCCTCTTCGCCGGCGAGCATGTCTTCAGCGCCAACGAGAAGGTCGTGGACACCATCAAGGCCCGGGGCGCCCTGATCCAGGCGGCACGCTTCACCCACAGCTATCCCCACTGCTGGCGCCACAAGACCCCCATCATCTTCCGCGCCACCCCCCAGTGGTTCATCGGCATGGAGCGGCAGGGCCTGCGGGACGCCGCCCTGCGCGAGATCGATGGCGTCACCTGGACCCCGGACTGGGGCCGCTCCCGCATCGAGTCCATGATGCGCAACCGCCCGGACTGGTGCATCTCGCGCCAGCGGACCTGGGGCGTGCCCATCCCCCTGCTGGTCCACAAGGAGACCGGCGCCCTGCATCCGCGCACGCCGGAACTGATTGAAGCGGTGGCGCAGAGGGTGGAGGGCAAGGGTGTCGAGGCCTGGTTCGAGTTGGAGGCCGCGGACCTAATCGGTGTCGCCGAGGCGGCCCATTACGACAAGGTCCAGGACACCCTGGACGTCTGGTTCGACTCGGGCGTCACCCACGCCTGCTGCCTGGAAAAGCGCGAGGGCCTGAGATCCCCGGCGGACCTCTACCTGGAGGGCTCGGATCAGCACCGCGGCTGGTTCCAGTCGTCCCTGCTGACCTCGGTGGCAATGTACGATCGCGCCCCCTATCTGGGCGTCCTCACCCACGGCTTCACCGTCGATGCCAAGGGCGAGAAGATGTCCAAGTCCAAGGGCAACGTGGTGCGGCCCCAGGACGTGATGAAGACCCTGGGCGCCGACATCATCCGCCTCTGGGTCGCGGCCACCGACTATCGCGGCGAGATGAGCGTCTCCGACGAGATCCTCAAGCGCACCGCCGACGCCTACCGGCGTATCCGCAATACCGCCCGCTTCCTGCTCGCCAACCTCAATGGCTTCGATCCAGCGGTCAACCAGGTCGCCGCGGCGGACATGCTCGAACTGGATCGCTGGGTCGTGGATCGCGCCCACCAGCTCCAGGAGGAAATCATCGCCGCCTACCGGGACTACCAGTTCCACCTCATCTACCAAAAGATCCACAACTTCTGCGTGGTGGACCTGGGTGGCTTCTACCTGGACGTCATCAAGGACCGCCAGTACACCACCCCGACCGACGGCCGGCCCCGGCGCTCCTGCCAGACCGCCATGTACCATATCGCCGAGGCCATGACCCGTTGGCTGGCTCCCATCCTTAGCTTTACCGCCGACGAGATCTGGCGCTACCTGCCGGGTGAACGGGAGCCCTCGGTCTTCCTGGCCGAGTGGTACCCAGGGCTCTTGACCCTGGACGCCGGCGACGCCTTTGATCGCGCCTTCTGGGACCAGGTACTGGCGGTACGGCTCGCGGTCTCCAAACCCCTGGAAACGGCGCGCCAAGGGGGCCTCATCGGCTCCTCCCTGGACGCGGAGATCGACCTCTACGCCGCCCCCGAGCTAGTCATGACCCTGGGCCGCCTGGGCGACGAATTGCGCTTTGCCCTCATCACCTCCGCCGCCCGGGTCTTGCCCCTGGCGGAGCGTTCAAACGAGGCCCAGGACACGGAACTGGAGGGCCTCGCCATCCAGGTGCGCAAATCCACCCACGCAAAATGCCTCCGCTGTTGGCATCTGCGGGCGGATGTGGGTCAAGACCCCGTACACCCAGAGCTCTGCGGCCGCTGCGTCGTCAACGTCACCGGGATGGGTGAGGAGCGGCGTTTTGCTTAAGGAAAACCTAAATGGGATCGGGGGGCGGACATGGGGAAAGAGGGTCGCATGAAGCTGATCACGAATGCCGCCATGGCCCGCTGGCTCTGGCTCTCGCTGCTGGTGGTAATCCTGGACCAAGCCACCAAGTGGCTGGCCGAGGCCCTGCTGGAGCCCTTCCGACCCATCGCCATCGCACCATTGCTTAACCTCACCCTCATGTACAACGAGGGCGCCGCCTTCAGCTTCCTCTCCAATGCCGGCGGCTGGCAGCGCTGGTTCTTCGCCACCTTCGCCCTGGTCATGACCATCGCCCTGGTCATCTGGCTGGTGCGCCTGGCCAAGCATGAAGGCGTCACCGCCACAGCCCTGGCCCTGGTCATTGGCGGCGCCATCGGCAATCTGATCGACCGCGTCCTCACCGGCCGCGTGGTCGATTTCATCGACTTCTACGTCGGCACCTGGCACTGGCCCGCCTTCAACGTCGCCGACAGCGCCATCACCCTCGGCATCATCCTGTTGCTGGTGACCGGTTTCCGCGAGGAACTGAGCAAGAAGCCTGCGGCTGAGTGAAGCGAGGGGAGAGACTGAAGTAGGGGCAGGAGATTAGGCCGGGCCGAAGCCAGAGCCGCAAGGTCGTACGGCTTAGCCTGGATGAAAATTTCGTCGACCGTCACCCTCGGAAAAAAACAGGGATCGGAATGGGCCCCGAATCCGCCCTTGGGCGGATTCGGGGAGGGCGCATCAATCGATGTTGCCTTTCTCATGCTGGTCATAGAGGTAACCACCCAGGGCGCCCACGCCCGCGCCAATCAGGGCGCCGGCGCCGGCCTGGGCGCTCAGGGAACCGATGAGGGCACCGCCCGCCGCGCCCATGAGGGCGGCGCTGCCGGCCCGCTCGCCCGTGGTGGTGCCGCAGCCGTTCAGGGACAGGGCCGCAAGGGCCAGGACGGAAACAGTCGCAATCTTTTTCATAAAGCTCTCCAAAGTCGAGCGATTTAACGGTGAAATCGCTCCGGGAAGGGGTGTCGCGGCCGCCTTACTTCTTGCAAGGGTACTTTGCCGCCAGGGCACGCACCAGGCTGACGACGGGCTGCTCCCCCATCAGCTTCTTGTCACCGGCCTTCTTCTCGGCCCAGGCCAGAAAGGCAACGCGCCCTTCCTCGGTGGTAGCCGTCTTGGGCGGGCAAATCAGAGGCTTGAGCTTCTTGCGGTCGGTTATTTGGTCGTGGTACTGCACCGTGGCTTCGATGAAAGCCTTACAGGCGAGGGTGGCCGTCAGATACTCGGGGGCCGTCGCCGGGACCGAGCAGACCTGAACCAGGTCCTCGGTGGAGTCGAAGCGGAAATCCGCGTCCTCGATCGCCAGGGCGGACGAGGACATCAGCCCCGTCAGGGCGGCAACGGCGAAAGAACGGCTCAGGAGCCTGGTTTTAGCACTCATAGGAATACTCTCGTGGGTAGGTGAATCCGGCAAGCCGAGTGGCTGACCGGGCAAAGGGGGCGTAGATAAGGAGATGGGGATTATCGGCTTCCGACCTTCCGGCGTCTAGCCTGCCCGCTGACTCGGGTCCGCCAAGATGCCAGGCATCAGAAGCAGGTCGGCAGCCCCTGGGCAAGGTCAGGGTGACGCGGGTTCAAGCCCAGTTCCTCCCGCGGCCGGCGGTTCTCGCCGGCAATGGCATAGGCGCCGCAAGCCAATCGGGATCCAGAACCGGGACCAGCCACCGGCGGGGAAGCGAGGGATTCATGTCAGCCATAACTTGCAAATAGAAGTCTTCCGGCGAAAAATGTCTGCCATGACTGACATAATACGCTTGCTTGATGAGCTTGGCCCCCTGCTACGCGCGCGACGTCTCGAGTTCGGCCTGTCGAAAAAGGAACTCGCCCAGCGGGCCGGCAAGGTGCGCGAAGTGATTTACCGCCTCAAGCGCGGGGAAGATGTCACCCTCTCCTCCCTGATGGCGGTGCTCGGGGCGCTGGGACTCGCGATGCGGCTGGAAAAAAGCCGGTTTACCGACGATGCAGGAAGTGGCCGCCCGATTCGGGCTGGATGAGGATGACGAGGATGCT
>JBGAUK010000010.1:0-54806 GCA_044228695.1 Chromatiaceae bacterium | reverse complement strand
TACGCCATGCCGGACGCCCACTGGGGCTATGGCTTCCCCATCGGCGGGGTGGCCGCCTTCGACCCGGACGAGGGCGGCGTGGTCTCCGGCGGCGGCGTGGGTTTTGACATCTCCTGCGGGGTGCGCACCCTTCACACCGGCCTGGACCGGGCCGCCATCCTGGCGGTGCAGCAGGAACTGGCGGATGCCCTCTATTATCGGGTCCCAGTGGGCCTGGGCAGCACCGGCGGTATTCGCCTCGACGACCGGGAGCTGGACGCCATGCTCGCCGGCGGGGCGAGTTGGGCGGTGGGCCGGGGCTATGGCCGGCCCGAGGACCTGGGCCGCATCGAGGAGCGGGGCCGCATGGCCGGCGCCGACCCCAAGCAGGTCTCCGACCAGGCCAAGCGCCGCCAGCGCGACGAGATGGGCACCCTGGGCTCCGGCAACCACTATCTGGAGGTCCAGGAGGTCACACGGATCCATGATGACGCCATCGCCGCCGTCTTCGGCCTGGAACTGGGCGCGGTGCTGGTGAGCATCCACTGCGGGTCCCGCGGTCTGGGTCATCAGATCGGCACCGATTACCTCAAGCGCATGGTCCTGGCCGCCGGCCAGCATGGCATCCGCCTGCCGGACCGGGAACTGGCCTGCGCCCCGCTCAACTCCGATCTGGGCCGCGCCTATCTCGGCGCCATGCGCGCCGGCATCAACTGCGCCCTGGCCAACCGCCAGATCATCACTCACCTGGCGCGCAAGGTCTTTACGGAGGTGCTGGGGGTGGACCTGACCCTGCTCTACGACGTCTCCCACAACACCTGCAAGCTGGAGGAGCATCTGGTCGAGGGTCGCCGGCGCAAGCTCTACATCCACCGCAAGGGCGCCACCCGCGCCTTCGGCCCCGGTCACCCCGATCTGCCCGAGAGCCTGCGCGCCGTCGGCCAGCCGGTGCTGATCGGCGGCACCATGGGCACCGCCTCCTACATCCTGGCGGGGACCAAGCAGAGCCAGGAACTGGCCTTCAACTCCGCCTGCCACGGCGCCGGCCGAGCCATGAGTCGCCACGCCGCCACCCGCCTCTGGCAGGGGCGGGCGGTGCAGAACGAACTGGCGCAACGCGGCATCCTGGTGCGCAGCCCCTCCCCACGCGGCATGGCCGAGGAGGCCCCCGGCGCCTACAAGGACGTCAGCGAGGTGGTTACCGCCACCGATCGCGCCGGCCTGGCTCGCCTGGTGGCGCGGCTGGAGCCGCTGGTCTGTATCAAGGGGTGATGGGCGCGGTGCGGTCGGCGCCAGGGCGTGGCGTTGCGGAGGCTCATATCAGGCGCCAGCCGGGTGATGGGGTTGGGCTCCCGCTGGCTAGGCTAGTCTTTGTGTTGAAAATCAAAGGTTTGATCAGCGGAACCAGGGTGAGCGGCTTGGGTCAGCCCCCAAGGGTGACTTCTGGCGGCCAGTGGATCGCCAGTTCCGCGATCACGCCCACCGAGGTCGGCTCCTCCAGCGCCCGGATGTCCGGCTTGCCGAAGGCGCCATCTTCTCCCAGCCGATAGATGGTCAGCACCCGGTCGACGGGGTGAAGCAGCCAGTATTCCCGGACCCCGTGACGCTCGTAGATGGCCCGCTTGCGGATCTGATCGTGGGCGGCGCTGGCGGGGGAGAGGATCTCGATGATCCAGTCCGGGGCCCCCCGGCAGCCCTTCTCATCCAGCTTACGGGGATCGCAGATGACCGCCACGTCGGGCTGAACCACCGTATCCACTTGCGCGTCGGTCTCGTCCTGTCGGGGCAGGCGCACATCGAAGGGGGCGACATAAACCCGACAGGGCTGGCCCTGGAGGGCATTGCCGATCTGACGCGCCAGTTCCACCACGAACTCCTGATGCAACCGTGTCGGAGCGGGGGCCATGGCAAAGGCCTGGCCGTCGATCAACTCCCAACGTTCCTCCTCGGGCCACTGGCAATAATCGCCATAGCTGAAGCAGTCGATTTTGGGGGCCGGCTGGGGCATCTTGGTGTCTCCTTCTCACCCATTGTTTATCGGACCGTGCAGCTGACCAACATAGGATGTTCCGCGATATCTGGCAAGGGAACAGGGGGAGCGCACCAGGCAGGGCAGGACGTCCAGGGTGCGGGTATAGCCAGCCTCCCGAGTAACGTCGCCAGGTCGCGCAGGCGTCCGGTCAGCTCCCCGCGGCCGGGCATGGCGTCCGCGGCGTTCGCCGGTGACGGCAAGCCCAGCTAGCACCTCCCAGGCGGGCTCGGCTCTGGCAAGGAACTTCCCTGCAGGTAACCCGCCTGGGACGACCCGCCCATCGGGTGGATTTCCCATCCCTAAACTGATCAGGGTGGCCCGCGGTGGGAACGGTCAAGTGGCAGTGGCGGCCCGGGCGGCCTTGGTGGCACGGCGCAGCGACGAGTCGACCTTGACCTGCGCCACGCCGTCGATCACGGTCGTGCCGCGCACGGTGCAGGTGGTGCGCAAGGTGACGCGGCCACGCTCGGGCACCAAATCGGTGATGGCTACTTCGGCGTGCACCGTGTCGCCGGGGCGCACCGGGGCCAGAAATTTCAGGTTCTGTTCCAGATAGATCACGCCGGGGCCGGGCAAGCGGTTCGCCAGCGCGGCCGGAATCAAACCGGCAGTCAACATGCCGTGCGCGATACGACCCTTGAACGCCGTGCCGGCGGCATACTCCTCGTCGAGGTGTAGGGCGTTTGTGTCGCCCGAGACACCGGCAAACAGGATGATGTCGGCCTCGGTGATGGTTTTTGAAAAGGTAGCGGTCATGCCGACGTGCAGGTCTTCAATGTCGTAGCCGTTCTGAGGGTTCATGGTCGCTTTGTCGTACTCTGGGGTTGAATCAGGCGCTGCTGGCGCGGGGATGCGGTGGTCCAACACCCGCTAGCGACCGGTCTGGACGTTGTTCCAATCCTGCCGGACAAGTGCCAATATCTCACGCGCCCGGTCGGCGTGGAGCTGGATCTGTTCGAAATCCGGTGGGCAGAGCAACCGCTGCATGAGCAGGCCGTCCGTATCGAACCAGCGCGGCAGGGGGCCACCCAGAAAATAACCCTGTTGACGCAGATGCTCTACCGCCGCGCCGACACAGGGTTGGGCCAGGTTCAGCCAGACCTGGAAGACCCAGACCCCGCGGGCCGTGGCCTCCTGCTCCAGTGCCGTCAGACGTTCGATGAAATCGCTGCCGACGTGGGCCACCGCGATGCGGGCCACGCGGGCAAAATCGAACAGGGTCATGGTGATCTCGGATGGGGAGGCGGCGGGCAAGGGTTCGTCTGCCGTGGCCAGTTCCCGCGGTTCGTCGAGTCCCGGGTAGAGAAAGCGCAGTTCCTTGTCATAGACCGGCGGCAGGAATATCCGATGCGGTTTCGGCCGATAGGAACGGAAGATTAGCAGGGCCGCGACCCGTCCGGCAGCGCTCTGTTCCAGGGTGTAGGCCTCGGCGGGCATCAAGGCGATTTCAAGGGCCATTTCGACGAACTTGAGCCCCGCCACGGCCTTCTGCATATAGGGATGATTGCACACCGGTTCGCCCAAGACCTCATGAATTGCCGGCTGCTGGGGCACCCATTCCTCGCAGATGAATTCCAGCAGTCGTTTCGTGAGGCCGAGGTTGCGGCTTTCCCTCCGGACCAACCCCGCCCCGGCCTCATAGACGCGGGGGTCAGGCGCCGACCGGTACAGGTGCTCCACACCGACGATCGCGCCTGCCTGACGGGCAATGATCGAATAATAATCCCCCGCGGCATTGGCGCGGGCGATGGCGGCCGGATCATAAAACAGTTTGATGGGGTAGCCGTCGCCATAGACGTCGCGGAACAGAGCGGTGATCCCCTCGCCATCGCCTTCGCGGAATAGCCCGATCTCAAGGCCCGTGCCATTGTCTGAGCGGTTCGCGCTATCTACTGCCATGATGCCCTCGTTGAAAAATCTAGGTGAATAGTGCCATGCCTCAGTCAGGCCGGTAGGTCGGGTTAGGCGCGCCGTTGCGACCCTGCCATTTGCCCCGAGGCTGGTGCGCGCCGTAACCCGACATGGCGCCGTCGCCGGCGGGTTACGCTTCGCTAACCCGACAATCTAGCTACTGCTGGTGTTGCGGCACGTCCGAATATCACGGTTGCGGTTCTCCGAGGGGCGGGCGGACGGCCAACAGCAAACCGAATGCGAGCAGCAGAAACATGGCGGCGCCGGTAAAGAGACCGCCGATCACCCCCCCCGCCGCCAGAAAGGTTCCACCCACCCAGGGGCTCAGGAAAAACCCTGCATCCATCATAAAGAGCGACAAGTTGGCGTTGACGCCACGCAGGGCCGGCGGCGAGGCCATGAACAGCACGGCGTTGAGCAATGGCAGTCCAACACCCAGACAGAGCCCGTACAGCACGGCCAACAGGCTCATCCCCGCCCCGGAATCGGTCTGGGCCAGGGCGAACAGGCAAAGGGCCAGGGAGAGCGTGCAAATCCTGAGCAGGGGCAGCTTCCAAAACCGGTCCAGGACCAGATTGCCCGTCAGTCGCGTCAGGATCAGGGTGGCCGTCGATAGGATGAAAAAGAGTCCCACGTCGGGGTCATCCAACTGACCGGCAAAGTCCTTCATGAAATAGAAGACCGTGCTGTAACACAGGTAAAAGCAGAGATTAACCAGCAGCAGTAAGATCACCTCCGGCCGCCGCAAATTCTCCTGTAACTGCTGGCGACTGGGCCGCTGGGTCAGGGACAGGTCCAGACCCGCCACCACCGCCGCCAGCCGGCGTCCCCCCACCAGCAGCAACAGGATTGCCGGGATCGCCAGCAGGGAGACCCCGGCATAGATCTGCGCCGCGCTGGTGACGTAAGGAAGCAGCCACTCGGCCAGTGGCGGCATGAGGGCGTAAGGCAGCAGCGTCGACAGGCTGAACAGACTGAAGCCCTGCGCACTCCGCTCTTCCGGGATCAACTGCACCACCAGGGTGATGCTGGCCGACACCAGGAGCACGAAGGTGGCCCCATGCAGGATGCGCAACGGGATCAGGCTTGGCACACTCAGCGCCCATTGGTAGCTCAACAGGGTCATGACCAGCAGCAATAGCCCCACCAGCAACACCCGCGTCGCATTGGCTACGCTGATCAGCGGGATCAACAGCAGGCGCAAGACAAAAGCGGTAAAGGGTTCCAGTCCCACCAACAGCCCACGCCATTCCACCGGGATGCCGATCTGTCCGAGATAACTGTAGAACCCGTAGAAGACCGCGATGTTGCAAAAGGCAAAGAATGAGATTCCCGACAGCAGGAGGAATTCCATGGACAGCAGGGATGAGGGGCGGGGCAACGGGGGAAAGAGTTGGGAGGTGGGAGGCAGGGGTTCCGTGCCGGATGTCTCAGTCAGTGCCCGATCAGGGTGCGCAGGGCGGCCGCGAAGCCCTCCATGACCTCCAGCCGGGCGAGACTGACCCGAACCCAGTTGGGGAAGCGGAACCCGGTCATGCTCCGGATCATGTAACCTTGGGCGAGTAATTGACGGTAGGCCAGGGTATCGCTCATCGGTAACTGAATCATCATGAAATTGCCCTCCCCCACCACGCATGTCAGGCCCATCCGTGTCGCCTCCTCCCGCAGAAATGCCTTGCCCTCTCGCACCAGCGCCCGGGTGCGCTCGACATGGACATCATCATCCACGGCCGCCTCGGCGGCGAGTTGTGCCAGTGAATTGACCGAATACACGATGCAGGTCCGCCGGATCGCGTTTACCAGGTCCAGATTGCCAGCCAGATAGCCAACCCGTAATCCGGCCAATCCATACATCTTGGAGAAGGTGCGGAAGATTACCAGATTGGGATAGGTATCGATCAGCCCCATGCCGTCCGGAAAGTCATCGGCCTCGACGTATTCGCAATAGGCCTCATCCACTACCACGATCCGTTCGCCCGCCACCCGCTCCAGAAAGCGCACCAGCCGGTCACGGTCCCAATAGGTCCCGGTCGGATTGTTGGGATTGCAGACGAACAACACCTTGGTGCGCTCATCGATGGCGTCCAGCATGCCCTGATCGTCGAAGGTGTCATCGCGCAGCGGGATCAGCCGGGCCTCGATGCCGGAAAAGGTCGCGACCCATTCGTAGACCGCGAAGGTCTTGTCCGCGGTGACGATAGTGTCGCCGGGCTCGCAGAAGGCCTTGATGACGAAGCCGATCACCTCATTGGCGCCATTGCCGACCAGGAACTGATCGGGCGACTTGCCGAACCGGGCGGCCAGTTTCCGCCGCAGATGCCAGGCATCGCCGCTGGGATAGACGGCGGCCCGCAGGGGTGGGAACCGGCGTATCGCCTCCCGTGCGGCTGGCGGGGGGCCCAGCACATTCTCGTTGTTGTTGAGCCGATGTAACTGGGCACAGCCATAGAGCCGCATCAGCTCGGCATCTGGCTTGCTGGGGTTGTAGGGCTCGAAGCCCCGCACATAGGCAGGCAGCAGGCGCTCCAGCGGTGGCGGGTTCATGGCGTGGCCCCATCCCCGTACTGAAACACCAGCAGATCGCCGTGGCCGGCATGCGGCAGTACCACCCGGGGCCTGAAACCGGTCGCCAGCAGCGCGGGGGTAAAGTGCCCCTGCCAGGCCCGCCCCAAATCCAACTCAAAAAACAGGTCGTTCAATCCCTCCTGGCGCAGGACGCGGACATGCTCCCTCAGGTTCACTGCCGCGTCCGCGCCCCACCAGAGGGGACGCAGGGTCACCTCGCCGGCCGGGCGGTTTAACGCGGCGCTCAGCACCGAGTGGGGGGCGATTGTCGTCCCGGCCAGATCGACCGGGGCCAAGTCGCGGGCGAAGGCCAGACGCCGATATTCACGCGTGAGGAACGGCCGCAAGGCAGGATGACACCAGGCGATGGCGCCGGCGTCCTCGATCAAGGACCGGTAATAGGCCGGCATCTCCGTCACGGAACCATCCAAGGCATGATGGCTCAGGGTGCCCAGTGCCTCGAAATAGTCGGCGGGCAGAGCGGGCGCCGGATAACGGCAGAGCAATCCGACCGCACGGGATTTGGCCAGGTGGCCGAGCAGGTGATCGAGCAACAGACGCGCCATCGCGGCCGGTTGTCCGAACAGGTAAGGGCCGTAACACTCCACCAGCCGGTCGCCCTGCCACCGCCAGAGCAGACCACCGCCCGGGTTGCCGGCAGGGTCCACGGCAATGGCGGCCTGGTAGACCCCAGCCGCCGCCATGTCCACGACCTTGCCGGGCGTAGAGAATTCCGACGGCAACCGTCCCGACGGCAACACCCGTAAGCGCTGGAGCAGGAGCCCCAGTTCAGCGGCCTCAGGTACCTTGACCGCCACCGCGGGGGCGGCCTCCGGCAGCGGGAAGGCCGGAGCATCCGGGGATGGATACGCCTTCTCCTTGCTCATCGCCAATTGGAATTCCCCGGCCTTCTGGGAAAACCAGAGGCGATCCACCATGCGGGCGGCGATCAGTAACCCCAACTCCGCGGACGGCTCATCGTCACCCGAGGTTGCGGGTGAGGTGAGATTGAAGGCCCCGAGGTCGAGGGTATGGCGGGGCAGGGTGAAAACCGCCGTGACCTCATAGCCGCTACCCTGGCACTCGATGCGCAGGTCCTGGTCTTGGGCCGCGCCCTCGGCCAGGTAACTGAAGAGTTCCTCGGCGGCCAGGGTCAGCGCCAGCGCCTCCCGCTCCCCCAGCCCGAAGGCACGGGCCGACTGTTCTACAAACCCCGTACACACGTGTAGGAAGGATGGCCTGAGCGTGGCCACGAGGCGGAGGGTCGCTGGTCTTTCAGGTTGGATATCCATGGCAATCAACGACGGCGATGTGCAAACTGGCAGTTTAACGCCTTTCAAACGCGTTCGACGCGATCCCAAATCCCGCTCAGCAATTCTCATTTTGGCGACCGTCCGCTAAAGTAGACTGACAGACGAGACGGGAACCCTTCATTGAGCACACCCTTTGGCCCCTACGCCCTGACCCTGGACGGCATCACCCGGCAGATGCGTCGCACCTTCGCAACCTTCATTGACCCCCGGAGGCCAGAACAAGTCCTACACGATGGACGACGCGGGGCTGAGTGCTTTCTCGGTGTTCTTCACGCCAAGCCCCTCGTTCCTGGAGTACCAGCGCAGCCTTGAGCAAACGCAGGGCAACAATAACCCCCGGACGCTGTTCGGCG
This sequence comes from Chromatiaceae bacterium, assembly GCA_044228695.1. Taxonomy (GTDB): domain Bacteria; phylum Pseudomonadota; class Gammaproteobacteria; order Chromatiales; family Chromatiaceae; genus M0108. Next base: position 46,653 of record JBGAUK010000010.1, on the reverse strand, counting down.
TCAACAACATCCCGTCGGACAACCACATCCGCCGCCTGCGCGACGCCACGCCGCCGGGTACACTCAAGCCAGTGTATGCCTTCCTGTTCAATGCCTTGGAGCAGGCCGGGGTGGTGGATGCCCACTGTTCGGTCGATGGCACACTGCTGTTGGCCCTCGACGGGACGGAACATTTCTCGTCGCCGGCCATTCATGGCGAGCGGTGTTCGACGCGACGGCACGCCAACGGCCAAGTGACCTATTTCCATGCGGCGCTGACGCCGGTGCTGGTCAAGCCCGGCGGTGACCAAGTCATCGCACTGGCACCGGAGTTCGTCACGCCCCAGGACGGCGCGGCCAAGCAGGACTGTAAACTCACCGCCGCCAAGCGCTGGCTGGCTGCCCAAGGCGCGGCGCTCGCCCGGCTCAAGACCACCGTCCTCGGCGACGACCGCTACTGCCACGAGCCGTTCGGCCGCGAGTTGCTGGCCCAAGGGCTGGTCTTCATTCTGGTCTGCAAGCCGTCCTCCCACGCCACCGTCTACGAATGGCTAGAGCACCTAGCGCGCCATGGCGCGGTCCACACGGTCACGCGCACCCGCTGGACCGGCCGGCGCCGCGAAACCGACACCTATCGCTACGCCCCCGCGATCCCCTGGCGCGACGCCGACGACGCCCTGGAGGTCAACGGGTGCGAGCTTGTCACCACCGACGACAGCGGCAAGATGTTGTACCGCAACGCCTTCCCGACCAGCCTGGCGCTGGACGACGGTAACGTCGCCGAGGTCCTCGCGGCCGGAAGCCGCCACTGGAAGATCGAGAACGAGAACAACAGCACGCTGAAGACCCAGGGCTACCACTTCGCGCACAACTTTGGCCACGGCCAGCAGCACCGGTCATTCCTGCTGGCCAGCCTCATCATCCTGGCTTTCCTAACCCACACCGTGCTGGAGTGGATGGACGACAAGTACCGGTTGCTGCGCCAGAAGCTGCCCTCGCGCCAGCGCCTGTTCAACGACAGCCGCACCCTGACCCGTTACCGGTGCTTCGAAACCTGGGAGGCGCTGATGGATTTCATGCTGGCGAGCTCCGAGCCGGTTCCAGCCCTGCTGGAAACAGGGTGATGCGGCCATAATGAGAATTGCTACTCCTAGGGGTGGACGGAAGATCCGGTTATCCCGGATCCCTACCCGACAGATGAGTCAGGTAGCCCGCTCGAAATCCACCGCGATCACCTTGAACTCGGGGTGAGGGTGAAGTCGTCGCCCACCTAGCTGGTGAGGTGGAAGGTGGTGTAAAGGACGCCGGCTTTGAAAGACTGGCAGTCGCGAAACCCCCCATCCTTGAGCAAGCCAACCGGATGAAGAGCCACAGGTAAGCCCGATTGACGTAAGCACGATACTTGGGGCTTGGCCAGCCTAACCAGGTCGCCGTCGCTGCTGACCCGGTCCGGGCTCGCTACGCGACCTCAAGCGGCTCCGGGCTCCATACCTGGAGCGGTCAGCCGTTTAGCCTCGTACATGGCCCGATCCGCCTCCTTGATGATCTGCTCCGGGTCGTCCGAGGTCCCTGGAAAGAGCGTGAACCCTACGCTGGCGCTACCGCGATAGCGGATGTCGCCGAACTGGAATTCGCCGCTCAGAGAGGCTCGGATCTCGGCGGCCACCGCCGCCGTGTGCCGCGCCGCCTGGGCGGCATCTGCGCCGAGTCCTTCCAGCAGGACGACGAATTCGTCACCCCCGAGCCGGGCCGCGGTGTCGCTTTGGCGCAGGTGTTGCCGGAGGTGCTGGGCGACCTGCACCAACAGGAGGTCGCCCACATGGTGACCATGGGTGTCGTTCAGTTCTTTGAAGCGGTTCAGGTCAATGAACAGCACAGCCCCATGGTTGCCCAGGCGCCGGGCGCGGAGCACCGCCTGTCCCAGACGATCCTTCAGCAGGCGGCGGTTGGGCAGCCGGGTCAGTGAGTCGTGGTAGGCGAGCTGGAGCAGTTCCTCTTCCAGCCGCTTGCGGGCGGTCAGATCGATGAACTGGATCAGCAGGTGCTCGCTGCCGTTGAGCATCCTAGGCGTGATCCTGGCCTCGAGCCAGAACTCCTTGCCGAAGGAGGTCGCCCCGTTGACCTCGATCTGCCGGGGGCACTGATCGGCCAGGGCGGCGCGACAGGCGTCCAGCAGCCCCGATTGTTGCCACGCGGGGATGCGATTGAAATTGCCCTCCAGCAGGACCTCGCGGGTGGTCCCGACGAGTTCGGCCAGGGCATCGTTCGCCAGGATGCAACGGCCATCGGCGGCAAAGACCGCCATCGGCAGGGGGGAGTTGACCAGGACGGTCTCATTGAAGGCGAGGGCCTCGGCGAGATTGCGGGTGCGCTCCGCGACGCGCCGTTCGAGCAGGGCCCGCTCCTCGGCCAGTTGCCGGTCGCGCTCCTGCCGTAGAGCGGCGTCGCGGTTCAGGATGATGCCGAAGAGGATCAGGGTGTGGATCGCGATGCCGACGTAGATTAGGCTGCGGCTGAGCAGGAACCCCGCCTGGGCAACCCCGAAGGTGCCGGACAGGTACAGCGAGACGGTCGCGACGAAGGGTGCGAAGGCCAGCAGGAAGGCCAGGCCCCCGGGCCGGCGCCGCACCGCCGCATAGACGCTCAGTGCCAGCGCCCCGCCGGGCAGGCACAGGACGACGATCATGGTCCAGTGGACGATGGAACGCGGCTCCAGCCATAACACCAGAACCGTCACAAACAGGACCGCGGCGGTCAGGATGCCAGCCGCGAGCCGCAAACGCCGCCCCGCCTCCGCCGGCCAGATGACGAATAGGATGACGAACCAGAACAGGGCCAGGGCCCCGATCAGATAACCGACCCAGCCCAGAATCACCCGCAGCGGCAAGTTGTCCGAGAACCCAAACTCCTGGAAGTAGCCATAGAGAACAAAGGTCCCCGTCAGCAGGCCCAAAAGATAGAGCGCGTAGCAGCCGTCGATGGCGGAACGGTAGCGCAGGGCGCGGAACAGGCTGAGTAACAGGGCGACCGTGGTGATGCCGAAGGTCGCGGCAAAGAGGAACGACTCCACGACGCGCAGGCGGTCGAAGTCGCCCGGCAGCAGTAGCCAGAGGGGGACGCGCAGGACGCCCTGGGTCTCCGCGCGCAGATAGAACTCGTAGTGCCCTGGAGGGTCCAGGGCCAGCGCGAAGGCATGCCCGTTCCAGTGGGCTTCGCGCTGGGCGAAGGGCCAGGCTCGTCCGCCGTGACGCTCGGTCCAGTGCCCGTCCGGTCCCATGAGATAGAGATCGAGATTGTCCAGCGGCTCGTGCAGGATGACCAGCCACCAGTGCGCCGGCGCGGCCGCGGGGCGGTCCAGAGCGAAGTGGGTCCAGACGGCACCCGCAGGCAGAAAGCCGGGGGCAATCTCGTCGCCGGCGACCGGGCTGAAGCGACCCGCCCGGTCCTGCGCCAGGGCCTCAGAAAAGGTCAGGTGCCCCGTGTCATCGATCAGGAAGAACAGGTGGCCCGCCAGGGAGGGGCGCGGGTCATTTGGGTCGAGACTCAGCCCGTCCGCCAGCACGCCGCGGAGGAACAGCGCGAACACCGCAAACAGCACCGCGATCAACCACTGCGGTAAACCGCCCTGTCGAACGGACCCCCTCATTGCAACGGTTCCGCCAAGTGGATGTGGGATTTCATGGACCGACGGTAGCATTGCCGCTTACTTCTTTCCCACTCTATTGGTTAGAAGGATAGTAAATCGCAGCCACATTGAAGATCCAGGATGGGCGCGGAGACTGTAGAGAGCAGATAATCTGTCCGGAGTTGTAGCACGTGGTATGTCCGGTTTACCTCATCGCCGAGGAGATGCGAGATGACCTGAACAGAACGGCTACTGGAGATCCGGAAGATGGGATTTGAAGAGGCGTATACGGGCCAGCAAGGCGGTCGGCTGCAACAGGAGGAAGCGGTATGGCTGCAGGGGGTGTGCGAACGGACCTTTCGGCGGTACCTGGACCGCTACGAGGAGGAGGGGCTGCCAGGGCTGATCCACAAGCGGTTGGGCAGGTCTCGCAGCGCCAGGCGCCTGAAGTGATGGCCCTGGTGGATCGCTACCGAGGCGGGCCCCTGCCAGCGTAACGCCCCTCCGACACCGGCTGCGGTGCTCGGCCCGCGGCTCGCGCAAGGTGTTCTGCTCCCGTAGCTTGACCTTGCTCCGGACGATCATCTGTGGCAGGGCTAAGGCGTCAGGCTGAACTGTGGAAAGATTTTATGGTTCCCCTCAGCCGTGGCGGGCGACACATTCAGTTTATGTCAGCCCGATTCGGCGTGGCTCATCGGCGGCCAACGTAGTGATGCCTGCTCGGATAGAAAGGGTCGCCCGGCGCACGCATCTCCGCGCCGGGCTCCTCTCGTTTAGGAGATCCACCCTTACATCCCGAGGGAAGCCGGTGGTCATGTTCGAGCCTTATCAAACCTTTGTTGCGCCCATCATTGCCCAGGTAGGCTTGATCTGGCCGCTTCCTGTCTTCTTGGCATTTTCCGCGCTCCTGACCCTTGCTACCCCCTGGCTGCGGGGTAAGCTGGGAGAGGCACGGGTCCGCAAGCGACTGAACCGGATCTGGAGCGAGGCCCTGCACGACGTGATATTGCCGGCCAGTCGTGGTGGCCTGACCCAGGTCGATCACCTGGTACTGACCGGGGCCGGGTTGCTGGTCGTGGAGACCAAGAACTACCGGGGTCGGATTTTCGGTCGGGAGCAGGAGGCGCAATGGACCCAACGGCTCGGACGCCACAGCATCGCCTTTCCGAATCCCCTGCGGCAGAACCATGGCCATACCGAGGCGGTGAAGGCCTTGGTGCCGGGCGTGGGGGTGATCGGCCGGGTGGTGTTTACGAATTCAGCGCAGTTTCCCCAGGGGATGCCGCCGGGCGTGTCCTCTCTGCGCTCTTTGGCGGGCGATCTGCGGGAGGAACTGGGGATCGACTTGTATCATGCCGCCCCGAGCGAGGCGCTGCGGGCTGCCTGGGAAGCGATAAATGCGCGAGCGGATCAGAGCCCAGGGGCGCGCAAAGCGCACCTTCAGGGCATTGCCGACCAATGGGGACCCGGCCGGGTCAAGTGGAAGCCCTATCTGATCCTGATCCTGATCTGCTCTGGTCTCTGGTTGGTGTGGTTGGGTCTGCGGGAGACGGGCCCAATGCCCCCTGAGCCTATCTCGCGACCGGTACCCGCTAAGGTAATAGTTCCCGCCCTGGTCCCCGGGCCAACGTCGCCCCGTCTGGAGACAAGGCCAGCGGCGACCTCGTCGGCTCCAGTACTAAAATGGTCGAATCAAGCGGAGCCGCACGGCAGCAGCGCCAGTCCGGAATGTAACTCCGCCATCGCGGCCGTCCTGATCGACAACAGCGATCACAACCAGAAGCGCCGCGATCGGGCATGCGGGCGCTGACTTTGTCATCGAGGAAGGGCTGACGGTCGCGGGCAAACCCCTCAAGGACCATCAGGAGGTCGTCGGCATGCCCGAGCCATGGAGCTGATCTACGGTTGGACGGAAGATGCGGTGACCCTGGATCGCCCTGACCGCCTATGCCCGGATCCATCTGGGCTTTGTCCACATCCACCCTTGCTGGGACGGCAATGGGCGCATGGCCCGACCCTTCGCGAACCTGCCACTGTTGAGCTCCGGCCACCTGCCGGCGGTGAACGAACTGAAGGATCGCAAGCGGTATATCGAAATCCTGGCTGCTTACCAAATCCAGGCCGGACAGCTTGGGGGCAATACCGGAGTCTGGCCCAACCCGGGGCTTGAATCGGCTTTTGTATCCTTTTGCCAAGCCTGTTACGAGGCCACCCGTGCCCTGCTGTCCCAGGCCAGGGCGCAACAGGCGCGCCGTTGCCAAGGACGCGGCTAAGGACTATGAACGGAGGCGGCAACTGATGCGCAATTTCTGGTTCTATCCGAGTTAGCGTAGGAAAATCGAAAGTTCAGGATTGTTGGTAAACCTTCAGCAAAGTAGGTCAAAGGATGGTTGCAAGTTTTTTTAAGATAATATAATCAATAAGTTAATGCCATTACTGTTGCGTCGGGAGTTATTGTCCATGTCATCCCATGAACCCCAAAAAGCCATCGAGGGTCGTGCCCGAACCGTTCGCGAACTACTCGACAAAGCGAAATATGCCATCGATTTTTATCAGCGTGAGTATGGCTGGGAAGAACGCCATGTCCGTGAGTTAGTCGACGACCTGACTGGCAAGTTCCTTGACCACTATCAACCGGGGCATGCCCGCCACCAGGTGGAGCACTACGGGCACTATTTTCTTGGATCAGTGGTTATCAGCCACAAACGCGGCCAACGCTTTGTGGTCGATGGTCAACAACGTCTCACCACTCTGACGCTGCTGCTCATCGAGTTGCATCATCGCCAGGCGGAGCGGGATGACCGGGTCGATGTCCGCAATCTCATTTATTCTGAGAAATATGGGCGTAAGAGCTTCAACCTCGACGTCCCCGACCGTGAGTCGATCATGCGTGCCTTGATGGATGGCGCTTTATTTGACGTTGAGGGGACAGGTGCCTCGGTACGAAACATCCATGCCCGCGCCCTGAACGTCGCCGATCACCTTCCGGAGGAGATCGATACTGTTGCGTTGCCCTTCTTCGTCGACTGGCTGCTGGAGAATGTCCATCTCGTTGTAATAGATGCTTATTCCGATGAAGATGCCTACACCATCTTCGAAACCATGAATGATCGCGGGCTATCACTGAGTCTGCCCGAGATGCTAAAGGGTTATGTACTGGCGAACATCAGGCATGAGGATGATCAGCGTGCCGTAAACGATATCTGGAAGCGCCGTATGCAGGCACTTCGTGCTATCGGGGGCGAGGAAGATGCTGACTTCTTTAAGGACTGGCTGCGGGCACGACATGCACAGACCATCCGCCCCGGATCAAAGGGCGCGGAAAATAAGGATTTCGAGCGCATAGGCACCGAATTTCACCGCTGGGTGCGCGATCAGAAGGATGCCCTCGGCTTGGTGGACGACGATGCCTATCTGCGCTTTGTACGTCGGGATCTGGACTTCTTTGTTCGGCACTATCTGGCGATCCGCAAAGCGGCCATGCATCTTACTCCGGGCTGGGAATCAATCCGCTACAACGCCGACCGCGGATTCACCCTGCAAACTCAGGCCATGCTTGCATCCTTGACGCCAGACGAGCCGGAGGAGACTTTGCGACGCAAAGTGGCCCTGGTTGCCGATTACCTCGACATCTGGCTGGCGCGACGCGTCTGGAATTTCCGCACCATCAGCTATTCCTCCGTCAAGTACACGCTGTTTCTACTGACTCGCGAACTCCGTGGCCGTGATCTGGCATCCTTGTCGACCTTTCTGCGCGAGCAGCTTGATGGACAGGCGGAGGACTTCGCCCGGGAGCCGCGCTTTCGCTTGCACAGTCAGAACTATCGTCAGGTGCGTCATATCCTGGCGCGCCTGACCCATTGGGTGGATACCCAATGCGGGCTGGCGTCGCATTTCGAGGATCTGATCTCCCAGGGACGAGGCCGACCGGTCGAGATCGAACATATCTGGGCGGACCAGTACGAGAGATTTCAACAGTGGTTCTCGCACCCATCCGACTTCGAAACCGAGCGCAACCGCCTTGGCGGCCTGGTGCTGCTGCAGCGAGGCATCAATCAAAGCCTGGGTAAGTCCAGCTATGAGGACAAGCGGGATGCTTACCTGGCCAATAGCGCCAATCTGCTTGCTCGCAGCCTGCACCCATTGGCCTACCAGAACAATCCCGCCTTCCTCCGCCTGATCGATCGGACGGGGCTTCCCTTTCGTGCCTATGAACATTTTGAACCCGAGCAACAACAGGAGCGCCAGGAGCTCTATATCCGCATCGCCGAATGGGTATGGAATCCCTCGCGGCTGGACCTAGACGGGGAGAAACCGCCCCTATTCACGCCGATCGCGGCCATCGAGGAAGAGGCCGAGGAGCGCAATCAACCCGACCGATTCGAGGCGCGGCTGGCCTATTGGACCCGGTTGTTGGCACACTCTAAGGCTTGCTCGGACTTGCACGCGACAATCTCCCCCGGTAAGTACCACTGGGCCGGCGCTCGTCGTGATGGGATGTGGTGGAACTATTGGGTGACGCAGTACGAAACCCGCGCCACCCTCTACATTGACGAGCCGGACGGCCTCGCCAATAAACGCTTGTTCGACGACCTCCAGGCCAGGCGCCCGGAGATCGAGCGAGCCTTCGGGGGCCCTCTGGAGTGGGTGCGTAATGAGGATCGGCGCGCTTCATGGATTGGGGTGCGGATACCCGGCGGCTGGGTTGATGAGACGACCTGGCAATTGGCCATCGAGCAGGCGGTAGATGCTATGGGCCGGATCTATCAGGCCCTGGCCCCGCGCATCCAAGCATTAAGGCAGACAAGCTAATCGCTGATGGTGGCTTCTCGGGTCGATCCCTGTGCGGCCTGCCCCGAGGCAGCCCGCTCGAAATCCACAGCGACTACCTTGAACTCGGGGGTGAGGGTGAATTCGTCGCCCACGTCGCTGGTGAGGTGGTTGATGGACGCCTCGGGGAAATGGAAGGTGGTGTAGAGGACGCCGGGTTCGACGATATCGGAAAGCGCGACCCGCATCAGTGTCTCGGCTCGGGGGGAGCGGAGGCGGACGGCATCGCCGTTGGCGAGGTGCTTGGCCTGGGCGTCGTCGGGGTGGACATAGAGGAGGTCCTCCCCGACCAGTTCGGCGTTGGGGGTGCGGCGGGTCATGGTGCCGCTGTTGTAGTGCTCCAGCAGCCGACCGGTGGTGAGGATGAAGGGGTAGTCGGCCCCATGAGCCGCCAGTTCCGCCGTCTCCTCGAAATCCCAGACCTGGAAGCGGCCCAGGCCCCGCTTGAAGGCATCGCGATGCAGGATGGGGGTAGTGGTGCCGTCCGCGGCGACGGGCCATTGTTTGCCCTGGTCGCCCAATTCCTCCCAGCGGACCCCCTGGAAGAAGGGCACCAGGCTGGCGATCTCCCGCAATAGGTCCGGCGCCGAGTAGGGTGCCTGGGGGTAGCCCAGGCGCTGCATCAGCTCGATGACGATCTGGCCGTCCGGCCGGGTGCCGGCCAGGGGCGGTATCACCTGGCGTACCCGCTGGACCCGCCGCTCGGCATTGGTGAAGGTGCCCTCCTTTTCGAAAAAGGACGAGGCCGGGAAGACGACATCCGCCAACTGGGCCGTGTCGGTGAGAAAGAGTTCCTGGACCACCAGGAATTCCAGCCCGGAGAGGGCGTGACGGACCTGGCAGGTGTTGGGGTCGGTGCGTAACAGGTCCTCGCCCATGATCCACAGGGCCTTGAGGTCGCCCCGGGTGCTGGCGGCGAACATCTCGGGGATCTTGTAGCCCGGCTGATCAGGGTATTGGGCGACGCCGTAAAAATCCTGATAGCGGGCCTGGACCTGGGGGTCATCCACCGCCAGGTAGCCAGGACCCTGGTGGGGCTGGACGCCCATGTCGGCGGCGCCCTGGACATTGTTCTGGCCACGCAGGGGGTTGACCCCGGCGCCGGGCTTGCCGAGGTTGCCGGTCATGAGGGCGATGGCGGCAATGAGGGAGACGGCCTTGGTGCCCTGCCAGTGCTCGGTGACCCCCAGGCCGTGGAACTCCATGGCCGCCGGGGCGGTGGCGTAGGCGCGGGCGGCGGCCTGGATCAGGTCCCAGGCGACGCCGCAGACGCCCATCTGGGCGGCGATGTCCAGGCCTTGCAGGTGAGCGGCGAAGGCCTCCCAGCCCTCGGTGCGGCGGGCGATGAAGTCCTCATCGATAAGGCCGGCGTCGAGGATGGCGCGGGCGAAGAGGTTGAGCACCGCTAGGTTGGTACCCGGTCGGGGGCGCAGGTGGTATTGGGCGTAGCGAGCCAGTTCGGTGCGCAGGGGGTCGATGACGATCAGCGGGACGCCACGCTGGACCAGCGCCTTGATGCGGGCACCGGTGACCGGGTGGGCGGCGGTCGGGTTGGCGCCGATGAGCAGGATGCAGGCCGTCTCGTCGAGGTCGGCCACCGAATTGGTGGCGGCGCCGGTGCCCAGGGTCCACTGCATGCCCAGGGCGGTGGGAGCGTGGCAGACCCGGGCGCAGCCGTCGATGTTGTTCGTGCCGATCACTACCCGAAAAAACTTCTGCATCAGGTAGTTTTCTTCGTTGGTGCAGCGGGCGGAGGAGATGCCGGCCAGGGCGTCCGGGCCCTGGCGATCCTTGATCTCCTGGAAGCGGCGGGCGGTGTAGTCCAGGGCCTCGTCCCAGGTCGCCGGCTGGAGCTGGCCGTCTTTGCGGATCAGGGGCGTCGTCAGCCGGTCGGGGTGGCGGTGAAATTCGAAGGCGAAGCGGCCCTTGATGCAGGTGTGGCCCCGGTTGACGGCGGCGTCCGCGGCGCCCTGGATGCCCTGGATCTGGCCATCCCGGACCTTGACCTCCAGGTTGCAGCCGACGCCGCAGTAGGTGCAAATGGTGCGGACCAGCCGGTCGTAGGGGGCGGTCTTGGTGCCGTAGCGGTCGGTCAGGGCGTTGGTGGGGCAGGTCTGGACGCAGGCGCCACAGGCGACGCAGGGGGAGTCGCTGAAGCGCTGGTCGGCACCGGCGATGATCCGGGCCGCGAGCCCGCGCCCGGCGACCGCCAGGACCTGGCCGGCCTGCAATTCGTCGCAGGCCCGGACGCAGCGGTAGCAGCCGATGCACTCGGCCATGTCGGCCCGGATGTAGGGGTGGCCGAGGTCCGGGGCCGGGGCGGGATGGCGGGCGCCCGGAGGATAGCGCACCGCCGGGATGCCGAGGGCGGCGAGGGTCCGCTGAAACTCGGTGGGGAGCTGGCCCGGAGCCGGCTGGAGGCGCGCGGTGGGGTAATCGGAGAGCACCAGTTCGAGGATGTTCCGGCGCAGCCGCCGGATCCGCTCGCTGGCGGGATAGAGGTACTGACCCGGCGCGACCGGCGTATGGCAGGAGGCCAGCACCCGGCTGGGGCCGTCCGGGGACTTGGCTACCTCCACGGAGCAGAGCCGGCAGGAGCCGTAATTCTCCAGATTGTCGGCCTGGCAGAGGGTGGGGATGAGGTCCCGGCCCCGGTGCCGGCGCACGAACTCGAGAATGGTCTCGCCGGGGATGATGGCGAAGGGCTCGTTGTCGATGTAGGCAGCGTTTTCCATGTCCTCGACCCTTGGTAAGGTGTAAGTAGCGTGAGTCACAATGGCCCGGTGCCGACCACTAACGCCCCGCCATCCTGGTTGGTCCAGGCAAACTTGGTCACTGCCTGGTCAGGCCTCCCGGAACAGGGGCGCGAGTTCGTCGCCAAAGTAGGTCAGGGCGTTACGGACCGGCAGGGGCAGGCCGCCACCGAGGGCGCAGAGGGAACCCAACTCCAGGGTTTCGAGCAGGTCCGCGAAGAGCCTGGGGTCGATCCGGGTGCCCTGGCGGATGGCACCCTCGAGCAATTCCTGGCCGCGCCGCGCGCCGATGCGGCAGGGAGAGCATTTGCCACAGGACTCCCGCGCCGTGAAGGCGAAGAGGTGGGCGAGGAGTTCGGCCAGGGGAAAGTGCTCGGGAATGGCAACGATGCCGGCGTGGCCGAGCAGAAAGCCCGCGTCGGCGAAGGCCTCGAAGTCGAGGGTCAGGCTATCCACCTGGGCGAGGGGGACCAGGCCCCCCAGGGGGCCACCGATCTGGAAGGCCTTGACGGAGTAGCGGGTGCCGCCCCCCAGGCCATCCAGGACCTGGCGCAGGGGGGTGCCCATCGGCACCTCGTAAACGCCGGGGCGGTTGAAGCCGCCGTCCAGGGAGACCAGCTTGGTGCCGGTACAGCTTGCCAGGCCCTGGGCCGCGTAGGCCTCGCCACCGGCCGTCAGGATAAAGGGCAGATTGGCCAGGGTCTCCACGTTGCTGAGCAGGGTGGGTTTGCCGAACAGGCCATGGCTGGTGGGGAAGGGGGGCCGGACCCGGACCTCGGGCCTCAGGCCCTCGATGGAGTTCAGCAGGGCGGTCTCCTCGCCGCAGATGTAGGCCCCCGAGCCCGCGATGACGTGGAAGCGAAAGTCGGGCCCGGCGCCACGCTGGTCATCCCCCAGGAGACCCAGGGCATCCAGTTCGCCGATGGCCGCCCGGATGGCCGCGTGCGACTCGGGATACTCGCCGCGGATGTAGAGGACGCCGGTATCGGCGCCGATGAGAGCGCCGATGGCCAGCATGCCGGCGAGGACCGCATGGGGCCGCTCTTCCAGGAGCCACTTATCGGAGTAGGCCCCCGGGTCCCCCTCGTCGGCATTGCAGACGACATACTTCTGATCACTCGCCGCCGCGCGGGCGGCCTCGACCTTGAGGTGGAAGGGGAAGCCGGCGCCCCCTCGGCCGCGCAGCCCCGACGCCCTGATCCCCCTCAGGGCGGGTTCGGGCGCCCCCAGCAGGCCGAGCAGCGGGGCGTAATAGGCCGCGGGATGCGGGATGGGGGCGAGAAGGATCGGTGGCGCGGCCAGGGTACCCGTGGGGACGGGCCTGGGGGCGGGAGGCGAGGCGCCGGGCTTCCCCAGTAAGGCCAGGTCCTCGCGGGTCCAGGTGGCCTGGTCGTAAAGGAAGGCGTCGTTGCGATGACAATGGCCGAGACAGGTGACATGCCCGATTTCGGCCTCACTGAAGTGCCCGGACAGGGCGGCCTGGAGGCTTGCCTGCCTGCCAGATACCCGGCAGGCGGTACCCGCGCACAGGAGGGCCTTTTTTCCGGCCTGGTCAAGTTGCGGAAAGTCATAAGAGGTGCTGGCCCCGATCAGGCTGGCCTCGCTGACCAGGAATTCCGCCGCGATCTCGGCGAAACGCTGGCCCCCGTTTGACCGGCTGGCCTCCTGGGTCGCCGCGTAGAGGCTATTGTCCAGGCCTTTCCGGGCGGAAAGACCCCTAAGGTTTTGTGACACGCGGCGCTAACAATAAGCTTGAGCAGGGGCGAGCATCAGTCCGCCCGGCGGGGCCGGCGCACGCCGAGCAGCTTGGCGCAGCCGGCCTCCAGCTTACGCCAGTCCTTGGGCATCTCCAGGCGGGCGAGGGTGGCCGTGGGCAGGAGTTTGCCATCGGGGGGCGTCTCCACCGCGTCCCCCAGCAGATAGCGCATCAGCTCTTCCATGCCAGGATTGTGGCCGATGAGCATCACGGCGCGGGGCTTGGTCCGGCAGGAGGCGAGGGCGTCGAGGAGGGCGGGGACCTCGGCAGCATAGAGTTCCTCATGCCAGAGGATGTGCTTTTTGTGGTACTCCATGGCCGCGCACACCAGGAGCGCGGTCTCCTTGGCGCGTTGGGCCGGGGAGCTGACCACCAGGTCGGGCACCCGGCCCTCTTCCAGTAGCCAGGCGCCGACGCCGGGGGCTTCCTTGAGGCCCCGCTTGGCCAGGGGGCGGTCGAAATCATTCAGAGCGCCGGTTTCCCAGTCGGATTTGGCGTGGCGTAGCAGTTGGAGTTCTCTTGGCATGATAAAAGTAGGCACCGGAATAAAAGAATGGCCGGTGTTTTACCATACCCCTCGTCGGACTGTCACCGTCTCTCATCGCGGCACCGGCCCTGGCCAGGCCCTGAGGCAACCCCTCTTTCCCGGGGCCGACGGGCCCCTCAATGCAGTACCGCCAGCAGGCGATCGATCATCCCCAGGGCCTGGCCCAGGTAGCCGGCGCCAAAGAGGTTGAGATGGTTGAGAATATGGTAGAGGTTATAGAGGTCCCGGCGGACTTTGTAGCCAGGATCGAGGGGCCAGGCCTCGCGATAGGCGGCTTGAAAGTCGGCGCCGAAGCCGCCGAAGAGTTCCGTCATGGCGAGGTCGGCCTCGCGGTCCCCGTAGTAGACCGCCGGATCGAAGAGGACGGGCTGGCCCGCGGCGTCAAAGGCCATGTTACCGCTCCAGAGGTCGCCGTGCAGCAGGGAGGGCTGGGGGGCATGGTCGATCAGCGCCGGGCATGCCTCCCCGAGCCGCCGGCCGCGGTCCTGGAGTCGGCCGCCAAAACCCTGGGCCAGGGCCAGGTCGAGCTGGGGCCCCAGGCGCCGCGTCTGCCAGAAGGAGGCCCAGTCCTGGGCCTCCGCATTGGGCTGGGGCGTGGAGCCGATGAAGTTGTCCCGGTCCCAGCCGAACCGGGCCTGGCTCTGGCGATGGAGATGCGCCAGTCGCCGGCCGGCCTCGGCCCCACCATCCCGCCGCGGCCGGCCGAAGGCGAGGTATTCGAGGACCAGAAAGGCCTCCGCCCCCGCCAGGCCCGCGCCCAGCGGGGTGGGCACGCGCAGGGCCTTGGCCGCCGTCAAGGCCTTCAGCCCCGCCGCTTCCGCCTGGAACATGGCGAGTCGCTGGGCGTCGTTGATCTTGACGAACCAGGCGCTTTGGCCATCGCGGAGCACGAAGGCGCGGTTGATGCAGCCGCCGCCGAGTTCCTGGATGGCCCTCGGTTGGCAAGCCTGGCCTGTGAGGTTCTGGATGTGGGCCGCGATCTTGTTCCAGTCGGTCATGGGGCATGAGCCTCCGTCATGAGGTTCGTAGAGGGCCTGGCCGCTCGCGACCGGCGGCCAGCGGGCCCGGGAAAACACCAGCGACCCCTGAAGTCAAGACCCTTGTGCACAGGGTTACGCAAAAGTTCGGTCAGGCCGGAACCGCGATCGGGGACTTATGGGGCCTGTGCGCAAGATGCTGTTTATAAAAAACTATTTAGATTGTAAAGAATTTGGCCAATTCCGCCGGAGCCCAGCATTTTAGCCACTTTTAGGCGCTTTCCCCGCCCTTTCCCACAAACTTATCCACAGGCGAAGGGGATAAGCGGTATTTCTACCGAGTGCTCAGCAACTTGCCGGGCTATCGGCAACCCAGATCGAGAAATCGTCGTCAGTCGAGCCCCGGCCCGGAGGCCATGAGGGCCACCGCCGATGGCGTAGAATTCCGTTGCCGGCGCCTCCCGCCCTGGCCCACCCTGAACCGCCTGGCCGAGCACCCTGCCCGAGGACCCCGCCATTATCCTGCGTATCGCCGTTCCGGTCCCCTTGCCGGGGCTCTTCGATTATCTGCCGCTGGCGGCGGAGGGGGGCCCCGTACCCCAGCCGGGGATGCGCGTCCAGGTGTCCTTCGGCCCCCGGGTCCGGGTGGGCATGATCGTCGCCTTGGCCCAGGAGAGCGACCAGGAGCCGGAGCGGCTCAAGCCCATCCTGGCCCTGCTCGACCCCGAGCCCCTGCTGGGCGCCGATGACCTGGAGCTCATTCTCTGGGCCGCCGACTATTATCGCCAGCCGCCGGGCGAGGCCCTCTTCTCCGCCCTGCCGGCCCGGTTGCGCCGGGCCGAGTCCCCCCTGGAGCCGGTCGAGCCGGGTCAGCCGGGCTGGCGCTTGACGGCCGCGGGTCGCGACCAGGCCCCGGGGACGCGCGCCCCCCGTCAGGCTGAGATCCAGCGCCTGCTTGGCGATTACCCGCAGGGACTGGGGGAGGCCGGGCTGCGGTCCCGGCTGGGGGAGGTCAGGGCCCCCTTGCGCGCCCTGGTCGAGCGTGGCTGGATCGAGCCTTGCCAACTGTTGGGCGACGAGCCGGTCAAGGCGCCGGAGTCGGGGCCGGAGCTCAATCCGCGTCAGACCGAGGCGATCGCGGCGGTGAGCGCCGCCCTGGATCGCTTCCAGCCCTTTTTGCTGGAGGGAGTTACCGGCAGCGGCAAGACCGAGGTCTATATCCGCCTCCTCCTCAGGGTGCTGGAGGCGGGTGGTCAGGCCCTGCTGCTGGTGCCGGAGATCGGCCTCACCCCCCAGCTTCGGCGCCGCCTGGCGCGCCGCTTTCCGGGCCGCCTGGCCATCCTGCACTCGGCCCTCAACGCCACGGAGCGGGAACGGGCCTGGCAGGCGGCGGCCAGTGGCGCGGCGGATCTGGTGCTGGGCACGCGCTCGGCGGTCTTCGTGCCCCTGCCGCGCCTGCGCCTCATCCTGGTGGACGAGGAACACGACCTTTCCTTCAAGCAGCAGGAGGGTTTCCGCTACTCGGCCCGGGACCTGGCGGTGCGGCGCGCCCAGCGCGCCGGCTGTCCCCTGGTCATGGGCTCGGCGACGCCCTCCCTGGAGAGTCTGCGCAATGCCGCCACTGGCCGCTACCGGCGCCTGGAGTTGCCTGAACGGGCCGGCGCCGCCGCGCCGCCGGCCATCGGCCTCCTGGACATCCGCGCCCAGCCTCTGCGCGGCGGTCTCTCGGCGGTGCTGATTCGGCTGATGCGCGAGCAGTTCGATGGCGGCAATCAGGTGCTCCTCTTCCTCAACCGGCGCGGTTTCTCGCCGGTGCTGACCTGCCACGCCTGTGGCTGGGTGGGTGACTGCCCCCACTGCGACGCCCGGCTGACGCTCCACCTCGCCGACAACCGGCTCTGGTGCCACCATTGCGGCCTGACACGGCCCATCCCCCTCGCCTGCCCCAAGTGCGGGGGGCTCGATATCCGGGCCCTGGGCCAGGGTACCGAGCGCCTCGCGGGTGAGCTGCAGGCCCTGTTTCCGGACATTCGCGTCGCCCGGGTGGATCGGGACAGCACCCGGCGCAAGGGCGAACTGGACCGGCTGTTGGCGGCGGCCCTCGCCGGCGACTATCCCCTCCTGGTGGGGACCCAGATGCTGGCCAAGGGCCACCATTTCCCCCGGGTCACCCTGGTCGGCATCCTGGATGCGGACAACGGCCTCTATGGCTCTGACTTCCGCGCCGCGGAGCGCATGGCCCAACTGGTGATCCAGGTCGCCGGCCGCGCCGGCCGGGCGGAGCGGCCCGGGCGGGTGGTGCTCCAGACCCATCATCCGGATCACCCCCTGCTCCAGACCCTGCGCCGGCAAGGCTACCCCGCCTTTGCCGCCGCCGCGCTGCGGGAACGCCGGGAGGCCGGTCTGCCGCCCTTCACCCATCAGGCCCTGCTGCGGGTCGAGGCCAACGCCCGGGAGGCCTCTCTGGGCTGGCTGCGCCTGGCTCGGGAGGCCGCGAGCCAGCTGGGCGGTCCGCGCATCAGCCTCTTTGGCCCCGTGCCAGCCCCCATGGAGCGGCGCGCGGGCCGTTATCGGGCCCAGCTCCTCGCCCAGGCCCGGGGGCGGCCCGAGTTACAGGCCTTCCTCGCCCTCTGGGTGCCCCAGCTCTACGGCATCAAGGGCCAGGGCGCCGCGCGCTGGTCCCTGGACGTGGACCCTCAGGAGATGTACTGAAGCATGATCAGCACGATTCCTGCTATCCTTAACGCCCTGCCTTTCGCCGGTCCCCTGGGACCTGGCCCTCCCCATCCATCCACGCCCAGCCGTTCGCCATAGCCAAGCCGATGAAGCAACAGGTCAAGGAACTCCTCTCCGCCGCATGGCAGCATCTGTCCGCGACCGGTCAGGTCACTGGCGCGGACCTCCCGGATCCTCAGGTGGACCGCACCCGCGACCCCGCCCATGGCGATTTCGCCACCAATCTGGCCCTGGTCATGGCCAAGGTGGTCGGCGGCAAGCCCCGTGACCTGGCGGCGCGGCTAGTCGCGGCCCTGCCGGCCTCGGACCTGATCGCGCGGACCGAGATCGCCGGCCCCGGCTTCATCAACTTCTTCCTGGCCCCGGGCGCCCATCTGAGCCTGATCCCGACCATCCTCGCCGCCGGGCCCGACTATGGCTGCAGCAAGCTGGGCGCGGGCAAGCGGGTCCAGGTCGAGTTCGTCTCCGCCAATCCCACCGGCCCCCTGCACGTCGGCCACGGCCGGGGCGCCGCCTATGGTGCCGTGGTTGCGGACCTGCTGGCGGCGGTCGGCTTTGCCGTCCATCGTGAGTACTACGTCAACGACGCCGGCCGGCAGATGGACATCCTCGGCACCTCTCTCTGGCTGCGCTACCTGGAACTGGCCGGGGAGGACATCCCCTTCCCTAGCAACGGCTACAAGGGCGATTATGTCTGGGACATGGCCGCGACTCTGCACCGGGAGCATGGCGACGCCTACCGGCATGGCGCCGACGAGGTCTTTGCCGCCATCCCGGCGGACGAGCCGGCGGGGGGCGACAAGGAGCTCCATATCGATGGCCTGGTGGCACGGGCCAAGGCGCTGTTGGGCGATAACCGCTACCGCTACGTCTTCGAGCTGGGCCTCAACACCATCCTCGACGATATTCGCGACGACCTGGCTCATTTCGGGGTGACCTATGACGAGTGGTTCTCGGAGCGCTCCCTGACCGAGAAGGGCGCCGTCAACCGCGCCCTGGAACGGCTGCGCGCGGCTGGCCATCTCTATGAAAAGGACGGGGCCCTCTGGTTTCGCGCCTCGGCTTTCGGCGACGAGAAGGACCGGGTGGTGGTCCGCGACAACGGCCAGACCACCTACTTCGCCTCCGACATCGCCTACCACATGGACAAGCTGGAGCGGGGCTTCGACCGCGTCATCGACATCTGGGGCGCCGATCATCACGGCTATGTGCCGCGCATCAAGGGTGCCCTCCAGGCCCTGGGCGACGACCCGGCCAAGCTCGACGTCTTGCTGGTACAGTTCGCCATCCTCTACCGGGGCGGCGAACGGATGCAGATGTCCACCCGCTCCGGTGAGTTCGTGACCCTGCGCGAGTTGCGCAAGGAGGTGGGGCGCGACGCCGCCCGCTTCTTCTACATCATGCGCCGCTGCGAGCAACACCTGGATTTCGACCTGGACCTGGCCAAGTCCCAGTCCAGCGATAACCCTGTCTATTACGTCCAGTATGCCCATGCCCGCGTCTGCAGCGTCCTGCGCCAGGCGGCGGACAAGGGCCTGGCGGCGGAGCCCAGCCCGGGGGTGATGCATCTGGAACACCTGACGGAGACCCACGAGCAGGATCTGCTCAAGACCCTGGCCCGCTACCCGGAGTTGGTGGAGGAGGCGGCCCTCAGCGAGGAGCCCCACCAGATCACCCATTACCTGCGCGAACTGGCCAACGACTTTCACACCTATTACAACGCCCACCAGTTCCTGGTCGAGGACGCGGCCCTGCGCGACGCCCGCCTCAAGCTGATCCTGGCGGTGCGCCAAGTGCTGCGCAACGGCCTCAACCTGATCGGTGTCTCGGCGCCGGAGACCATGTGAGATGACGCGGGAAAACAGCCCCAACCCGCCGCCCAGGCCCCGCCATCGCCGTCAGGGCTCTTGTTTTTTCTGGTTCCTCACCGGCGGTCTGCTCGGCGCTTTGGCGGTGGCCATCGCCTGGATGATGGACGAGCGCGCCGCCGCCGGCCCGGTCACGGCGGACGCCCCGCGCGCCGCCCAGACCCAGCCCAAGCTCCGTTACCAGTACCCGACCATCCTGCCGGAACTTGAGGTGGTGGTCCCCGATGAGGATACCACCGACCGCCCGCCGGCCCTGCCTCCGCCACCGCCATCGCCGGAGGAACTCAAGGCGCTCGCGAAGGAGGCTGCCAGCAAGGATGCCGCCAAGGCAGGGGCCAAGGAGCCAACCAAGCCCACTACTAAGGAGCCCGGTAAGTCCCCGGCCAAGGAGGCCGGTAAAGAGCCCGCCAAGCCACCCGTCAAGGAGACGGCCAAGACCCCAGCTAAGGAGCCCGTCAAGGAGCCCGCCAAGACGGTTAAGACGCCCGAGAAGCCCCAGGCCAAGCCCGCCGAACAGGCCGCGAAACCGCCGGAAGCCGCCCCTGCGGGCGGCGATAACGAGACCTACATCCTCCAGGTCGCCTCCCTGGGGTCACCGGAAGAGGCCGAGCGTTTCAAGGCCAAGCTCGCGCAGCAGGGTATTTCCGTGAGCATCCAGCAGGCCAGCGTCGATGGCAAAACCCATTATCGGGTCCGCACCGGCCCCCTGAAGGGCAAGGAGGCTGCCAGCAAGGCCAAGTCACAGTTGGCGAGCAAGGGCTTCTCGCCCATGATGATCAAGCTTAAATAGCGCGGCTATCCAGCCGGATGGCGGCGCCCAGTCCGCCGAAGGAGGCCTGCCGGGATAAATGCCCGGGCAGGCGTCTGGCCACCTAAACCAGATCGAAGCGCTCGAACTCCATGCTGAACTGGCCACGCCCCTGGGTCTGGCTGCGCAGGTCCGTGGTGTAGCCGAGCACCTTTTCCAGGGCGACCTCGCAGTCGATGGTGATGCGGTCACCTTCGGCACGGGTGGCACGGATGAGGGCATGCCGGGACTGGAGATCGCCGAGCACGGCGCCGAGATTCTCCTCCGGCGCTACCACTTCCAACGTCATGAGGGGCTTGAGGGCGGCGGGGCTGGCCTCTTCCAGGGCCTTGTGGATGGCGCGGGCGGCGGCGGCCCGCAGGGCGTCGGGGGTGGAGGCGGCGCCAAAGACCTCGACCCGCAGGATGCGTGCCGCCACGTCCTCGACGGGCGTTCCCAGCAGGGGACCGGACTCCAGGGCGGCATGCATGCCGGCGCGGACCGCTGCCGCCTGCTCCAGGTTGAGGGTCGCCCCCGCGGGCAGGACTTCGGGGATGTCGTCCGAGATCTGGGTCCCGGTACCCCGATCCCGGGCCTCGACCGCCACCACCACCCGTGCCCGCCGTTCCGGAATCCGTTGCTCGATGATGGGGGGCGTGGCATGGATCTGGTCGCCGGTGCCCGAGCCGAGGATGGTCTCGCGCACCGCCACCGCCGGCCGGCCGCTGCGTACCCCGACGCGGAACTCGCGGTCCAGGCGCTCGATGACGATGGCCAGGTGCAACTCGCCCATGCCGCGCAGCAGGCGCTGGCCGGTCTCCGGGTCCTCTTCCAGGCGCAGGGTCGGATCCTCCTCCAGGACTTTTTGCAGGGCTTCCAGAAGCTTGTCCTCATCGGTGCCGGCGGTGGGTTCGATCGCCAGGCCCAGTACGGGCTCCCGCGCTTCGATGCGCTCAAGGCGCAGCAGGTGGCCGGGGGTGCAGAGGGTGTCGCCGGTGGTGGCGTGGCGCAGGCCGGCGAGGAGGACGATATCGCCGGCCTTGGCCAGGTCCAGGGCGGTCTTGCGTCCGGCATCCACATCGAAGATGCGCGACACCATCTCGGTGAGGATACGGCCGTCGGCGGTCAGGAACTGGACCTTGTCGCCGGGCTTGAGCTGGCTGCGGTAGAGGCGGGCAAAGACGTGGCGGCGGCCCTCCCACATCTGCACCTTGAAGGCCAGAGCGACTAGGGTGCCCTTGGCGTCCAGGGCCACGGATTCCTCGCTGCCATCCGGCCTCAGGGCCAGGGAGGGCGGGCGATCGAGGGGGGCGGGGAGCAGCTTGATAACGCCATCGAGCAAGGGCTGGACGCCCAGATTGCGCAGGGCGCTGCCGCCAAAGCAGGGGAAGTGGGTCCCGGCCAAGGTGCCCTGGCGCAGGGCGGTCCACAACTCCTCCGGCTCCGGGTCCTCGCCGGAGAGGACGCGATCCGCCAGGTCCTCGTCCTGTTCGGCGCAGGCCATGAGCAAAGCCTCGCGTTCGTCCGCGAATAGCTCCCAGATGTCATCGGGGCAGGGTTCGTCGATCATTTCGGTACCCTGATCGCCGGTGAAACCGATGAGGCGCCGCTCGATCAAATGCACCACGGAGGGGCGATTCAGGGTGCCTTCCGGCAGGGGAATGGTCACGGGCACCGGCTCGGCTCCCAGCCGCTGGCGTAGGCTGTCCAGGCTGTGGCGGTAATCCGCCCCCGGGCGGTCCATCTTGTTGACGAAGAAGAGGACCGGGAGGTTGAAACGGCAGCGCTGGCGCCAGACTGTTTCGGTCTGGGGCTCGACGCCGCGCACCCCGTCGATCACCAGGATGGCGCCGTCGAGGACACGCATGGAGCGCTCCACCTCGACGGTAAAGTCCACATGGCCCGGGGTATCCACGATCTGGAGCAAATGGCCTTGCCAGGGGGCCTTGGTGACGGCGGAGGTGATGGTGATGCCGTGCCGCTGCTCCTCGGCCATGTAGTCCATGTGGGCGGCGCCGTCATGGACCTCGCCAATTTTGTGGGAAGCGCCGGTATAAAACAGTATCCTTTCCGTCAAGGTCGTCTTGCCGGCGTCCACATGAGCGGCGATACCAATGTTGCGAACGTGCGAGAGTGGCGAGGGCTTAGACATCAAAATCCATGAGGCTGTGAAATTCGTGAAAAGACAAATCCTGGGATTGAGTAAGGGGTGGGCGTTGTCCCCCCTGGCGGCCGGCATGAGCCTGGCCCTGTTGGCGTCTGGCTGGACCCTGTCCGCCGACGCCGCCATCTTCAAACTGACCGAACCCAACCAGGAGGTCGTAGGTCGGGCATTCTATGTAAAGAGCCGCAAGGAAGACACCCTTCTCGACATCGGCCGTCAGAACAACATGGGCTATGACGATATGCGCATGGCCAATCAGAAGGTGGATATCTGGGTACCCAAGGCGGGAGATGACGTCCTAGTGCCGGAGAGCTTCGTCCTGCCGGATGCGCCGCATCAGGGCATCGTGCTCAATCTGGCGGAGAAGCGCCTCTATTTTTTCCCCAGCAGCGGCAAGGAGGTGGCGACTTTCGCCATCAGCGTCGGTCGCGATGGGCTCAATACCCCGCTCGGGCGTTTCAAGGTCACCTCCAAGGTGAAGGACCCGACCTGGACGCCCACGGCGGCTCACCACGCCGATCGTGCCAAGGAGGGGCGCGAACCCCTGCCGGCGGTGGTGCCGGCCGGCCCCGATAACCCCCTGGGCGAGTTTGCCCTGCGCACCAGCGCGCCGAGCATCCTGATTCATGGTACCAACAAACCCTGGGGCCTCGGCATGGAGGTGAGTCGCGGTTGTATCCGCATGTATCCGGAGGGGGTGGCGCAGCTCTTCCCCATGGTATCGGTTAACGAACCCATTACCATTGTCGACCAGCCCTATAAGTTTGGCTGGCGCGGGAACGACTTATATCTGGAGGTGCATCGTGATCCCGAGGGGACCGCACCATCATTTCACGATGTGGTTCCGGCGCGACTGGCACAGTCCCCGGACGTAAATTTGGATTGGAATGCGGTGAAGCGGGCGGTGGAAGGGAACGCCGGCATCCCACAGCGCGTGGGAGGCCGGCAAAGCGCGGCTAGCCGGCTTTACTTGGACATGATCTTTTGATACATGCGGTCAACGCGCTGGGTGGTGGCATCGCAGCAAGCCTGAGCGGCTTCGGCCTTCTTCAGGGCGTCGGCAGCGGTGTCACGAGCCTGCTGATCGGTACAGCCAGACAGGAGACCCAGGCCAAGGAGGGCGGCGGCGGACAGGGAAATGATCTTAGTCATGAATTAACTCTCCAAGAGTTGTTAGAAAA
The DNA here is from genome assembly GCA_044228695.1 of Chromatiaceae bacterium. GTDB lineage: Bacteria > Pseudomonadota > Gammaproteobacteria > Chromatiales > Chromatiaceae > M0108. The sequence continues at coordinate 23,450 of JBGAUK010000010.1, read as the reverse complement.
TAGGGGTTTCGCCCAAGGGGGCTAGTTCATTTATAGCACAATGCCAAGTCCAAGTGCGAGCACTTGTCTCGGGTTTACCCTCGGGGGCCACATTCTGACCCTTGTTTCGCGTCTTTGGCAAGCGAATGCACGCTTATTGGTCTCGCGGCGCCATATCCGGGGCCTGCCCGCTTGGGGCCGCGACCTAGTATCATGAGGCCGGGCCTGGCTGGATGCGGTCTGCCCACCACCAAAGTCATGAGGATAATAAAGAAGATGAGCAACAACATTGAGGTTCGCGTGCCCGCGATCGGCGGACGGGTTGCGGTCGTCGAGGTGTTGGTCGCCCCCGGCGACCGGGTGCTGCAGGATCAAGCCCTTGTCACGCTGCAAGGCGACAAGGGGGCTATTGGGGTTGCGGCGCCGGCCTCGGGTACCCTGGCCCGGATTCAGGTCAAGGCGGGCGACGGGGTGGCGGAGGGCGATCTCCTCCTGGTCCTGAACGCCGAGGCGGCGGGGGAGGCCGCCGTTACCGAGATCGCCACCGAGGTGGTGGTGCTGGGCGCGGGTCCTGGCGGCTACACGGCGGCCTTCCGTGCCGCCGACCTGGGGAAACAGGTGGTCCTGATCGAACGCTACCCGAGTCTGGGCGGCGTCTGCCTTAATGTGGGTTGCATCCCCTCCAAGGCCCTGCTCCATGCCGCCCAGATTATTAACGAGGCGGCGGAGATGGCGCACCTGGGTGTGCGTTTCGGCGAGCCGGACATCGATCTGGACAAGCTGCGGGCGGGTAAGGATAAGGTGGTGCAAAAGCTGACGGGCGGACTGGCGGGTCTGGCCAAGGCGCGTAACGTCCGGGTCATCCAGGGCACCGGGCGCTTCGAGGCGCCGAACCGTATTGCCGTCGAGACCCGCGAGGGGCGGGTTCGGGTCAGCTTCGACCAGGCCATCATCGCCGTCGGCTCGACGCCGGTGAAGATCCCCGGCTTCCCCCACGAGGACCCGCGGGTCATGGATTCCACCGATGCCCTGACCCTGCCGGATATCCCCGCCCGCATGCTGGTCGTCGGCGGCGGCATCATCGGCCTGGAGATGGCGACCGTCTATCAGGCCCTGGGTTCACGCATCGACATCGTGGAACTCCAGGACCAGCTGATCCCGGGTTGCGACAAGGACCTGGTCAAGCCCCTGGAGAAGGTCATCAACAAGCGTTACGACCGCATCATGCTCGGCACCAGGGTCACCGCCATGAGCGCCACCGCCGAGGGCATCAAGGTCGGCTTCGAGGGCTCGGATGCCCCGGCCGAGGATATCTACGACCGGGTCCTGGTGGCGGTGGGCCGCCGGCCCAATGGCAAACTCATCGGCGCCGAGGCGGCGGGCGTGACCGTGGACGAGCGGGGCTTCATCCCGGTGGACCAACACATGCGCACCAATGTCCCCAACATCTTCGCCATCGGCGACGTGGTGGGCAACCCCATGCTGGCGCATAAGGCCACCCATGAGGCCAAGGTTGCCGCCGAGGTCATCGCCGGTCTGCCGGCCCTCTTCGATCCGCTCACCATCCCCTCGGTGGCCTATACGGACCCGGAGGTAGCCTGGATGGGCCTGACGGAAAACGAGGCCAAGGCCAAGGGCATCGCCTATGAAAAGGGTGCTTTCCCCTGGGCCGCCAGCGGTCGCGCCCTGGGCATCGGCCGTGACGAGGGCCTGACCAAGCTCCTCTTCGACCCCACCACCAAGCGCATCCTGGGCGCCGGTATCGTGGGTCCCAATGCCGGTGAGCTGATTGGCGAGACCGTTCTGGCCCTGGAGATGGGCGCGGACTACGAGGATATCGGCCTGACCATCCATCCCCATCCGACGCTGAATGAGACCATCGGCTTGGCGGCGGAGGTGGCTCATGGCTCCATTACCGATCTGCCGCCACCACGCCGGCGCTAGGCGGAACCGGCGGGACGGGGTCTTGCATGGGGCGCCGGCAGCCTGGGGGCGGGGCGAGCGATGCGGCCCCTGACCCTGGTGGGGAGCGCGCTGGGCCTGGCGGGCGCCGTGGCGGCGAGCTCTCATCTGTCCCGTCAGTGGGAGGGTCCCGCCCTGGCGACCCCGGCCCATGGCCGGCCCCCGACCGAGAGCTTTCCGGCGGACCTGGGGGGGGGCATCCTGGCGCCGCCGGCGCCTGAGTCGCCCTTGCCCTTCCCGCCCGCTGGCTTGGGCAGGGGCCAGGGCGCCGACCCGGCCTTGTTTTCCCCCGAGCATCTGCTGAACCTGGGCTTTTCCTTCATCGTCGGGCTGGCGGTGGGCTTCGCCTTCAAGATCGCCTTCAAGATCGCGCTGGTGGGGGGCGGTCTCCTCTTGATCGCCCTCTTTGCCCTGCAACACGCCGGCTTCATCGGCATCAACTGGTCCGGCATGGAGGCCGGCTACGACAGTTTCGCGGCTTGGTTCGGTGCCTACGCGGGCGGGCTCCAGGATTTCATGTCGAAAAACCTCTCCAACGCCGCCTCCTTCACCGCCGGCATCCTGCTAGGCCTCAAGATCTGACCGGGTGACGACGGGACCCGCGCTAACATCCCGCCATGCGCCAGCGCTTGCCATCATGAGTTTGAGAGGGCTGCCAGGTTTCCGTCGCGGTCCCGGTCGCTGGCTCTTGATCGCCCTCGGGGCCTTGTTCCTGGCCGGGCTCCTCGTCTTCGCGAGCCTACCCTTCCTGGCTAGCGCCCTGGCGCCCCGCCTGGGCGCCGTACCGACCTCGCCCCTGGTCCTGGATCGTCATGGCCGTCTGCTGCGGGCCTTTACCGTCGCCGATGGCCGCTGGCGCCTGCCGGTCACCCTGGGGGAGGTGGACCCCCTCTTCATCCGCATCCTGCTGGCCTGCGAGGACCGGCGCTTCCACGACCATGGCGGCGTCGATGTCCTCGCCCTGGCCCGGGCGGCCCAACAGTGGGCCACCAACGGGCGCATCGTCTCCGGGGCCTCGACCCTGACCATGCAGGTGGCGCGTCTGCTGGAGGGCCAGCCGACCCGGGGCCTGGCGGGTAAGACCCGACAAATGGTCTCGGCCCTGGCCCTGGAGCGGCGGCTGGACAAGGTGGCCATCTTGGAGCGCTATCTGCTCCTCGCCCCCTATGGCGGCAATCTCGAGGGCATTCGCGCCGCCACCCTGGCCTGGTTTGGCAAGGAGCCCGGGCGCCTGACCCCGGCCCAGGCGGCCCTGCTGGTGGCTCTGCCCCAAGCCCCCGAGGCCCGGCGCCCGGACCGGGACCCGGTGGCGGCCGAGCGCGCGCGCGATCGGGTCCTGGCGCGGGCCGTCGCCGCGGGCATCCTGGACCACGACGAGGCCGAGGCGGCCCGGCGCGAGCCCGTGCCCCACCGGCGCCGCCCCTTCCCCTTGTTGGCCCCGCATGCCACCCAGCGGGCGCGGGTAGCGCATCCCGACCTGGCGGTGCAACGGCTGACCCTGGATGCGGACCTCCAGGCCAGGCTCGAAACGCTGGCCGCCGAGCGCGCCCTGGCCCTGGGCGAGCGCCTGTCCCTGGCCTTGCTGGTGGCGGATCACGGCAGCGGCGAGATCCTGGCCTCCGTCGGTTCCGCCGGCCTGCTGGCGGGGGATCGCGAGGGCTTCATCGACATGACCCGGGCGGTGCGCTCGCCGGGATCGACCCTCAAACCCCTAATTTACGGGCTGGCCTTCGAGGCCGGCATCGGCCACCCAGAGAGCCTGATCGAGGACCGCCCCTCGGGCTTTGGTCGCTATGTCCCCGCCAATTTCGACCGCGACTACCAGGGCACCGTGACCCTGCGCCGCGCCCTCCAGCTATCCCTCAATATCCCCGCCGTCAAGCTGCTGGAGGCGGTCGGTCCGGCGCGCCTGGTGGCGCGGCTGAAGCGGGCCGGGGCCCGGCCGGAACTCCCGGACCTGTCGCCACCCGGTCTCGCCATCGGTCTGGGCGGGGTGGGGCTGCGCCTGACGGACCTGGTGGCCGTCTATGGGGCTATTGCCCGGGGCGGGCGGTCCCTGCGGCTGGTGGAGAACCTGTCCGCGTCCCCGGCCACCGGGGAGTCCCCAGCCGCGACCTCGGTCGCCCAGGACTCCCCCAGCCAACAACGCGTGCTCGAAGCCGGCGCCGCCTGGCAAGTCGCCAACATCCTCGCCGGGGTGCCGGCCCCCGAGGCCGCCAGCGCCGCCGGCCTGGCCTTCAAGACAGGTACCTCCTACGGCTACCGCGATGCCTGGGCCCTGGGTTTCGATGGCCGGCATGTGATTGGCGTCTGGGCCGGCCGGCCGGATGGCGCCCCCGTGCCCGGACTCACTGGTATCACCGCCGCCGCGCCCTTGCTGATCGACGTCTTCGCGCGCCTGGGCCCGCGTCAGCCCCTGCCCCCCGCCCCGCCGGGGGTCTTACAGACGACGACCGCCAAGCTGCCCCCACCCCTGCGTCAGGTCGGCGGCTCGGCCGCGACCGCCGGCCCGCGCATCGCCTTCCCCCCCGCCGGCGCCCGCCTGGCCCTGGCCCCCGGCGGCGAGGCGGAGCTGACCCTCAAGGTCCGCGACGGTCAGCCCCCCTTCACCTGGTTTGCCAACGGCGCCCCCATCGCCCGGGAGCCCTACGCCCGGGCTACCCGCTGGCGCCCCGCCGGCCCTGGCTTCGTCAGCCTCGCCGTCGTGGATGCCGAGGGCCGTTCCAGCCGGGTCCGGGTCTTCCTGGAGCCCGGGTCCTGAGTGCATTCGCAGGCCCGCCGTGTCAAACTGGCCTCATCCGCGGCGCCTGACCTGCCCGCCTCAGCCGCCTGACCCCCAATCCCCGAGCCTTGATGTCCGCCTCCCCGCCTGTCCCCGATCGCCTCATCAGCCCCGACTCGGCCCCGGAAGACAAGGCGCTGGATAGGGCCATTCGCCCGCGCCAGCTGGCGGACTATGTAGGCCAGCCGGCGGTGCGCGAACAGATGGAGATCTTCATCCACGCCGCTCGCCAGCGCCGCGAGACCCTGGACCACGTCCTCATCTTCGGCCCCCCCGGCCTGGGCAAGACCACCCTGGCCCACATCATCGCCCATGAAATGGCGGTGGGCCTGCGCCAGACCTCGGGCCCGGTGTTGGAGAAGCCCGGCGATCTGGCGGCCCTGCTCACCAATCTGGAGCCGGGGGATGTCCTCTTCGTGGACGAGATCCACCGCCTGAGCCCGGTCATGGAGGAGGTCCTCTACCCGGCCATGGAGGACTACCAGCTCGACATCATGATCGGCGAGGGCCCGGCGGCGCGCTCCATCAAGCTCGACCTGCCGCCCTTCACCCTAGTCGGCGCCACCACCCGCGCCGGGCTGCTGACCTCGCCCCTGCGGGATCGGTTTGGCATTGTCCAGCGTCTGGAGTTTTATTCGGCGGAGGACCTGGCCCACATCGTCGCCCGCTCCGCCCTCATCCTCGGCATCGAGACCGAGGAGGCCGGCGCCGCCGAGATCGCCCGGCGCTCCCGGGGCACGCCGCGCATCGCCAATCGCCTGCTGCGGCGGGTGCGGGACTTCGCCCAGGTCAAGGCCGACGGTCGCATCACCGCCGCGGTGGCGGACGGCGCCCTGTCCATGCTCAAGGTGGATGCCCTGGGTTTTGACCACATGGACCGCCGCCTGCTGGCGGCCGTCATCGAGAAGTTCGATGGCGGGCCTGTCGGCGTCGAGAGCCTGGCCGCCGCCATCGGCGAGGAACGCGGCACCATCGAGGATGTCCTGGAACCCTTCCTCATCCAGCAGGGTTATCTGATGCGCACCCCGCGCGGCCGCATGGCGACCCAAACCGCCTACCTGCATCTGGGTATCCGGCCGCCGCGAGCGGCCGCGACCCAGGCCGGTCCCCTAGGGGATCTCTTTGGCGAGGTTTACTAACAGACGGGAGTCATCGGGCTTACCGACAGCCCATGCCAAGGCCATCGCCAATGCCTTCCGGGAAGCAACCAGCCAGAATCCACCTGGCCTTCAAAACAGCGGGAAGGGAAAGGCATCCCCAAAGGGGTTTGCCGACCGGGCGCGGCCCTCGCGCTTGATGAGCACCGGATCACCGACCTCGACGCGGTTGAAGAGGAGTTTGGCATCCTCGTATTTCAGCCGCACGCAGCCGTGGGAGTCGGCACGGCCCGGCAGCCAGCCCTCGTGGATGAAGTAAGGGCCATGAAATTGCAGGGAATAGGGCATGGGAGTCTTTTGGTCGAAGTAATTGGTGTATTTGCCAGAACGCTTGTCCTCGTCCTTGGAGAGGACGCGAAAGCTCCCCGCGGGCGTCGGGCGTTCCGGCGAGCCGGAGGAGATGGGGCCGCTGGCGAAGACCCTGCCATCTTCCCGGTACTCGAAGGTCTGGGAGCCGAGAAAGATGGTGACGTCACGCTGCCGGGCGGGTGGGACGGCGTATCGCGGATCTTCCGGGGGGCGAAAGCGGTCTTCCTCGGCAATCCCCTCGGGCACCATGGCCTCCGGAAATTCCTCTTGATGGGCGCAGCCGGCTCCGGCCAGGGAACTGGCCAGGAGGCTGGCGATTAAGAGGTGGCTGTTTGACATGTGGCGGCCCCCGCTTTTTTCCTCAAGCATGGCTCAGGATAGTGTGGGACGCAATCAGCCCGGGACGGTTGGCGCCAAGGTCCGCGGCGCGTGGACTCGCCAGGGAGCCGGGGGGCGGTTGCGCCAGGAGGTCCAGGTCCCCTGAACCCCTCTTGATGCCTGTCATGACCCGATGGCGCCGGGCAGATATAATTAGTTGATTCCCTCTCCTGGTCGCTTCACTCATGGCTGCATCCCCTCCGATCGAACTCGTTTGCCCCGCTGGTAGCCTGCCGGCGCTGAAAACCGCCATCGACAACGGCGCCGATACCGTTTACCTCGGTTTCAAGGACGCCACCAACGCCCGCAACTTCACCGGCCTGAATTTTGACCCGCCGCGCCTGCGGGAAGGCCTCGCCTACGCCCATGCCCGCGGGCGTAAGGTGCTGCTGGCGCTCAACACCTATCCCCAGGCGGGCAACTGGCTGAGTTGGACAGCGGCGGTGGACCGCGCCGCCGAGTTTGGCGTCGATGCCGTCATCCTCGCCGATCCTGGCCTCATGGACTACGCGGCCAAACGACATCCGGGGTTGCGGTTGCACCTCTCGGTTCAGGGCTCGGCGACCAGCTACGAGGCGATCAACTATTATCAGGAGCGCTTCGGCATTCAGCGCGCCGTCCTGCCGCGCGTCCTGTCGCTGGCGCAAGTAGAGAGCGTCATCGCGCACACCCCGGTGGAGATCGAGGTCTTCGGCTTCGGCGGTCTCTGCGTCATGGTGGAGGGGCGCTGCGCCCTCTCCGCCTACGCCACCGGCGAATCGCCCAACTGCCAGGGTGCCTGCTCCCCGGGTCGCTGGGTGCGCTGGGAGGAGACACCCCAAGGCATGGAGACCCGCCTCAACGGCATCCTCATCGACCGCTTCGCCGAGGGGGAGCGCACCGGCTACCCGACCCTCTGCAAGGGCCGCTTCGAGGTGGAGGGCGAGACCTATTACGCCATCGAGGAGCCCGCCAGCCTCAACACCCTGGAACTCCTGCCCGAACTGGCGCGCGTGGGTATTCGCGCCATCAAGATCGAGGGTCGCCAGCGCAGCCCGGCCTATGTCGCCCAGGTCACCCGGGTGTGGCGAGCGGCCATCGACGCCGTCATGGCCGCCCCGGAGCGCTTCCAGGTGGCCCCGGCCTGGATGGCCGAGCTCAATAAGGTATCGGAGGGCCAGAGTCATACCCTCGGCGCCTACCATAGGCCATGGAAATGATGGTTGCTCCACTGTATAGCCAAAGCATGGTGGTTTTCGGTCGAGCCCTGGACGAGGGGAGGGAGGGTCGGGTGGCGTTTGACGGGGGTGTTGACCGCAGGGATGCGGTCGCCAAGCCTACAGGGACGTATCCACGGCGCCCCCCGGCAGACGCCACCCGACCCGGGTGCATCAAGGTCTTGTCTTCTGATGATTGCTCCGGTGCCCCCATCCATTTCGTCAAAGGAAGCCCAAAGGGATGAAACTTGCCCTCGGTCCGTTGCTTTACTACTGGCCCCGACAGGAGGTCCTGGATTTCTACGCCGGGATTGCCGCCAGCCCGGTGGACGCCGTCTATCTGGGCGAGACGGTCTGCTCGCGCCGCCATGAACTACGCCTGGATGACTGGCTGGAACTGGGCCGCCAACTCGCGGCGGTGGGCAAGGAGGTGATTCTGGCCTCCCAGAGCCTGATCGAGTCCGAGTCCGACCTCAAGACCCTCCGCCAGATCGCCGGCCAGGAGGAATTTCGGGTCGAGGCCAACGACATGGGCGCCGTGCGCCTGCTGGCGGAGGCCGGGGTAACCAACTGGATCGCCGGGCCGACCCTGAATATCTTCAACCCCCGGACACTGGAACTGTTGGTAGCGAGTGGCGCTCGCCGCTGGGTGGTCACCCCCGAAATCCCCGGGGCCGAACTGGCCGCGATCCGCGCCGGCCTGGTCCAACCCATCGAGACCGAGGTTTACGCCTACGGCCGCCTGCCGCTGGCCTTTTCCGCCCGCTGCTTCACCGCCCGCCATTTCAACCTGCAAAAGGACGCCTGCGAATTCCGCTGCCTCTCCATCATGGACGGTCTGGCGCTGCTCACCCGCGAGGGCGAGCCCTTTCTCACCCTTAACGGCGTCCAGACCCAGTCCGCGCGGGTCCACAACCTGCTGGCCGACCTGCCGGGCCTGGCTGGCCATGCCGAGCTACTGCGCATCAGCCCCCAGGGCGCTAATACGCTGGAGATCGTCAGGCTCTTTCGCGCCGCCTTGGAGGGGCGACTGACCCCAGCCGCCGCCCTTGACGCCAGCCGCGACTATATGCCCGAGGCGCCCTGCAACGGCTTCTGGCATGGCCGCCCCGGGGTCGAGCAATACGTAGCCGCATAGCAACCCCTTTTCCGTCCCGGAGCCCCACCATGAGCTTCCCGCCCCGTTTGCCCCGTCCGCCCCGCCTCATCGCCGCCCGGCTCGACCGGCTTCGCCAGCGTATCGAGGACCGGCTGGAAAATCCCCGCATCCCCGACTTCAACCTGCCCCCCGCCCTGGCCAGGTTCCTAGCCCTGCTGCCCGCGCAACCGCCCGCCCTAGCGCTGACCCTGGCCCTCAACCTGGCGCTCGACCGCATCCTGCCCCGCGACACCCTCGAACCCCTGACCGGGCGCTGGCTGCGCATGATCGTCACCGATGCCGGATTGACCCTCGACTTCCACTTGGGGGATAAGGGCTTTCGGCCCGGCCGGCCCCCGGGGCACGGCATCGGCGGCAAGCCGAATCTGACCCTCTCCGCCCGCACCCGCGACTATCTGGCCCTGGCTCTGCGCGAGGAGGATGCCGATACCCTCTTCTTCAGCCGCCGCCTGCGTATGGAAGGTGAAACCGACCTGGGTCTCCTGGTCAAAAACACCCTGGATGCCGTCGATTGGGATGCCTTCAGGGAGCGCCTGGAGCGCTTCCTGCCGCCGCGAGATCCCAAGAGCGAAGGATATTCGGCGGGTTAACATCAGCTTCGTCAGCGGGGTGAGACATCTCCAGAGGTACGCCTTCGCCCCGACGCTGGTTTTCCTCGGCCGGAGCCAGAATCTGGCGGACTCCAAGTTCAAGCCGCACGCCTCAAGCGCCGGAATGGCCGGTTGGGGTAGCCCCGGAGACCCTCATGACCCCTTGCCAAGACTCATGCCGTTGCGCTGCCCCGGTGTCCCTCGACCTGTCCCCGGTCAGGCTCGAGTTGCCCGCCTCCGGTGAATTGACGGCCAGCCTGTTCGCTATTCCCTGCATGGATTGTCCTGCCGAGGAAGGGTTGATCCGGCTGGCGCTGCAAGACACCCCGGGCCTGGCCGGGCTGGAATTCGATCTTGGGCGGCGCGCACTGCGCGTTCGGCATACCGGCCCGCTCGATCGGGTGGCCCAACCTCTCGGGCAACTGGGTCTGGGGGCGCGGCTGGTCTCCTCCGGGCCGGAGGCTGCCGTCGCGACTCTGGGCCGGGTGGCGCCTCCCACTTCCCACGCCCAAGAGGCGCGGGTGCTCAAGTGGCTGTTAGCCATCAATGCCGTCATGTTTGTCGTGGAGATGGCCACGGGCTGGCTCGCCCAGTCCACGGGGCTGATCGCCGATTCCCTGGATATGTTCGCCGACGCCACGGTTTACGGCCTGGCGCTTTACGCCGTCGGCCGCGATACCCGCCATCAGAGGCGCTCTGCCACCCTCTCCGGCTGGCTACAGCTCCTGCTGGCCCTGGGCGCCATGGCCGAGGTCCTGCGCCGCCTGGCCTTCGGCAGCGCGCCCGAGCCACCGCTCATGATGGGCATCGCCCTGCTTGCCCTCCTGGCCAACCTCGCCTGCCTGCTGCTCCTGGCCCGCCACCGCCAGGGCGGCGTCCACATGAAAGCCAGTTGGATCTTCTCGACCAACGACGTACTGGCCAACCTGGGGGTCATCGCTGCCGGCCTGCTGGTGGCCTGGACGGGTTCCCGCTACCCGGATCTGATCATCGGCACCCTGATTGCCTTGCTGGTTCTAAACGGTGCCCGGCGGATTCTCAGGCTGACGCGCCTGGGGCCGGGTTAGGCGTCATGTCGACGGCGGCTGGCCAGGCGGCGGTGTTGGCCAACACGCTCCGGCCCCACGCGGTCGCGCCGTGAAAATCATCCCGTTAGCGGTCGAGCCCGCCCCGAGCGGACTTGACCGGAGAGGGGATTAGCGGCGAGCGCGCCAAGCAGGTCCCCTGGATGAACTCGCCGAGGCAACCAACGACGCCGAGTTCGCCCGGCTGCCCGGCGAGCTTAGGGGCACTGAGGTGGAGCGATGGGTACGCCAGCGCCTGGGTCAACAAGCCTTTCGCGGGGCCATGTTGGATTACTGGGGCAATGCCTGCGCGGTCACCGGCATCGCCATCCCCGAGGTGTTGCGTGCCAGCCACGCCAAACCCTGGGCGGACTGCGCCAGCGACGCCGAGCGACTGGATGTGTTCAACGGCTTTCTGCTCAGCGCCAATCTGGATGCCCTGTTTGACCGCTTTCTGGTGAGCTTTGACGATGCCGGGGTGCTACTGATCGCTCCCAGGATCGCCCCGACGGTGCGCGCCTTGCTTGGCTTGAACCGGCCTCGGCGCTTGCGGTGGCTGGCCCGGGAGCATTTACCCTATCTGTGCTTTCACCGGGAAAAATTCGCCGCCGGCGTCTCGGGTTGATGGGCTGGCGCGGTGGCTGATCGGCAGGGTCCCCGGCGCCAGGCTCAAGGCTGGGTGCTTGGGGCTTGGGGCAAGGTGGATTGGCTGTACCTAGTGTGACTGCCGGCCTGCTGCAGGCTAATCCTTGGCTTGGTTCGCCGAGAAGGGGGCTTTGCCGAGGTCCTTTCCGGATTTACGGGCGTATTGGGCGGCGTGGAAGGGTTTGAGCATCAACATCATGATGCCGGTGGTCCAGGCAAAGGAAAACATGCCGGACAAGGCGATGATCATGGTCATCATTTTCCAGCCCTCCGGCATGAGGTCGCCGTTGTAGCCGACGGTGGTATAGGTGCTGCCGCAGAAGGTGAAGGCCTAGTGGAGGGTGTCGACCAGGCCCAGTTGATGGACGATGAAGGCCCAGATGACGATTTCACCCAGGTGGGTCATCATGAGTAAAAACATACTGAAGAGGAACAGCATCTCGACCCGCCAGTAGGCTCGCTGATTCAGCAAATCGTCGCTGCGTCGCGTGTACCAGGGGTAGATCAAGGCAATGCAGAGGCCATGGAAAAAGAGGATGGCCATGAGGCCCCCGCCGCCGAAGATAAAGTCCGGGAGGTTATAGCTCGCCGCCACCGTATCGATGTTGGCGACGAGTTGGGGCGCCACGGCCGGGGCCAGGGCCTGGGAGACCGCCTCGGTCACGGGACCGGGTGAAAGGGCGTTCGGCATCTCAAGCGCTCCTGACTAGCGGTCATCAAGCAGACCCGCCGAGATATTGGCCGCGAGGATGTCAGGGCCGAGCCCCCGCGCCCCGATCTCGGCCTGGGTGAGGTTGGCCAGGGCAATCTCCACCTGGGACGAGCTGGCCCCCACCGCATGGGTCGCCGAATGCAGGGCGGACCGCACCTTATCCACCTCTAGCACGAAAGGTCGCTGATCGATCCGGGCGAGCAGGTCACCGGACTCGACCAACTGCGCATTGGTCACCGCCAGCGCAACGACGTAGCCCGAGACCTGCGGCACCATCTTAGATGACGATGGCCTTGATCCGCCCGTTTGAGGTGTAAGGCGTCATCCGGTCGGCGAACAGGTACCAGACGAAGAGCAGCAGCGCAAAGATTCGACAAGTCTGGTGGTGGTTTTCATGGTTGTTTCGTTTCGGCGATTGGGTGGGCCGATGATTTCTAGGGCCCCATCATGGAGAGGGCGAAGGCGCAGAGAAATCCGGCCGCGGTGATGAGCCCCGAAAGATTGTGCGCTCCTTCAAAGGCTTCGGGGAGCATGGTGTCCGCGATCATCGCGAGGATGGCCCCCGCCGCCAGAGCGGTGGTGGCCGCCCGCATTTCGTGGGAGAAGCTGTCGAAGACGCTGTAGCCGGCCAGGGCCGCCAGCCCCGAGATGAGCGCGATCCCCCCCCAGATGCCGAAGATGAAGGCGGCGGAGCGTCCGCTGCGCTTCATTCCCGCCGAGCTGGAGAGGCCTTCCGGGATATTGGAGATGAAGATGGCCGCGACCGTCACCAGGCTGACCCCGGTTCCGGCCAACATGCTCAGGCCGATGGCAATGGATTCCGGAATGCCATCGAGCAGAGCACCCACGGCAATGGCGCCGCCGCTGCCTTCAGCTTCTTCTTGGGAGGCATGCTGGACTTTTGAGCGTTTCCGATGCTTCGCGCCATAGAAACTCAGCCCCCAATTAGCGGCGCTGTAAACCAAGGCGCCGGCGGCAAACCCGATGACGGTCGCGTGCAGACCACCCTCCTTGAAGGCCTCCTCCATGAGTTCAAAGCACAAGGCAGAGATCAGGACGCCGGCGCCGAAAGCCATGATCCCCGCGATCCGGCGATTCGACAGCTCGACCCGATAGCCGATCGCGGCCCCGATCAAGAGCGCCCCGCCAGAGAACAAGCCCCAAAGCCCTGCCTGTAACCAGATGGGTATCAAGAATCCTCCCGTGACCAATTGCTGAATTTTGTTAGCTGATTGTACTCAATCCCGGACGCCCGCCTGTGTGCTGATCCCCGTGCGATTGCGGTTTCGATTCTGGCCATACCCCTTCCAGGCTGATCCGCAGGGGCTCGTGCGTCTCCAGGTGCAGGTCCCGCTGCGGGAAGGCGATGCCGATGCCCGCTTGCTGGAACTTGGTGTAAATCGCCTTGTGCAGGTCCGTGATGGTCGCGATCCGGTGGCCGAGATCGTCGATGAAGGCGCGCAGGATCAGCGTCAGTGAACTGTCGCCGAAGCCCTCGAAGGACAGGATTGGGCTGGGGTGTTCCAGCACCCGAGGATGTTCTTGCGCCGCCTCCCGCATCAGTGCGTGCGCCTGCTCGACATCGGTCCCGTAGGCGACCCCTACCGTGACCATGATCCGGGTGACTTGATCGGACAGGGACCAGTTAAGCAGCCGGCCGGTGATGAACTCCTTGTTCGGGACCAGAAGTTCCTTGCGGTCGTTACCGCGGATGGTGGTGGCGCGGATGCGGATCTTGGTCACGACCCCATCGGTATTGCCGACCGTGACGATGTCGCCGATCCGGATCGGCCGTTCGAACAGGATGATCAGGCCACTGATGAAGTTGGCCACGATCTCCTGGAGTCCGAACCCAATGCCCACGCCGAGCGCCGCCACTAGCCATTGCAGTTGCGACCATTGGGCGCCAATGGTGTTGAGTGCCAGCACGCTGCCAATGCCGACGATGGCATAGGTCGTCAGCGTGGTGAAGGTGTAGCGGCTGCCCGAGGTGACCTGGAGGCGTTGCGCCAGGATCATGTTCAGTAGCGCGGGTAGCCGCTTGGCAAGCACCACCGTGCCGATGAGGTAGAGCAATGCCAGGCCCAGGTCCGCCAGGGTAATCGGCAGGCTTCTTTGCTCCCCATTCAGGGTCGTCGTGGCGTGCCACAGGGTTACCTCGTCGAGAATCCCGAGCGCCGGAAACACCGCGGACCAGATCAAGTAGAAGCCGAGTGCGGCGGCCAGAGCCATGCCAATTCCCAGCAACTCCAGGCTGTCCGCGCTGGCCGCCTCCAGGTCCGGGTCCGCGCCCTTGGACAGCGCTAGGTCCGCGATCTCGGTCATCCGTGACACTCCCGGATCCTTTGCCGCCAGGGCAGTCCGCTGCCGTTCCGGCGCCGCCCGCATGGCCAGGCGGCGGTGGGCCAGGGTCAACCAGCGCACTGCCAGCAAATAAAGAATGATCAGGGCGGTGATCATCACCAGCGTCAAGGAAAAGGCGCCCGAGAGGATCATCGTCGTATAGACATAGCCCCCCAGGATGAGGGCCAGGAGCCCCATGGGGAAGGCAATCAACAGCGGGAACCACACCGGGTAGGTGCGGTACAAGAGACCCGCGTCGGCGCGTTGCCGTTGGTGGCGCAAGAGGCCCTGTTTGGGGTGGAGGACGCGGTAGAAGAAGAGCCCGATGGCGAGCGCCGCGACTAAGAGACCGATCCGTGTGACCAGGCCGCCCGCCGCCACGGGGTTGAGACTCATGGGGATGCGCAGGACCAGGATGGCCGGCACCACCACCCAGGTGAACCAACGCAGTTCCACGCCGAGCCGCCGGACATCGGGTTCGGCCCAGCGGAAGTGCGCCATTGCCAGCCCACCCGGCAGACAGGCCGCGCGCACCGCCAGAAGGACGTACAGAATCAGCGCGGTACGCACCAGGTGGCCGCCCAGGACCAAGGACAGTTCGGTGCCCTGGGTCGCGGCCTGGAGCCGCCAGCCGATCACGCCCAACAGCATCGGCAAGGGCGCCGCGTAGGCCAGCGTCAGCCCCAGCGCACGCAGGGTGTGGCCAAAGCGGTCAGTTGTCGGGTTGGCCAACGGGGCTGCCGTCTGCTTGATCGCGGCTATCAGCGCCTGGCGCTTCCACTGCAGCGCGGCGGACAGGAGCAGTGTCAGCCAGAACAGAGGCGAGGCCAGGACCTGGTCACCGAACTGACGGGTCAACGCCGACCATCGCTCGGGCGAGAGCAGGAGCTGGATCTCCGCCGGCAGCTTGGCGAGATCGCTCGGACGGGTCTTGGCCCCGGTGGGGAGCCAGAACAACTGCTCCCGGAGATAGGCGTCGTAGGCGTGCGTCGCCTCCAGCAACCGGGCCTCCGCGGTCTGGAGCTTGCGCAGCCGCTCCAGATAGCGCCCTTCGGCCTCCAGTTGCCGGTCGAGCAGGCCACGGCGTTGCTCCAGCAGGTCGCGCCGCATGTCACGCGCGGCAACAACATCGGCGGCCAGGGAGTCCGTGCCGGGTTCTTGGGCAGCTAATGCCGTGGCGTCCAGAAGCGGATCGGCGAGCCGCTCCGCCTCCTCCAGATGGCGTAAACGGCTCAGGGTGACGGCGGCGATCTCCTGTTCCAGGGCACTGGCCCGACGCGCATGCACCTCGAGATCGGGCAGGGCCGCGCGGTGTTCGAGCAGGAGCTGACCCAGGCCCTCGGCGGGGACACCGACTGCTTTCGCGGTCTGTGCGCGTTCAAAGTTCGCCGCGGTGCGAGCGCCGAGGCGCTCCGCCTGCTGCTGCTCGGCGTCCAGTCGGTCACCCTGGGCGGCGATGATGGCCAAGGCGGCGGTGAGGGCGGCGTTCTGTGCGGCGAGGCGGGTCAGGCTTGGGTCCAGGCCCGCGGTCGCTTGCACCATGTGCCGGGCGGCGGCCTCGGCCTGTTGTGCGTGGTCCTCGCTCCGGGCGTTGAGCAATCTCTGCAGCGCCTCGACCCGCCGCGCGATGCGGGTGTTGTTGGCCGACTGCTCGTCACGCCTGGCCGCGAGCAGGTCCAGGCGCATTGGCCGGCTGATCAGCTCTTGATCGAGGGCCTGGATCTCGGTGCTCAGCGCGATGTAGCGGGTCTCCAGGTCCCAGCGCCGCGCCTGAACCGGGGCAGAACCGGGGTCCCCGGTAAGTTCGGCCTGAAGCGCGGCGGCGATGGCCTTCTGCTCCTCCTGGGCTGCGGTGAGACGCTGGCGGATCGCCGCCGGGCGGCTCTGCTGATAGGTCAGTTGGCGCTCGAGCTCGGCGCGCTGGGCGTCCGCGGCGGCCTGATCGGCCTGCTCCTGCTGCAGTTGCCGCTCGATCTGGTCGAGAGGTGTGTCAGTGGCAACGTCCAGGACCTCCGGCTGGGCAAGGCCCTTGGCCGCCGCGAGCCCTTTTCGAATGCGCTGCGCCTGTTCCGGCGCTTCGCCCGTCATGGCCTCGAAGGCCTCGGCTCGGGTCTGATTGGCCGCCACCTCCCGGAGGTTGCTCAGTGCCTTGCGGTAGAGGGCGACGAGCCGGCTCTTCGCCTCGCTGGTCACGGCGGGGTCCGCCTCGGCTTCGGTGATCTTGGCCTGGAGCAGATCCGCGCTCACCAGGGCCGGCGGCAAGGCGGTCAGGCCCTGGTCCCGCGCGCTGACCCCCGGCTGGAGGAGCGCCAGCAGCAAGAGGCAGGACGCGGTCGCGATGCGCTTCTTCATTGAATGTCCTCGATTCCGCCGTTCCCATTTTGCCAGGCGGCAAATTCGAGTGGCCCGATACCAAAGCGAATGGCATTGCCGGGGTGAAGATGTTGAAATTTAGGCATGGCTCCAGGACTTTATTGGCGCGATCAGTCAATATTCGCGCCATTCCTATTGGCGCGATAGGGTCCGGTTCCGGTAATGGCGGCTAATTCTTGGGTGGGTCCGTCGAGAAGGGGGCATTTTGCGGGTCCCGGCCGGTGATGCGGGCGTATTGGGCGGCATGGAAGGGTTTGAGCATCAGCATCATGACGCCCGTGGTCCAGGCAAAGGAGAACATGCCAGACAGGGCGATGATCATGGTCATCACTTTCCAGCCTTCGGGCATGAGGTCGCTGTTGTAGCCGACGGTGGTATAGGTGCTACCGCAGAAGGTGATGGCTTCACGAAGGGTGTCCACCAGACCCAGTTGAAAGACGAGGATGGCCCAGATCGCGATTTCGCCCAGGTGGGTCATCATGAGGAGAAACATGCTGAAAAAGAACAGCATTTCGACCCGCCAATAGGTGCGTCGGTGCAGCATGTCGCCGCTGCGCTGCATAAACCAGGGGTAGATCAGGGCGATGCAGAGGCCATGGAAGAAGAGAACGGCCATGAGGCCCGCGCCGCCGAATAAAAAGTCCAGTAGGTCGTAGTTCACCGCGAGGGTATCGAGGTGCTCGACGATCTGGGGCGGCACCACGGGGGCCATGGCCTGCGCGACCGCTTCGGCGACAGGTCCGGGTGCGGCGGGGTCCGGCATCTCAAGCGCTCCTGACGTGGCAAGGGTGGTGGCGGAGGCCTGGGACAGGGCCTTGCCTCGCCCCCAGGTCGGACTTGCCGCGGGCCGCGGGGCCCTAGCGGCTGGCCGGTTCGTAGGCCAGATTGGGCGCCAGCCAGCGCTCCATCTCGGCCAGATCGAGGCCCTTGCGCTCGGCGTAGTCGACCACCTGGTCCCGGCCGATTTTACCGACGGCGAAGTAGCGGGCATCGGGGTGGGAGAAGTAGAGGCCGCTCACCGCCGCCGTGGGCACCATGGCCTTGGATTCCGTGAGCCAGATGCCTGTCGTGCGCTCCGCGTCCAGCAGTTGCCAGAGGATATCCTTTTCGGTGTGGTCCGGGCAGGCCGGATAACCTAGGGCCGGGCGTATGCCCTGGTAGCCCTCGGCGATGAGGTCCTGGCTGCTCAGGTCCTCGTCTGCCGCGTAACCCCAGTGGCGCTGACGCACCCGCAGGTGGAGCAACTCCGCCACGGCCTCCGCCAGGCGGTCCGCCAGGCCCTTGAGCATCAAGGCCGAGTAGTCATCGTTATCCGCCTCGAAGGCGGCGACCCGCTCGTCGATGCCGATGCCGGCGGTGCAGGCGAAGCCGCCGAGATAGTCGTTGAGCCCGGTGTCCAGGGGGGCGATGAAGTCCGTCAGGCACTCGTTGGCCTTACCCGGGGGCTGGCGGCCCTGCTTGCGCAGGCCATGGAAGGTGGCGATGGGGTCGAAGCGGTCTTCGCTTGAGAAGACCTGGATGTCGTCGCCGACGCTGTTGGCGGGGAAGATGCCAATGACGGCGGCGGCCCGCAGCCAGCGCTCCTTGACGATGCGCTCCAGCATGGCGTGGGCGTCATCGTAAAGCTTGCGCGCCTCCACGCCCTTTTCCGCGTCCTCCAGGATCTGGGGAAAGCGCCCCTTGAGCTCCCAGGCGTGAAAGAAGAAGGTCCAGTCGATATAGGGGGTGATCTCGCCCAGGGGGATGTCCGGGAAGACCTGGAGGCCCGGCTCCCGGGGCGAGGGTGGCTGGTAATGCTCCCAGTCGATGGGGGTGGCGTTGGCGCGGGCCTCGGCGAGGGTGACCAGATCCTTGGCCTCGTTGGCGGCGGCACGGCGTTCCCGCACCTGGACGTACTCCTCGGCGATGCCCTGGGTATAGGGCCCCTTCAATTCGGCGGAGAGCAGTTGGCCGACCACGCCCACGGCACGGGAGGCATCCGGGACATAGATCACCGGATGATGGTACTTGGGCGCTATCTTCACCGCCGTGTGGGCCTTGGAGGTGGTGGCCCCGCCGATCAAGAGCGGTATGTCGAAGCCCTGGCGCTGCATCTCCGCCGCCACCAGGACCATCTCCTCCAGCGAGGGCGTGATGAGGCCGGAGAGACCGATGATGTCCACGTCCTGGTCGCGGGCCTGCTTGAGGATGGTTGCGGTGGGGACCATGACCCCCAGGTCGATGACCTGATAGTTGTTGCACTGGAGGACGACGCCGACGATGTTCTTGCCGATGTCGTGGACGTCGCCCTTGACCGTGGCCATGAGCACCTTGCCGGCGGCCTTATGCACACCGCCGGCCTTCTCCGCCTCCAGGAAGGGCTGGAGATAGGCCACCGCCTTCTTCATGACCCGGGCGGACTTGACCACCTGGGGCAGGAACATCTTGCCCGCGCCGAAGAGATCGCCGACCTGATTCATGCCATCCATGAGGGGGCCCTCGATGACCTTGAGGGGGGATCCCAGCACCTGGCGGGCCTCCTCCGTGTCCGCCTCCACGTATTCGGCGTTGCCCTTGATCAGGGCCTGGGCCAGGCGCTTGGCCACCGGCCAGTCACGCCAGGCCAGGTCCTGCTTGACCGCGCCCCCGACGATCCCGCCCTTGAAGCGGCCCGCCAGGTCGATTAGGCGCTCGGTGGCATCGCCGCCGTCCTTCGGAGTGCGATTGAGGACCACGTCCTCCACCGCCTCCTTGAGCTCGGGATCGATCTCGTCATAGATCGCCAGTTGCCCGGCGTTGACGATGCCCATGTCCATGCCGGCGCGCACGGCGTGGTAGAGAAAGACGGCGTGGATGGCCTCCCGCACCGGGTCGTTGCCCCGGAAGGAGAAGGAGACATTGGAGACGCCGCCGGAGACCAGGGCCTGGGGCAGGCTGGCCTTGATGGCGCGGGTGGCCTCGATGAAATCGACGCCATAGTTGGCGTGCTCCTCGATACCGGTGCCGATGGCGAAGATATTGGGGTCGAAGATGATGTCCTCGGCCGGAAAGCCGATCCCCTCCGTCAGCAGCCGGTAGGCGCGGGTGCAGATCGCTACCTTGCGGGCCTGGGTGTCGGCCTGGCCCTGCTCGTCGAAGGCCATGACGATGACGGCGGCCCCGAGGCGGCGGCACAGTTTGGCCTGGTGGAGAAATTTCTCCTCGCCCTCCTTGAGGGAGATGGAGTTGACGATGGGCTTGCCCTGGACGCATTCGAGTCCGGCGGCGATGATCTCCCACTTGGAGGAGTCGATCATGAAGGGCACCCGGGCGATGTCCGGCTCGGTGGCGCAGAGGTTGAGGAAGCGGCGCATGGCGGCAACGCCGTCGAGCATGGCCTCGTCCATGTTGAAGTCGATGACCTGGGCGCCGTTCACGACCTGGACCCGGCAGATATCCAGGGCCTCCTCGTAGTTGCCTTCGAGGATGAGGCGCTTGAACTTGGCCGAGCCGGTGACGTTGGCGCGCTCGCCGACGTTGACGAAGTTGAGGCCCCTGTCGATGTTGAGGGGCTCCAGCCCGGACAGCCGGCAGGCCGGGGCCAGGCTGGGCAGGCGGCGCGGTGGCTTGCCCGCCACCGCCTGGGCAATGGCGCGGATGTGGTCCGGGGAGGTGCCGCAGCAGCCGCCGACGATGTTGAGCAGGCCGGCCTCCGCCCACTCGGCGATCTCCCGGGCCATCTCCGCGGGGCCCAGGTCATAGCCGCCCATCTCGTTGGGCAGGCCGGCGTTGGGGTGGGCGGAGACATGGGTCTCGGCGATGCGGGCCATCTCGGCGACGTACTGGCGCAGTTCATAGGGCCCCAGGGCGCAGTTGAGGCCGATGGAGACGGGCTGGACGTGGCGCAGGCTGTTATAGAAGGCCTCGGTCGTCTGGCCGGTCAAGGTGCGGCCAGACTGGTCGGTGATGGTGCCCGAGATCATGACCGGCAGGCGCTGGCCCTGCTGCTCGAAGACCTCCTCGCAGGCGACGATGGCCGCCTTGGCGTTGAGGGTGTCGAAGATGGTCTCGATTAGCAGCAGGTCGGCGCCGCCCTCGATCAGGCCCTCGGCGGCCTCGACGTAGGCCGACACCAGGGTCGGGAAGTCCAGGTTGCGGAAACCGGGGTCATTGACGTCCGGCGAGATGGAGAGGGTACGGTTGGTCGGCCCCAGGACGCCAGCGACGAAGCGCGGCTTATCCGGGGTCGCGGTGGCGTCCGCCAGCCCCCGCGCCAGGCGCGCGGCGGCGACGTTGAGCTCGCGGCTCAGGTCCTCCATGCCATAGTCGGCCATGGAGATGCGGTTGGCGTTGAAGGTGTTGGTCTCCAGGATGTCGGCGCCAGCCTCCAGGTAGGCCTGGTGGATGCCGCCGATGACCTGGGGTTGGGTCAGGGTCAACAGGTCGTTGTTGCCCTTGAGGTCCCGGGGCCAGTCCGCGAAGCGCTCGCCCCGATAATCCGCCTCGCTCAGGCCGTGACGCTGGATCATGGTGCCCATGGCGCCATCCAGGATGAGGATGCGTTGGGTCAGCAGGGCCTGAAAGCGGGACGACAAATCTTGCATGGGGAGAACCTGTCTGGTGGTGGGCGCCGGGGCTGGGGCCCCGGGGACTTTAACCTGGATTATATACCGAAGCCCCCACGGCCAAATCCGGCCAGGCTAAATGATGACCAAAGGGGGGAAAAGGCGATCTGATACCTATATCATGTCCCCCGGCGCTCCTGTTGCGCCCCATCCTGAAATGAGGTATCCAAACATGACCGATCGACTCATGATCCTGCCGAGCAAGGACCTAGGGCGGGTCCGGCTGGTGACCATTCCCGCGGACATCTCTCCCCAAGAGGCCTATCGCTTTGTCACGGGCCTGGTCAGCGAGGTGCCGCGCGCGGATGAGCAAGGCTGGGTGGACGCCGTCATGGACAGCCTGGAGGATCAGGGCTTCGCCCGGGTGGACTTTCTGCTCGGCCCCGCCCTGGATTGATATAGGGCGGTGCGCATCCACTTGTTGAGCGTGGGCCGGCGCATGCCGGTCTGGGTGGATGCGGGTTACCGGGAATACGCTAAGCGCCTGCCTCCCGAGTGCGCCCTGCGCCTGGTCGAGATCGAGCCGGGGCACCGGGGCAAGGGGGCCAGCGCCGAGGTGGCTCGGCGGGGTGAGGGGGTAAGGTTGCTGGCTGCCCTACCCAAGGGGGCGCAACTGGTGGCTCTGGATGAGCGGGGCACCCCCTGGAGCACGGCGCAACTGGCGCGGGAACTGGCGGGTTGGCTGGGGGAGGGCCGGGATCTGGCCCTGCTGGTCGGCGGTCCCGAGGGCCTGGACGAGGCCTGTCGCGCCCGCGCCGACCGTCTCTGGTCCCTGTCGCCCCTTACCTTCCCGCACCCCCTGGTCCGTGTCATTCTGGCCGAGCAGCTTTACCGGGCCTGGAGCCTCCTCGGGGGTCATCCTTACCACCGGGCCTAGGGGTTGGGCTTGGCGCTGGGGCTGGCTCTGGCCCTGGCAACTGATGTTTTGGGAGGGATGGCGGCATTGGTCGGGGCGCGATCAACCCACCTGGTTGCCCTGCACCCCCCGGCTAGCCTTTGAAGGCCTCCATGGCGAAGATCCAGGTCTATCTGGCCTCCCAATCCCCTCGGCGCCGCGAGCTGCTGGGGCAAATCGGCGTCGCCCATGCCGTGCTCAGGGTGGCTCTGGACGAGGCGCCACGGCCCGGGGAGATGCCGGAGGATTATGCCCGCCGGGTCGCCCTGGACAAGGCCCGGGCCGGGCGGGCCGTCAGGCCGGCGGGTGCCGAGGTCCCGATCCTGGCGGCGGACACCCTGGTGACCCTCGAGGGCCGCATCCTGGGCAAGCCCCGGGATGCCGAGGAGGCCGCCGCCATGCTGCGCCTGCTGTCGGGACGGACTCATCGGGTGCTTAGCGCGGTGGCCCTGATCGGCAGGGCGGAGCGCCTGGCCCTGAGCGAGAGCCAGGTCAGCTTTCGCGCCATCCCGGACTGGGAGGCACGCGCCTACTGGGCGACCGGGGAGCCCGCCGACAAGGCGGGAGGCTATGCCATCCAGGGTCTGGGCGCCCTCTTCGTGCGCGAGTTGCGTGGCAGTTATTCCGGCGTCATGGGCCTGCCGCTCCACGAGACGGCGCTTTTGCTTGCCGAGGAGGGAATTCTTTTGCTGGGCGATGGCCTAACCGGCAGTTCGTCCCCACTTTCCATTTCATAAACCGCTACTGAATCCCAAGGGCTGCCATGAGTGAGGAAATCCTGGTCAATGTCACGCCGCCGGAGACCCGCGTCGCCGTGGTCGAAAATGGCGTGGTGCAGGAAATCATCATCGAGCGGCTGGAACGCTGCGGTCTGGTGGGTAATATCTACAAGGGCCGCATCTGCCGGGTGCTGCCGGGGATGCAGGCGGCCTTCGTCGAGATCGGCCTGGAACGGGCCGCCTTCCTGCATACCTCAGATATCGTCGGCGTCGAGGGCGAGCCCCGCGGCGATCAGATTCACGATCTGGTGAGCGAGGGGGACACCCTGGTGGTGCAGGTGGTCAAGGACCCCCTGGGCACCAAGGGCGCCCGCCTCACCACCAATATCTCCATCCCCTCCCGCTACCTGGTCTTCATGCCCACCCTGCAAAACACGGGGGTGTCCCAGAAGATCGAGGACGAGGAGGAGCGCCGGCGCCTGCGCGATATCCTCCAGCGCTTCGTCAATGAGCATGAGGGCGAGGGCGGCTTCATCGCCCGTACCGCGGCGGATGGCATCACCGAGGAGGCCCTGATCAATGACATGAGCTTCCTCGCCAAGCT
>JBGAUK010000109.1:0-10669 GCA_044228695.1 Chromatiaceae bacterium | reverse complement strand
GCAACTGCGCATGACCACCCACCCCATCGAATTTGATCTTTATTACAGCCTCTGATCAGTTCGGAAACTGGAGGATGGAGACGTGTGCGTCTCGATCTTCCAGATCGGAGAAACGCTAACGCCCCGCAAGGGGCGTTTTGCTTCCAGAAATCGGGGAGAGCAAACCAGGAGCGACCGGGTTTGGCTGCCAGGCGCACCCTTTTCGAGCATGAGATTACCTGATTATTCACGAGACTCAGCACATCCAAAGACGAACTGCATGCCAACACACTGATTTTTCATCAAACACCCACCATGAACCTTGCTGGGATGGGCATACGTCAGCCCAAATGCGGGCAAGGGTGCGGAGGAGCACTCCAAATCATCAGGCGGCATTGAACTCGATCAATGACTTAGCCGGAGAGGCAACGACTGAGGTTCGTGAATAATCAGCTGAGATTATTCTGGAAGCGAGCGCCCTGCTGCTACTCGCTGCATAATGCATGGCAAGCTTATTGCTAATTTAACTTCCAATGGCACCCACTCACGGAAATTACCTGCTGGGTCACTCGCATGAAGACGCCCATTCCACGGAAGACGAGCACAGAGAAGAAGATTCTCGATAACTTGAATACCGCTGTCCTTCTATTTGACAAGGACTTGCGTCTGATTCATATCAACCCGGCCGGTGAGATGCTGTTCGATGTGAGCGCCCGCTATGTGCTGGGCGTCCAGGCCATGGATATCCTCATCTGTCCTGGCGACGCCGTCGAGAGCCGGCTCCGCCAAGCGGCCCAAACCCGTCAGCCCTTCACCGAGCGCGAGATCAACATTGTCCTGGTTGATGGACGGACCATCCGGGTGAATTGCACCGTGCTGCCCATTCACCAATTCAGGGCGGAAGTGGAACTCCTGGTTGAGTTGCACCAGATCGATCGCCAGCTACGCATCAGTCGCGAGGAGCACCTGCTGTCTCAGCACCAAGCCACTCAGGCCCTGATTCGCGGCTTGGCTCACGAGATCAAGAACCCCCTCGGCGGGTTACGCGGCGCTGCTCAACTCCTGGAACAGGAGCTACCCGACAAGTCCCTGCGCGAATACACCCGCATCATTATTGAGGAGGCTGATCGCCTCCAGGGCCTCATGGACCGTATGTTGGGCCCCAATCGCCTGCCCAAGCCAGGCAAGGTCAATATCCACTTTCTCCTGGAGCGAGTGCGCAGCCTCATCTTGGCGGAACATCCCAATGGACCGCTGCTTGAGCGTGACTATGACCCGAGTATCCCGGAGTTCATGGCGGACGGGGATCGGCTCTTCCAGGCCCTGCTCAATCTGGTGCGGAACGCCGTCAAGGCCACTGGCCCGACCGGCCGGGTCGAGCTGCGTACCCGAGTGTTGCGCCAGTTCACCATGGGCGGCAAATGTCATCGTCTCGTGCTCCGCGTGGAGATCCAAGACAATGGCCCCGGCATCCCCCTGGAACTGCAGGAGCGCATCTTTTTTCCCATGGTCACGGGCCAGGCTGGGGGTACCGGTTTGGGGCTACCCATTGCCCAAGAACTGGTCAACCAGCATGGTGGCCTGATCGAGTGCGAGAGCCACCCTGGCGAGGCCCGCTTCTTCGTCTATCTGCCGTTGGAGACATGACATGACTAAGGCACCCAAGGTCTGGGTCATCGATGATGACCGCTCCATCCGCTGGGTGCTGGAGCGGGCCCTGCGCAAGGCGGAAATGGACGTCACCTGCTTTTCCAATGGCGTGGGCGTCATGGATATCTTAGAGCGCGATCAGCCGGACGCCATCCTTTCCGATGTCCGGATGCCTGGCATCGATGGCTTGGAACTCCTAGGCCAGATCACTGCTCGCTATCCGTCGCTGCCTGTCATTATCATGACGGCTCACTCGGATCTTGATAGCGCCGTGTCCGCCTTCCATGGCGGTGCCTTTGAATATCTCCCCAAGCCCTTCGATCTCGACGAAGCCGTGGCTCAGGTGCGCCGCGCCTGCCGCCATCAGACCCAGGAAGGGGGGGCGCCGGAGGAGCCCATGCCCAAGGGTGCCGAGATCATCGGCGAGGCCCCGGCCATGCAGGAGGTCTTTCGCGCCATCGGCCGTCTCGTGCGCTCCAACATCACGGTCTTGATCAACGGGGAATCGGGTACGGGGAAGGAACTGGTGGCTCGCGCGCTCCACCGCCACAGCCCACGGACCGATAAGCCCTTCATCGCCCTCAATATGGCGGCTATTCCGCACGATCTGCTGGAATCCGAACTCTTCGGTCATGAACGGGGGGCCTTCACGGGCGCCCAGGCGCGGCGCGAGGGTCGCTTTGAGCAAGCCCATACCGGCACCCTCTTCCTGGATGAGATCGGGGACATGCCGGCGGAACTCCAGACCCGCTTGCTACGGGTCCTGGCTGACGGGGAGTTTTATCGTGTCGGTGGTCTGGCCCCAGTAAAGGTGGATACGCGCATCATCGCCGCCACCCACCAGCACCTCGAATCCCTCGTCCAACAGGGCCGCTTTCGCGAGGACCTTTTCCACCGCCTTAACGTCATTCGCATCCACCTACCGGCTCTGCGAGAACGGCGCGAGGATATCCCACTGCTCATGCGGCACTTTCTCGGCTCCGCCGCGACGGAATTGGGTTGCGAGCCCAAGGTGCTATCCCTCGGCGCCGCTGAACGTCTGGCAAGTCTCGACTGGCCAGGGAACGTTCGCCAACTGGAAAACACCGCGCGCTGGCTTACCGTGATGGCGGCGGGCAAGGAGATTCACATCGAGGACCTGCCCACGGAACTGGCAGCGCCAACCGGTGGCCGTGAAAGTGAAGAACTGTGGCAATCGGCCCTGCGCCGATGGGCGCGCGATCATCTCAAGGCAGGCGGAGCGGGACTGCTTGATCTGGCCCTGCCGGAGCTGGAACGAATCCTTATTGTGACTACCCTGGAACATACCGAGGGACGTCGCCAGGATGCAGCGCGCCTGCTCGGCTGGGGTCGCAATACCCTCACCCGCAAGATCAAGGAGCTCAAGCTGGAGGTGGAGAGTACGAGTCTGGAGGATGAGGCCTGACCGCCCCGGCGCTCTTGAAAGGCCTCGCATGGGCCCAAACTCAGAGGCTCTATGATTTAGACTCTGGAATTAACCATGGATAGTGCCAGTATTGAATTGCCCGGTTCCGAGTTGGAGGCCATCCGATTGGAGAATGGCTGTCTGCGGCTACACTTCTCCCGCGTCATCATCCTGAAAACCATGACGGGTTCCAGCGAGACCACCCGCTGGTGGCAGACGGGTGAACTGGTGATGGAAGGGGCCGAGGTGGAAGGCGAGCCGCCCACGGGCCCCCTGATCTGCGCGGGTGGCGACATCGAGGACAATATTTTCACCTATCGCGACATGATCCCCTTGCCCCTGTCGAGCCGGGGCAGTGTTGGCTGTGACTTCAGCTTCCGTGACACCAAGGCCCATATGAAGGCGAGGGCCAGGTCTATCCGCATGGAAATGACCGACTTGCCCAAGTATATCGAGCATGTACGGCCCGTTTGAGTCCTTCCCCGGGCCGAGCCGCCCTGCTTTCATGCCAGCGGATGTCGGTTGGAAAATTCAATCAGGCAGCCCGATGATTAACCGATAGCCCTATTCCAGGGAGGCATTACGGTGTGCCCAGCGGGTGGTCTCGGGCAGGCGGAAGCGGCTGGTGCATGCCAAGACATAGCGGACTGCCGTCTCCAAACTAATCTTGTGTCCCACCGAGACATAGAGGGGCTGAACATTCCGGCGGGTGCGCACTAGGGCGCCGATGATCTCGCCTTGATCCCACAGGGCCGTCCAGTCGCCCTTCTCCGGCCCCAAAGAGCCGTGTTCTCCGATTAGACGGGACTTGGCGACGCCGATGCTGGGCAGGCCCGTGAGGACGCCCAGGTGGCAGGCCAGCCCGAAGCGACGAGGGTGGGCATAACCCTGACCATCGCACAGCAGCAGTTGCGGGGGCGCGCTCAGACTCGCCAAGGCTTCCAACAAGGCTGGGGCCTCGCGGAAGGACAGGAGGCCAGGCACATAGGGAAAGACCGTGCGCCGCCTTGCCGAGGCGCTTTCCAGGAGCCGCAGATCGGGAAAGGAGAGGATGGCAACCCCGGCCCGGGTTTCGTTCCCACCCCCGGGGAAGCCCACATCCAGTCCCGCCACTCGCCGCACCTGGGCCAGTTCATCCCGGCGAACCAACTGGTCACGCAACCGGTCCTGGACCGCGCGCGCTTCAAAAGTCGTTGTTGGCCACTCAAGGTCCCCGAACATTAGCCTGTCTCTGGGTGGTTCTTATCGCAACTGTGACCAGGCTTCCCAACAGGACACTGAAATGGGTTCCTCGCGGGATCTCTGGCTTGCTTGCGCGTGTGCCGGAGATGGAGGACTCTGGGTATAAAAAATACCCGCGATATCGCGGGTATTTGGGTGCCGGAAGCCGGCAGGCACTCAGCGGGGGCTGCTGGCCCGGATTAAGGGTTAATAATTGCGGGCGGAGCCGACGATCTCGTGGGCCAGATCAACGACACGAGTCGCCATCTCACTGTATTCGTGACGGTAATTGGCGAGGAGCCCGTCAGTGGATGCCCAATAGTCCTTGCCGGTGACGCCATGCTCATGCTCGTGTGCAATGAACTGCTTCTGCATTACCAGCATCTTGTCGATCAGTTCTTGCTTCTCTTTTTTCAACGCCGCGATGTCACTCATGGATCTCTCTCCCAACTGCCTCGATAAATCTTGAATTCCGCCGGCTTATTTAGTGTATGCCGAAATCTTAATATAGCATGGGGAGACCAATCCGGGTCAAACGAAATCTACCGAGACAGGTGCTTGACCCCGTCTTGGGGTGCTCAGCAACCACAGGCAGGTACCGGCTGGCCGTGGAGGCGCAGGGAACCTGTCAATTGGGCCAGGCCCACCAGGCCCTGTCGATCCAGATAGTCGAGGATGCCCTGGTTGATCTTGGCCAGAATCAAGGGGTCGTAGAAGAGGGCGGTGCCGATCCCGATGGCACTGGCGCCGGCGATGAAGAATTCCAGGGCGTCGTTGGCGCAGGTGATGCCCCCTTGGCCAATGATAGGCACCCCATGGTCACGGCAGACTTGGTAAACTTGATGGACCTTGAGCAGGGCAATGGGCTTGATGGCGGGTCCGGACAGACCGCCCTGGTTGTTACCTATGACCGGCATCCGGCTTTCGATGTCGATGGCCATGCCCATGAGGGTATTGATGGCCGCGAAGGCATCCGAGCCGGCCTCCAGGCAGGCCCGGGCGTTGCCCGCAATGTCGGTCTGGTTGGGCGACAGCTTGGTGATGAGGGGCTTGCGCGTGGCCTTACGGCAGGCAGCGACAACTTGGGCCGACATGCGCACATCATTGCCAAAGGCAACACCGCCCTCCTTGACGTTCGGGCAGGAGATGTTGATCTCAATGGCGCTGATCGGGCTGTCGTCGAAGCGCCGGGTGACCTCGTAATACTCCTCGACGCTGGAGCCGGAGACGTTGGCGATGAAGTGGGTCTCATGGAAATCCAGGGTGGGCAGGATGTCGCCAATGACCCGATCCACCCCGGGATTCTGCAGGCCAATGGCGTTGATCATGCCAGCGGGGGTCTCGCACAGGCGGTGAGGGGCATTCCCAAGCCGCGGCGCCAGGGTGGTGCCCTTGAGGCAGATGGCGCCCGCCTCGCGGTTGGAGAAGCCCTGAATGCGCGTATACTCCTCGCCAAATCCCACGCATCCGGACAAGAGCACCAAGGGGGTCGCGAAGTCCAGGCCGCAGAAATCGATGCGCAGTCGGGGGTCGGTCTTGATATCCAACGCCATGTCCAATGCTCCCGCGCCAGCCGTGCCCCGGGGCTAGCACCTTGATTCCGATGTTCGATGTCGTCCTCTACCAGCCCGAGATCCCGCCCAATACCGGCAACATCATGCGTCTGTGCGCCAATGCCGGAGCACGATTGCATCTGATCGAGCCTCTGGGCTTCGTCCTGGATGACAGTCGCTTGAGGCGGGCTGGGCTCGATTACCGGGAATGGGTCAGCGTCCAGGTCCACCCGGACTTTTTCACCTATGTCCAGACCCAATCCCCACCTCGGCTCATGGCCTGCACCACTCGGGGTAACCTGTCCCTCGCCGAGACCCTCTTTCTGCCGGGCGATGCCCTACTGTTCGGCCCCGAGACCCGGGGGTTGCCACCCGAACTGCTGGATGGCATGCCAGCTGACCGCCGCATCTTCATCCCCATGCACCCCGGCAATCGGAGTCTCAATCTGTCCAACGCCGTGGCCATCGTCCTATACGAGGCCTGGCGGCAACAGGCTTTCAGGGGGGCAGGGCGTTGAGAGGCTGAGTCAGGACCGGGTGAGCGCCCCGGCGAACTAACCAGGCAACACATTCCGACCTCTGTTCAATCCACCTCGGATTTACTTTCACGCGCAAGGAGGCTGCGGGTGGCCTCTTCCGGCGTCCGGCCCTCGTAGAGGACGCGGTAAACCTGTTCGCCAATGGGCATCTCTACCCCCAGTCGCTGGCCAAGATGGTGCACGGAACGGGCCGTAATGACCCCTTCCACCTCTTGGCCAATCTGGCGTCTCGCCTCCTCAATGCTCGCTCCCCGCGCCAGGGCCAGGCCCAACCGGCGGTTGCGCGATTGGTCATCGGTACAGGTCAGTACCAGGTCGCCCAATCCGGCCAGCCCCATGAAGGTCTCCAGCCGCCCCCCCAAGGCAGTCCCGAAACGCGTCAGTTCCGCCAGGCCACGAGTAATGAGGGCCGCGCGGGTGTTGGCACCGAAGCCCAGCCCATCCGCGATGCCGGTGGCGATGGCCAGGACATTCTTGGCCGCCCCGCCCACCTGGACCCCGATGAGGTCGTCGCTGGTATAGGCGCGGAAACGCTCGCCATGGAGGTAGGCCGCCACCCGCCGCGCCTGCTCAAGCTGGGGCGAGGCCACCGTGACCGCCGTAGGCAGGCCCCTCGCCACCTCGGCGGCAAAGCTCGGGCCCGAAACAACCGCCACATCACGCGGCCCCAGGACGTCCAGGGCTACCTCGTGCAGGAGGCGATTCGTCCCCGGCTCCAGGCCCTTGGTGGCCCAGGCCAGCCCCGTGTCTTGTCCCAGGGGGGGTAAGGTCCGCAATAGGTCAGCAAAGCCGTGGCTGGGCACGACCACCAGGATCTCGGCCACACCCTCCAGGGCCTGGCCCAAATCCGATACGGGTTCTACGTTGTCTGGCAGGGGAAAATCTGGCAGAAAGCGGCGATTTTCCCGGTCATGGATGAGATCGGCGACCTGCGCGGGCCAGTGGTCCCACAGCCTGACCCGGTAGCCATTGCGCGCGACCACCAAGGCGAGGGCCGTGCCCCAAGAGCCGGCCCCAAGGACCGCGATCGGTGCCATGGATGGGGTCATGGGGAGGGGCTGATCAGTTGATCGCGGTGCCACCGGCTTGCTTTTGCATCTCCTCCATCATTTCCCGCTGGCGCTGGGCATAGAGGACCTCGAAATTGACCGGCTGGAGCAGAAGCTGCGGGAAGCTGCCCTTACTCACAAGGTCCGATATGGCCTCGCGGGCATAGGGGAAGAGAAGATTCGGGCAATAGGCCCCTAGCAAGGGTCCCAGTTCCTGTTCGGAGAAGCCCTTGACGCCCACCAGACCCGCCTGCTGGACCTCGACGATGAAGGCCGTCTGGTCGCCCAGATGGGTGGTAACGGTGACCGATAAAATGACCTCGAAGGTGATCTCATCGATGCGGTTGACCTGGGTGTTGAGGTTCAGCTCATGCTTCGGCTGCCATTCGCCGATGAAGACGCGCGGGGCATTGGGGGATTCGAAGGACAGGTCCTTGATATAGATGCGGTGTAACTGGAACATCCGCTCATCTTGCGGCTGGGCTTGCTCGGTCATGGCTAGGGGTTCCCGGGTCGGAGGGGTGGGTGAAGGGCGATGGGAAGGTGTCAGCGTTTCTTGCGAGTGACCGGCAGATTGGCGCTCTGCCAGGCCATGATGCCGCCGCGCAGGTTGAGGACCTCCTCGAAGCCCTCCTTGCGCAGTTGCTGGCAGGCCATGGCGGACTGGGAGCCGGAGCGGCAAGCAATGACAATGGGTTTGCCCTTGTGTTTTTGCAGGGTTGCGATCTGGTTCTTGAAGCCATTCATGGGGATGTTGATGGCGTTAATGATGTGGCCCTGGGCAAAGTCTGCCAAGGGGCGCACGTCGATTACCACCGCATCCCGGCGGTTGATCAGGTCCGTCGCCCCCAAGGGGTCCACCGAACCCTTATTGCCCCTGATCAACTGATAGGCCAGCAGGGCTAGGGTGGTGATCAAGGCCAGGACGAGCAGCCAGTGATTGACGATGAATTCGGGTAGGTTCTGAAGGGGCATAATAAGTCGCTTAGCTGTCAGGCGGGCGCCTGGGATAAGGCATGGGCCAGGCTGAAAGTTAGGCAGCCCGGCTAAGATGGCGCAGTATAACGGCCAAGGCTGGGAGCGTCATCCCCGCGCGGCAGGGCGGGATGGGGCCTGGCGGGGGTTGACGGGTCCTGCGGGGTCTCAATGACCCTGATGGCAGAAGACCTGGCGCATCATGCCGATGAGTTGCAGGGTGCGGATGTCGCCGACACGGTAATAAACCCGGTTGGCATCCTTGCGGGTGGCTAGAATCCCCTTATCGCGCAGGATTGCCAAATGCTGTGAGATATTGCTCTGGGAAGTCCCGACGTCATCGACGATGTCCTGGACGCTTACCTCGCGGTCGCCGAGGGTGCAGAGAATTTTTAGGCGCAGGGGATGCGACATGGCCTTAAGCGAACGCGAGGCACGGTCTATGTCGCCATCATCGGCGAACAGGTCTAACTCGGGATCGGGGCCCTGGGAGAGGTAGGGAGGGGGGGTGTCTATGAGACCTACCATATACATGACTCAGTTTGAGCTATCACAATTCGATAATAAGCTTTTTTCGCAATATTTGCTGAAGTTCGCGCGCGGGATTCCTTGCCGCGTGACTAAAGTCGGGCGGAAATCGCCGTATAATCACCAGCCCTTACCCATCAAGATGATCCTTGGCCCGCTGGATCTGTCCCCATGTATGGAAACCGCTTTGCCAGGCCTGTGCGCCGCGAGGACCCGCAAAACCTGATGAATCGCATACCAGCCAAGCTTGAGGTCCGACGCCTGGTGCTGGCGGGCGTCGCGGGCACTGGGTGCCTGTTCTGCGCCCTCCTGGCCCTGCCGACCCGGGATCTCGCGGGTGCGGAGACGGTGGCGGATCCCGTGCAATCCCAGCGGCAAGCCCTGACGCTGAAGGAGTCCAAGCTGAAAGACCTGGAACAGGGCCTCGATGCCCGCCGGCGGGGCCGGGATGCTTTAGTGGCGGAAGTTGAGAGTCACGAGCGCGATATTGCTCAGCTCGCTCATGGCGGTCGCCAACTCGAGGCCATGATCGCGGAACAGGTTAAGACCTTGACTAAACTGCAAAAGGACCTGGAGGCCGAGCGCGCCGCCCTGGCCCGGGAACGCCAATCCCTGGCCGCCCTGATCCGTTCCGCTCACACCCTGGGAAACAATGAGCACCTACGGATGCTTCTGGACCAACAGGATATGGCGCGCCTAGGTCGTCTCATGTCCTATTATGGCTATCTGAATCGCTACCGCCTGGGCCGGCTCGATAACTTCACGGCTCGCGCGGCCAACTTCGATCGGCTGCGCAACGAGACCTCCCAGGAGACCCAGCGCATGGCGATCCTGGCGGCGCGGCAAAAGGAGATGCGGGAGCGCCTGGGTCGTGTCCAGGCCGAGCGCGCCGCCCTCTTGACCGAGCTGGAGAAGGAAATCGCCGGTGGCACCCAGCAGGTGAGCCTGCTGCGGGAGGATACGGAGAACCTGCGCGCAGTGGTCACCCAGCTTGAGCGGCAGGCCATGATCATGCCGGAGGTGGAACTGGCTCAGCAGCCGATCGCTAGCCGGCGGGGCGAACTCCCTTGGCCCCTGGCCGGCGGCCGGCTGTTGACGCGCTTCGGCGATGTGGGTGGCGAAGGTGGCAAGGCCCAGGATGGGGTGCTGATCGCCGCGAGCGAGGGCTCTGAGGTGCGTGCCATCCATCACGGCCGCGTGGTCTATGCCGACTGGATGCGCGGCTATGGCCAGTTGATCATCATCGATCACGACGAGGGTTACATGAGCCTCTACGGCCACAACCAGACCTTGCTCAAGGAGACCGGCGAGTGGGTGGGCGACGGTGAGGTTATCGCCCTCAGCGGTGCCAGCGGCGGGCGGAAAACGGCGGCTCTCTACTTCGCCATCCGCCACGCCAGTCAGCCCCAGAATCCCGAAGAGTGGTGCGGCTCGGCCCCGGTCGCCGCGCGCTCCCAGTCCTGATCAATTAAATTTCGGCGAAGCCATGAAAAAACAATCTATTATACTGCTTTCCCTGCTCCTGGTTCTGGGGCCGCTCCTGGGGGTCACCAGCCCGGCGCGGGGTGAAACGGGGCTGGTCTCGAACGAGAAGGGTGCCCCGGACGCAGTCCCCTCCCAGGCCGTTAAGCCACCGGAGCCCGAGGACGCCGCCGAGCCGACGCTGCCGCTGGAAGATCTCAATACCTTTGCCGAGGTCTTCGGGCGCATCAAGAGCGATTATGTGGAAACCGTGGAAGATCGGGCCCT
>JBGAUK010000108.1:0-10759 GCA_044228695.1 Chromatiaceae bacterium | reverse complement strand
GATCTCCGGCGTCCGGACGGACCATGTGCTTGAGGTTGCCCACGATCTTCTCGATCCGCTGGGAGCCCTTGACGATACCCTCCAGGAGTCGCGGCAGGCCTTCCAGGGCCTTGGCCACCGGCATGCCGCCGAGGCTGAAGTCACCGTATTCCCGGCGATGGCGGTCCAACACCTTGCGGATGTCCTTCCAACTGCGCGCCAGGATGGAAGCGTTGAAGTGGATGGCGTTGTTGGGATTGTTGATCTCATGGGCCACGCTGGCGGCCAGGACGCCAAGGGAGGCCATGCGGGCATTGCGGATGGCGTGGGCCTCCAGGACCCGTTTTTCGGTGACATCGGTCAGGATTACCATGGCGGCTGTTACCTTGGCTCCCTCGCGAAGGGGCACCAGACGCAGGTCCCACCAGGTCGAGTCATCCCCCGCGTAACCAAGGCCCTCGGGCTCGCCAATGGTCAGCACGCGAGCGAGGGCCTGATGGAAAGGCTCTCGGGCCCGCACGGGTAGCAAGCCGTCCGCTCGCCGTTCCTTATCCCCCGCCGGGAGGGTTGGCAGGGGCCGGTTCAGAATGAGGAGGTCCCCCTCGCGATTTACCGTCATGATGATGTCTGGCGATTGATGGAACAGGATGCTCAACTTCTGTTCCGATGCCCTCAGTTCCTCCTCGATGCGCAATCGCAGGCGCAGGGCTGCGCGGAAGTGCAGGATGAAGAGGACCATGATCCCGGTCAGGGCCAGGCCACTCCCCAGGACGATCCAGGGGCCCTCCAGGAATACTTCGGTGCTGAACTGGCGGGTGGGTGAACAGGTGATGGACCAGCGCCGGTCGGCCACCGGAAAGGTCTCGGTGACGCGCGGGGCGGGATCAAGGTCCCAACCCCGCCATTCGGTGCTGGCGGGAGCGGGGTCACGGTTGAGCCGGCTGGCGTAGAAGTCAAGCAACTCCTCCCCGGTCGGCGCGGATTCATCCCGCACCAGGAATTCGACCCCTCGGGGCTCAAGGAGGCCCATGGCGGTATCGGCGATATCGGCGATGCGGAAGACGCCGACCACGAAGCCCTGGAGTTGGGTCTGGCGCTCCCGATCCGTGGCCTCGGGGGTCAGGGGGCGAAAGACCGGCATGAATGCCATGAAGCCGAATTGAGGGTTATCCCCCCTGATCAAGGGGATACGGCCACTGACCACCATGTCGCCGCTGGCCAGGGCCCGCCCCATCAGGGCCCGTAAGACCGGATTTTCTCCCATATCCTGGCCCACCAGAAGACCGCTGTCCCGTTCCGATTCCAGATATTGGATGGGGAAGCGGTCAGGCCGCGGGGTCTTGGGCGGGGAGGCGGCCATATCCCCGCGGCCAGGTATCGTGCAGCCCGGTCCTGGCGCAACCCGGGTGAAATTCCGCTCCTGGGTCATCCCGGCCTGGACCGCTTGCCAGGGTACCCAGGCCAGGGCCTGGATACCCTGATATCGGTCGAAGAGCCCCCGGGCGAAGAGTCCGAAGGCCCTGCCATCGACCTCATTGGAGACCCGGAGGAGGTCATGGAGGGAGCGCACGGCATCCAGGCGCTCCTCAATGCCCTTTTTCAGAACGCGATTGCGGTTGTGGGCCAGCCACTCGAATTCCAGTTGATGGCGCGCCTCTAGATCAGTTCGGATGACCCAAAAGGCCACCAGCGACAAGAGGAGTCCGGCCAGACCTACCAGGATGGCCAACCCATGGCGCTTTAAAAACCGCGACATGGAGGCCTTCCAAGGTTAGACTTCGGAGGGTAAATTTTTATATCCTGCCGATTCATCGGCTGAATCCTGGGTGCTGGTTAATGGGTGCGATGCTGATCGAGGAATTACGGGGGGCTTTGCTGCTTTCCCAACTGTCCCAAGAACAACAGGAGCGGGTGGCACGGCGGGCCGTGCGACTGCGGCTGGAAGATGGTCAGATGCTCTTCAGCCAGGGCGATCCCTCCGAGCGATTTTATCTGGTCCTATCGGGTCAGATCAGGTTGTTTCGCCTGTCTCCGGACGGGGCGGAGAAGGTCATTGAAATTGCCGGTGCTGGGGAGACCTTCGCCGAGGCCCTGATGTTCCTGAACGCCCCGCGTTATCCGGTCTGCGCTGCGGCTTTGGGCCCGACCGAGCTGATTGGCATGGATGCCAGGGACTTCGCCCGCATGATGCGGGAGTCCGTCGATACCTGCATGGTTGTGCTTGGCGCCCTGAGCCAGCGCTTGCGCGGCCTGGTGCGGGAGATCGACAACCTCACCCTGCATTCGGCCACGAGCCGCTTCGCCAGTTACCTGCTTGCCCGGCGCCCGGCCGAGGGCCAGGTCATCGAGCTGGACGCACGCAAGGGGGTCATCGCCTCGCGGCTCTCCATCAAGCCCGAGACTTTCTCCCGCATTGAAAAGGACCTGAGTGAGCGCGGTATCATCGCCGTTCAGGGGATGCGCGTTCGCCTCCTGAAGGTGGAGATTTTGGAGCAACTCGCCGGCCTGGGCGATTATCGGGAACTGATGGCCTTGCCGTGCGAGTCGGGCGGGCAGCTCTAACCCGCGGCCATTCTGATCCTGTCCTTCCCCCAGTCATGATCCCCGGGTGCGCTTGATCCAGCTCGTCAGGCTCTTGTGGAGTTCACTCAGGCCCAGGGGTTTGCTGAGATAGTCGTCCATGCCGGCGTCCAGGCAGCGTTCCCGGTCGCCGGGCATGGCCAGGGCCGTGAGGGCGATAATGGGGGTTAGTCGGAGGGTCGGGTCGGCGCGCAGGCGTCGGGTTGCCTCCAGGCCATCGAATTTAGGCATCTGGACGTCCATGATGATGATGTCGGGCCGGCAGGCCCGCGCCAGGGTGACCGCCTCCAGTCCATCCTGGGCAGTGTGGACCTCGAAGCCGCGCAGCCGCAGATAGTTGGAGACCATTTCCAGGTTATCGGCATTGTCCTCCGCCAGCAGCACCCGCGCGGGGGCCAGGGATGGGGTGGGCGGGCTGGCCTCTTCGGTAACCCTTTCCTCCCGCACCTCGATGCCCTTCTGGGCCTGAGGGTTCCAGGGGAGGATGAGATCGAAGTGGCTGCCCTTGCCGACCGCGCTCGCTACCTCGATGGTCCCGCCGTGGAGCTGGGCCATGCCATAGGCCAGGGCGAGGCCAAGACCGGTGCCGCCGTGTTGCCGTGACAGCCGGCTATCGATTTGGACGAAGGGCTTGAAGAGGCGTTCGAGTTGGTCGGCGGGGATGCCGATGCCCGTGTCCCAGACGCGGATCCGGACCTGGCGATGGTCCGCCTCGCCCATGACGTCCAGGCCAATGGTCCCCCCCTCAGGGGTGAACTTGACGGCGTTGCCCAGCAGGTTGATGAGCATCTGCTTGAGGCGGCGGCTGTCGCCATGCACCAGTTGCACGGCCGGGTCGAGGCTTGTTTCCAGGCGCAGCCCCTTGGCCGTGGCCGGGGGACGGATGAGGCGCAGGCAGGCATCCCAGAGCTGGTTGACCGGGACCTGGTCCAGGTGCAAGGTCATACGACCTGAGGCCACCCGGGACATGTCCAGAATGTCGTTGATGAGTTCCAGCAGGTGGGCGCCATTTTCGTGGATGGTGAAGGCGGCCTTGGCCTGCTGGGGACTTAGGGCTCCGAGGAGGCCGTCGCCCATGGTTTCGGACAGGCCAAGGATGCTGGTTAGGGGCGTACGGAGTTCGTGACTCATAGCGGCCAGAAACTCGTCCTTGGCGCGGGCGGTGCGCCCCAGTTCGGCGTTGGCGCGATCCAACTCGGCGGTTCGCTCTCGGACCCGCTCCGTCAGGTGGGCACGCTCTTGGGCCAGGGCATCGTGGGCGAGGCGCAGCGCTATCTCGGCCTGCCGCCGCTCCGAGACGTCCGAGAAGTTGACCACGGCCCCTACCAGTTGTCCGTCCCTTAGGATCGGATTGGCGTGATATTCCACCGGGAAGGAACTGCCGTCTGCCCGCCAGAAGACCTCGTCGTCCACATGTACCGGGCGTCCATCCCGGAAAATATTGGAGGCGAGACACTCCGTGGCGGGGTAGTGGCTGCCCTCGGGGTGGCTGTGGTGCATCAGGTCATGCATCTTGACCCCCTCCAGAGCCACCGATGACGCATGGCCCAGGAGTTGGGCGGCGGCGGGGTTGCAGAAGATGCAGATTCCCTGGGTGTCGACACCAAAGATGCCTTCTCCGGTGGATTCCAGCAGCAGGCGGGCATGGGCCTCGCTCTGGCGGAGGCTTTCCCGCGACTCCGCCAGGTTTTCCTGCATGGTCTTGAGGGCCGCCAGCATCTGGGCATTCTCGTCTTCGCCCGTGACGCGGATCGGCGTCGAGAAGTCACCCGCGCTCACGCGCCGGGCGATGGCGGTGGCGGTGGCGATGGGCTGGCCGATGGTCCGATCCACCAGTAGGATCAGGAGCGCGATGGCGCCGGTCATAACCCCCACCAGGATCAGGAAGATGTGACGTTCCACCGCGGCGATACTGATGTCGATGTCGGCCAGGGTCCGGTCCTTATGGGCCCGAGCCGCCTCGACCACCTCGTCCAACAGGTCCGTGGGCTGTCGATCGATGCCACGCACTCGCTCATCGACCCCCAGCGGTGCCTCCCGGTTACTGAAGTGATGCTGACCCAGGGCCGCGCGGTACTCCTCGCCGAGTCGGGTATGAGCCTCCAGAAACTGGTCGGCGGTTTTGCGTGCTGACAGGTTCTCCCCTAGTAGTTCAATGAGTTGCCTCATGGAGGCGCGGGTATTTTCCTCTTCTCGCTCAAACTGGACCAGGTATTTATCAAAGAGGGCGGGGTCCTGGCCGCGTAGCAGGATGTTTTTCCATTCCTGCACCTGCTTTTTAAAGCGCACCTGAGTGGAGAGGGCGGTCGCCACGATTTGGGAACTCGCCTCCCGGACCTCCGAGGCCTGGCTGTTGGCCTGTTGGTAGAGCCCAAAGGCGTAGAGCCCGGCCAGGAGGTTGACGACCAGGATGAAGATGAGCCCGGTGGCAAACTTGGCGCGGATCGTCATGGCCAGTTACCTGTCCCGGCCAGGGCCGATGAGGGAGGGGAGGAGCGGAATGGGCTACTCGACCGTCACGGATTTGGCCAGGTTGCGTGGCTGATCCACGTCCGTGCCCTTGAGGACGGCGACGTGATAGGCCAGGAGCTGGAGGGGAATGGTAAAGAGGATCGGGGCGATTAACCCATCCACGTGCGGCACGGGGATGATGGTGACCCCGGGTTGGGACGCCATGGCCAGCCGCTCGTCGGCGAAGACATAGAGCTGGCCGCCCCGGGCGCGGACCTCTTCCAAGTTGGAACGCAGCTTTTCCAGCAGGCCGTTGTTGGGGGCGACGGCGATGACGGGCATGGACTCGTCGATCAGGGCCAGGGGGCCATGCTTGAGTTCGCCGGCGGGATAGGCCTCGGCGTGAATGTAGGAGATTTCCTTGAGCTTGAGGGCGCCCTCCAGGGCGATGGGGTACTGGTCGCCGCGGCCCAGGAAGAGGGCATGTTGTTTGTCGGCGAATTGCTCGGCGATGAGGGCCACGCGGGCGTCCAGGGCCAGGAAGTCCCGGGCCCGGCTCGGCAGGGCGCGCAGGGAGGCGGTGAGTTCAGCCTCGGTGGTGTCGATGAGACCGGCGTAGCGGCCGAGCGCTGCCGTCAAGAGGAGCAGGGCGGTCAGTTGGGTGGTGAAGGCCTTGGTCGAGGCGACGCCGATCTCGGGCCCGGCGTGGGTGAGCAGGATCAGGTCGGACTCCCGCACCAGGGAGCTTTCGGGGACGTTGCAGATGGTCAGGGTGGCGGCGTAGCCCAGGCGCTTGGCCAGCCGCAGCGCGGCCAGGGTATCGGCGGTCTCCCCGGATTGGGAGATGGCGACAAAGAGGGCATGATCCGGCGCCACATGGCGGCGATAGCGGTATTCGCTCGCCACCTCGACCTGGCAGCCAATGGGGGTGGTCGATTCGATCCAATGCCGTGCCACCAGACCGGCGTGATAGCTGGTCCCGCAGGCGACGATCTGGACCGCGCGGATCTCCTTCAGGATGTCCGGGGCCTTTTGACCAAAGGCCTCGGGCAGGACGTGATTTCCCGACAATCGACCTTCGAGGGTGTCCGCCAGGGCGCGGGGTTGCTCGAAGATCTCCTTTTGCATGTAGTGCCGATACTCGCCCCGCTTGACGGCGTCGGCGGAGAGGGCCGATTCCCGCACCGGTCGCGTTACTGGCTGGCCATCCCGGTCGAAAACCCGCACCTGGTCACGGCGGATCTCCGCCAGGTCTCCTTCCTCCAGAAAGAGGAAGCGTTGGGTGACGGGCAGGAGGGCGAAGACGTCGGAGGCAATGAAGTTTTCACCGAAGCCCAGGCCGATGACCAGGGGGCTGCCCTGGCGGGCGGCAACCAGGTGGTCCGCGTCCTGGGAGTCGATGACCCCCAGGGCGTAGGCACCCTCCAGGGTGGCCACCGCGGCGCGCACCGCCTCCAGCAGGGACTTGCCTTGGGTCAGTTGATCGTAGATGGCGTGGGCGATGACCTCGGAGTCCGTTTCCGAGGTGAAGACATGGCCATTGGCCTCCTGGGCCTTACGGAGGAGGCCATGATTCTCGATGATGCCGTTGTGCACCAGGGCGCAGCGGTCACGACAGACGTGGGGGTGGGCGTTCCGCTCGGCGGGCTCGCCATGAGTGGCCCAGCGAGTATGGGCGATGCCGAGTTTACCGGGCAGGGGCTGTTGGTCCATGGCCTCGGCCAGGCGCTGGACCTTGCCCAGGGCGCGGATGCGGCCAAGCTGGCCCGGGACGGCCAGGATCGCCATGCCAGCGGAGTCGTAGCCCCGATATTCCAGCCGGCGCAGCCCCTCCAGGAGAATGGCCGATACGTCCCGTTGCGCAATACCGCCCACTATGCCGCACATGGATATTGTCCTCTCTCCCCAGACT
The DNA here is from genome assembly GCA_044228695.1 of Chromatiaceae bacterium. GTDB lineage: Bacteria > Pseudomonadota > Gammaproteobacteria > Chromatiales > Chromatiaceae > M0108. Next base: position 3,837 of record JBGAUK010000108.1, on the reverse strand, counting down.
ATTTGGGTTTCTTGACTGGCCGGGTCCAATGGTCGATGGTTTTTTGCGGGGCCCGGGTCAGGGTGAGTTTGTCGGCCGGCGCGTCACGGCCGATGACGGAGCCCGCCCCGATAGTGGCCCCCGCGCCGATGCTGACTGGGGCCACCAGGGCCGTATTGGATCCGATGAAGGCACCCTCTCCGATCTGGGTCAGGTGTTTATTGACGCCGTCGTAATTGCAGGTAATGGTTCCCGCGCCGATGTTGACGTTACCGCCAATGTGGGCGTCCCCGATGTAGGTGAGATGGCTGACCTTGGTGCCAGGGCCGATCGTGGCCTTTTTGATCTCGACGAAGTTGCCGATGTGGACGCCATCCGCGATGTCTGCCTGGGGTCGCAGGCGGGCGAAGGGCCCAATCTGGGTATCTTGCCCCGCCCTAGCGTTCTCGATGACCGAATTGGCTAGGACCCGACTATTGGCGCCGATGGTGCAATTCTTGAGGAGGCAGTTGGGGCCTATGCTGACGCCATCCGCCAGTTCTACCTCGCCCTCGAAGAGGCAGTTGATGTCGATGGTGATATCGCGACCGGCCTTCAATTGCCCCCGCACGTCGAAGCGGTGGGGATCCAGGAGGGTTACCCCTTCACGCATCAGGTCCTCGGCGAGGCGGCGCTGATAGCGTCGCTCCAGATCCGCAAGTTGCAGGCGGTCATTGACGCCCAGGATCTCCTCCTCCCTATCCGCCTGACAGGTGGCGATGGCCTGGCCATCCGCCGCCGCCAGGGCGACAATGTCCGTCAGGTAGTACTCGCCCTGGGCATTGTTGTTGCTCAGTCGCGATAGCCAATTTTCCAACTTGGCTCGGTCGGCCACCAGGAAGCCGGTGTTGATCTCCAGGATGGCGAGTTCGGCCGCGCTGGCGTCCCTGGCCTCGGTGATCGCCCGCACCTGGCCGGTATCTTCTCTTACGATGCGGCCATAGCCAGCGGGATTGGCGAGGGTCGCGGTCAGGATGCCCAGCGGTGCAAGGGCGGCCGTGGTGATAAGTTTCCGTAACGTTTCAGCTCGAATCAGTGGGATATCACCGTAGAGCACCAGAACGCGATCCATGTCACGCAGCATGGGCATGGCCTGGATGAGGGCATGTCCCGTGCCGTGCCGTTCCAACTGGGTGACCCAGTCGCAGTCTATCTCCGCCAGGGCTTCACTCACCTGTCCGTCGCCAGGCCCTTGCACGACACAGATCCGCGCGGCCCCGAGTTCCTGGGCGGTAGCGAGGACGTGGCCCAAGAGTGGCCGACCGGCCAGGCGATGCAGGACCTTGGGCAGGTTGGACTTCATGCGGGTGCCTTGCCCGGCGGCGAGGACGGCGATCCCCAGCTTCATTTCGGCAACTCTCCTATCAGTGCAGCGCGCCGGGGATGGCACAGGACTGCCCATCGTTCGCCATATCCTCGCGGTTGGCTTCGCGCACCTCGTGAATGCGGACATGAACCCGCAAGGACTTGCCGGCCAGGGGGTGGTTCCCATCCACGGTCAGTCGCCCATTTTCGATGCGGGTGACATAGAAGCTCTTGACCTCGCCGGCCTCGTTCTGCATTTGCACTTCGGCGCCGATTTGACGGAACTGGGGCGGTACATTGTTGATATCGTCAGTAAAAGTCAGGTCCGCGTCATGGCTGCCAAAGCCCGCCTCGGGGGGCAGGTCAAAATCTATCTCGTCTCCCGCCGCCTTGCCCCGGATGGCGGCGTCCATGCCGCCGATCAGTTCCTGAGCCCCACCAAGGATGAAACTCACGGGCAGATCGCTGTGCTCCAGAACCGAGCCCTCATCATCCTGGATGCTATAGGTGAGGCTGACGTACTTTCCGTCTTGGATACGTTCGGCTGTCATGTGGTTTAACCTGATTATGGCGTTGCGCGGAAGGCAACGGAATACCCTGAAATACGCAACCCCCGCTGAGCGGGGGCTGTGGTTTCTGGTGACGGGCAGGCGGTTCCTAGCTGACCTTGGTCTTGCGTAATCGCTCAATGGCTCGTAACTGGGCCACCGCCTCCGCCAGTTCAGCCTGAGCCTTGGCATATTGAAATTCGGCGGCCTTACCCGCCAGGGCATCCTCGGCGCGGCGTTTGGCATCCGCCGCCGCCGCCTCATCCAGGTCCCGGGCTCGGATGGCCGTGTCGGCCAGCACGGTCACGACATGGGGCTGCACCTCCAGCATGCCGCCGGAGACAAAGAAATGTTCCGTGTCCCCATCCATTTTCTGAACCCGGACCTCTCCGGGCCTGAGCCGGGTGATGAGAGCGGTGTGACGCGGCGCTATGCCGAGCTCGCCCATCTCACCGGGGGCGAACACCATGGTCGCCAGACCGGAATGAATAGCCCGCTCGGCGCTTACGATATCCACATGAACTGTCATTGCCATGGTTATGCCCCCCGCTGATTAGACGTTGCCGCCCTTGGCGGCGGCTTCCTCGATGCCACCTACCATATAGAAGGCTTGCTCGGGCAGATGGTCGTACTCACCATTGGCGATGGACTTGAAGCCGGCGATGGTGTCCTTGAGGGAGACGTATTTGCCTGGAGAGCCGGTGAAGACCTCGGCGACGAAGAAGGGCTGGGACAGGAAACGCTGGATTTTGCGCGCCCGCGATACCGTCAGCTTGTCTTCCTCGGAAAGTTCGTCCATGCCGAGGATGGCGATGATGTCCTTGAGCTCCTTGTAACGCTGCAGCGTACCCTGGACCTGCCGCGCCACCGTGTAGTGTTCGACGCCGACGACATGGGGATCCAGGATGCGACTCGTGGAGTCCAGAGGGTCCACGGCCGGGTAGATACCCAACTCGGCGATCTGGCGGGAGAGTACCAGTGTGGCGTCCAGGTGGGCGAAGGTGGTGGCCGGCGAGGGATCGGTCAGGTCGTCCGCCGGTACGTATACCGCCTGGAAGGAGGTGATGGAACCCGTGCGGGTGGAGGTGATGCGTTCCTGGAGGGTGCCCATCTCGGATGCCAGGGTCGGCTGGTAGCCCACCGCCGAGGGCATGCGGCCCAGAAGGGCGGACACTTCCGTGCCGGCCAGGGTGTAACGGTAGATGTTGTCGATGAACATGAGGACATCGCGGCCCTCGTCGCGGAAATACTCCGCCATGGTCAAGCCGGTCAGGGCAACACGCAGGCGGTTGCCTGGGGGTTCGTTCATCTGACCATAGACGAGGGCTACCTTGTCGAGGACGCCGCCGTCCGTCATTTCATGATAAAAGTCGTTACCTTCCCGGGTACGCTCGCCGACGCCGGCGAAGACGGAGAAGCCGGAGTGTTCAACGGCGATGTTGCGAATCAGTTCCATCAGGGTAACCGTCTTACCCACGCCGGCACCACCGAAGAGTCCGATCTTGCCACCCTTGGAGATCGGCATGATGAGATCGATGACTTTAATGCCGGTTTCCAGGATTTCGGTCGTGGAGGCTTGATCCTCGAACGAGGGGGCATGGCGATGGATGCCCCAACGCTCCTCGGTGGCGATGGGCCCCTTGTCGTCGATGGGGCGCCCCAGGACGTCCATGATCCGGCCCAGGGTCGCCTTGCCTACGGGAACCTGGATGGCCTCATGGGTATTACTAACACCGAGGCCACGTTGGAGACCGTCGGTCGTACCCATGGCGATAGTCCGCACCACGCCGTCCCCCAGTTGCTGCTGGACCTCAAGCGTCAGGCCGACGGTATCGACCATGAGGGCGTCATAGACCTTGGGCATCTCGCCCCGTGGGAACTGCACGTCAACCACGGCGCCGATGATTTCCACCACGTTACCGGAACTCATATCTGTTTCCTCGTTCTCGCCTGTCGGCGGTTGGAT
>JBGAUK010000107.1:0-11006 GCA_044228695.1 Chromatiaceae bacterium | reverse complement strand
ACCCTGGTTTTCCCTTGCTCCGACCCCGCCGCATGCGCCGTGATGTCTATACCCGCCGCTTGATGCGCGAGACGCGCCTGGGGCCGGAAGACTTGATTTATCCCGTCTTCATCCTGGAAGGCGAGGGCCGGCGCGAGCCGGTGGCCTCCATGCCGGGGGTGGAGCGTAAGAGCATCGACCTCTTGCTGGTGGAGGCCCGCGAGATCCTGGACCTGGGTATCCCCGCCATGGCCATCTTCCCCGTGACCCCGCCCGAGGCCAAGTCCGAGGACGCCCGCGAGGCCTTCAATCCCGATGGCCTGGCTCAACGGGCGGTGCGGGCCCTCAAGGAGGCCTTGCCGGACCTGGCCGTCATCACCGACGTCGCCCTCGACCCCTTCACCACCCACGGCCAGGACGGGCTCATCGATGCCAGCGGCTATGTGCTCAATGACGAGACGGTGGCGGTCCTGGTCAAGCAGGCCCTGTCCCATGCCGCGGCCGGAGCGGACATCGTCGCCCCCTCGGACATGATGGATGGGCGCGTTGGCGCCATCCGCGCCGCCCTCGAAGAGGCGGGGCACATCCACACCCGCATCCTGGCCTATTCCGCCAAGTACGCCTCCAGCTTCTATGGTCCCTTTCGGGACGCCGTGGGCTCGGCGGCCAACCTGGGCGGGGGCGACAAGTACAGCTACCAGATGGACCCCGCCAACACGGACGAGGCCCTGCGCGAGGTCGCCCTCGATCTCCAGGAGGGCGCCGACATGGTCATGGTCAAGCCGGCCCTGCCTTACCTGGACATCGTGCGGCGGGTCAAGGAGCGGTTCGGGGTGCCCACCATGGCCTATCAGGTCAGCGGCGAATACGCCATGCTCAAGGCCGCGGCCCAGAACGGCTGGCTCGACGAGCGGGCGGTGGTCCTGGAGTCCCTGCTGTCGATCCGCCGCGCCGGGGCCGATGCCATCCTCACCTATTACGCCAAGGACGCCGCCCGCTGGCTTCAAGACTGAGCCATGACCGACCGCTATGCCGTCATCGGCAACCCCATCGCCCACAGCAAGTCGCCGCTGATCCACGCCGCCTTTGCCCGCGCGACGGTCCAGGATCTGGCATACGGCCGTATTCTGGGCGACCTGGCGGACTTTGGGGGCGAGGTGCGGCGCTTTCTGGACAGCGGCGGCCAGGGGCTCAATGTCACCGTACCTTTCAAGGAGCAGGCCTGGGAACTGGCCGACGAACTCAGCCCCCGGGCAACCATCGCGGGGGCCGTCAACACCCTGATCCGGCTGCCCGATGGCCGGCTGCGGGGGGATAACACCGACGGGATCGGCCTGGTCCGTGACCTGAGCAGCAACCACGGCTTTGTCTTTCCCGGCCGGCGTTTGCTCCTGGTAGGGGCCGGCGGGGCCGCCAAGGGCCTGCTGGAGCCCCTGCTGGAGACCGGGATCGCGGAACTGGTGATCGCCAACCGCACCACCGGGCGGGCCCTGGCCCTGGCTACCCTCGGCGAAAAGCTGCGCGCCGAACAAGGCTGGGAATGGGGGAAGGTGCGTGGCGGGGGCCTCGAGGAGCTCGAGGGCGACGGTTTCGATCTCATCATCAACGCCACCTCCGCCGGCCTAGACGGTGCCCTGCCGGAGATACCGGAGGGCTGCCTGGCCCCCGGGGGCTGGACCTACGACCTCCTTTACGGTGACCATGTCACCGCCTTTTGCCGCTGGGGCCAGGACCATGGCGCCACCCGGGTCCTCGACGGGCTGGGGATGCTGGTGGAACAGGCCGCCGAGGCCTTCTGGCTCTGGCGCGGCGTGCGGCCTGGCACGGCCCCGGTCATCGCCGGCCTGCGCGACGGTACCCTCGGGCTCCCAGCGACCCCCTGAGGCTGGTGCCTGGGGGTCTCTGACCTGGGGCCCCTGTTCGACCTGGGTGGCCCCTGTCCAAAGTAATGACCGATAAACCCGTGACTTAGGCCCGGCGACCGTCAGAGCGCCATTGACTCGCCGGTACCCCAGGCCCAGGACAGGATCGCATCCTGACGGCCCACCGTCAGACCCCCCAACGATCCTCCGGCGCCCGGCGCGACAAGGGCTCTTTCCGGACCCTGCCTACCAAGCGCCTGAACCTGGCCGCTCACCCCGCCTGTCGCCGTAGCCACTCCAACAGCCCCGGCTCGGCCTCCCAGACATCGAGCATGGACTCACGATAGAACCAGGCCGTCTCGGCGCTGGCTGGGCTGGGTCCCGGCTCCCGCTGACGCGGGCGGGCGATCCGTTTCTGCGTCAGATAGCGCGGGATGAGGGGCAGCTGGCTTTGGGCGCGGCGCAAGGCTTGCTGGGCCTGCCGGGACGAGCCCTGGCGGAAGAGGGCCAGGACCTCGCCATAGGCCAGGTCCACCAGGCGGTCGTTGGGAAAGCGCCGGGCCAGGGCCAGGGCCTCCTCGTCCTCGCCTTTGCGGAGATAGGCGTTCATGAGATCGGCACGGATGCCGTGATGATCCTGGGGATTGAGCCGCAGCAGGCGGTGCAGGCTGGCGATGGCCGCCTCTTCCTGGCCGGCTTCGGTCTGGGCGAGGTAGAGTCGAAACAGAAGTCGTAGCCCCGGGCGGTTGTCCGCCAGGTCCCAAGGCAGGGTCCGGGGGTCCTCGTCCGGCAGCACCCGGGCCAGGATCGACTGGGCACGCTCCAGCAGGGGCACGAGCAGGGCGCGCGCGATCCAGGGGAGGGCGCTGTCGGGATGGATATAGACGGCGGTGGCCAGGTCGTCGAGGATATCGAGACTGTCCGCCGCCTCTGGGTGACGGTCGAGAAAGGCTAGCCAGTCGTCCTCCTCCGCCTCCTGCTCCTCCCAGGGGTTGGGCGAGGTGGCGCTCGGCATGAGTTGCGGGCCGGGGGGTTTGGGGGCCGGGAAGCGGGTGTGCCACCGGGCTTCCAGCGCCGCCAGGTCGCGGGGTGGGAGCAGGCGCATCTGGTGGCGAGGCTCGGGAGCGGGGTAGCCCGCCGCGTCCCGCTCCAGGGCCGGGGTGGTGGCCGGATGCGGGTCATCCCGAGTCTCCAGGATCGCGGGCTCCAGGCGATATTCCGGGGTCGGACGCTGGGTACCCGCCCTGGCCCAGTCGCGCAGGTCCATGAGGCGGGGGTCGATGATGGCCGACTGGCTGGTCATGAGGGCATCCTGGGGATCGCGGCCGGCCTGCTCCAGGAAGTCGAGAATCCCAGCGTCCTCCTCCCCGGAACGGCGCAGCTTGTGGCGCCAGAAGAGGGCGCGATCCCGGGCCAGGCCATCCTCGTGCTGGGTGGCCAGCAGGGCGATCTCCAGCAAGGCGGTACCAGGATTATCCGGGGCCTCGCGCTGGGTCTGGGAGAAGGCCAGTTGCGCCTCGGCGAAGGCGCCCTCGTCGATGTGGATGGTACAGAGGCGCTGCCAGGCGGCGGCGCGCAAGCCGCGACAGGGGTGCGCCCGCATGCGATCCAGGAAGGCCCGTTTCTTCTTCCAGTGATCGCGGCGGTCATAGGCATCGCAGAGGATGTTGAGGGCCTGCTCGCAGCGCTCGTCCAGCCTGGCGGCGGCGGGGCCGTCAAAGAGGGGTTCGAGTAGGGCGATGGCGCGCCCGGGCTTGTCCTCCATCAGCCAGCGTTCCGCCGCCAGCCCCAGCAGGTGCGGCGGCACCTGGCCCGAGGCCAGGGCTTTCTTGAAGAGGGGCTCGCCCAATTCCGCCAGCAGCAGCTCCCAGAGCAGGTCGGGGGGCATTTCGGGGGCGTCCTGGATGGCGCCGCAGCAGTGGCCGTAGCGGGCCCGGGAGCCGCAGGGGCAGGGCATGGCGTCATCCGGCGCGTTCAGGGGCTGGGGACGAAAGCCCTGTCCCGGCAGGGGGGTGGCGTTCCAGATGGCGCGAGCGAGCAGGAAGGCCAGCCGCCGATCCTCGCCGGGGCCCAGGTCGGGCTGTTCCCGGTTGAGGATAGGCGTCAGTGCGTCCTGGGCCCAGCGCAGGAAACGCGTCGGCTGCTCGTCCTCCAGGATTCGTTGGAGGCACAGGAGCAGGATCTGCTCGAAAGGGCCCTCGTCCTCGGCTGGAGGTTGTTCTGGCGGTCCCGGGCTGAACATGGTGAACTCCCTGGCGCGGGCGGTTTAGGAAGGGCATTTTAACCCGCGTCGGGGGCTCTGACCGCACGGGGATGGCGAAAGCTTGCTGCTGTCCGTGCCGAGCCCCGGTCAAAATTTCCGCCGGGCTGGCCAGATTGACCACTTCGGCCCTGATCTGCTATACAATCTCCGATTTCCGCCGGGCAGTGGTCCGTTCGGGCGGCCGCGACGGGTTTCTCTAACTAGAAACGGGCAATTGACATGAACAAGACATGGCTGACCACGGTCGCCGTTGCGGCGGTATTCCTTTCCACGGGCGTTCAGGCGGCGGGTGACGCGAAGGCGGGAGAGGCCAAGACCGCTGTCTGCATGGCCTGCCATGGCCCCGCCGGTAATAGCCTGGTGCCGACCTGGCCCAAGCTGGCCGGTCAGCATCCAGAGTATATCTATAAGCAGTTGATGGACTTCAAGTCCACCGCCCGCGTCAATGAGAGCATGAGCCCCCAGGTCCTAACCCTCAATGAGCAGGATTTTGCCGACCTGGCCGCTTATTACGCCGCTCAGACCCAGACCGGCGGCACCACGGATCAGTCCGCGGTGGAACTCGGCGGGCGCATCTTCCGGGGCGGTAACGCCGAGACGGGCGTGCCCGCCTGCACCGGTTGTCATGGCCCAGCGGGCGCTGGCCTGGGCCTCGCCAAGTTCCCGCGCCTGTCGGGACAGCACGCGACCTATGTCGAGTCCACCCTCAAGCTGTATCGCGCCGGCACCCGTGCCAATGACCCCAACGGCATGATGCGCGGCGTCACCGCCCGGATGAGCGATGCCGAGATCGCGGCCGTGTCCCAGTATGTGCAGGGCCTGAGTCAGTAAAGCAGCCCGTCGGGGGCGCAGCTCCCGGAACCGGCGATTCGCGCAAGGGCAGCATCCGCTGCCCTTTCTCATTGGGGCCGGCCCTCTTTCGGGTTATGCTCTTTGCCATTGGCCAGGCCCCTTCCTTACCCCCTCCGTCGAAAGGACGTCATGCAGCGGATCAAACTGCTCAGCTACAACATCCAGGCGGGTATCCACACCCGCCAATATCGCGAATACCTGACCAAGAGTTGGAAACACCTACTCCCCCACCGCGAGCGGCAGGTCAATCTGGGCCGCATCGCCAGCCTGTTGGGGGACTTCGATCTGGTGGGCTTGCAGGAAATCGATGGGGGTAGCCTGCGCACCCGCTTCATCGATCAGATCGAATATCTTGCCGATGAGGCCCAGTTCCCCTTCTGGTATCGCCAGGTCAACCGCAACCTCGGCAAGCTGGCCCAGCACGGCAATGGCGTCCTCAGCCGGCTACGCCCGGCGCGGGTGGTCGAGCACAAGCTTCCTGGTCTGCCGGGGCGAGGCGCCGTCATCGTCGAGATGGAGCTATCCGATGGCGCCCTGCTGGGCATCTGCATCCTGCACCTGGCCCTCGGCTGGCGGGCACGCAGCCGGCAATTGCGCTACATCGCCCTACTGACCGAACGCTATCCCTACCTGGTGGTCATGGGTGATTTTAACTGTGGCTGCCGTAGCCGGTCCCTGCGGCAATTGGTGCGGGAGGCCGACCTGCGTGGCCTGGATTGCGAGCTCAAGACCTTCCCAAGCTGGCAGCCCAAACGCAGCCTAGACCATATTCTGGTCTCCCATACCCTGCGCATCCTCGATGTCGAGGTTCTCGATTATCCTCTCTCCGACCATTTGCCCCTGAGCATGACCATAGGGCTGCCGGAGGGGGTTGTTGTTGTTTAGCAGGGGATAGCCTGGAAGTCGGGCAGCGGCTAGCCGGATTATGTCCGCCGGTAAGGCCAGGAGTAGGAAGCGCGAAATATTCCCAGCGCAGGTCACACGCAGGCCTGTCGCCGGAGGGCCGGGTGGGGGCTGGCGGGGGTGTCGACAGCAGGGATGCTGTCGCCAAGCCTACAGGGACGTATTCACGGCGTCTCCCGCCAGACACCACCCGGCCCGGGAAACCCTAAACTCAGGTGTGTTGGGTTTAACAGGATTGCCGAACCCATCATGACTTGTCTGCTGGCCAAGGGTCGGCCGATGACTTCCATCAACTTCCGGATTGCCATCCCTCTCGCGGCCGCCATGAAGACGAGAACCTCGCGGATACTGATCAGTCTTGAAGGTATAACCGCCGCCAGTGACTGGCGGTAAGGGTAGCGAGGGCCGCTAGCAAGCTTGGCGTGGGCTCCGCTTCGCCGGGGAAGACCTCCTCCACCGCGATGAAGCTCCGGCCGTAACCGGCCTTATCCCGCCAGTCCCAGTCCCAGGATGGTCGCGTTGAGCCACAAGCGGGGCAGGCCAGATCATGGCTTTCATGACTCGGTAAGATTTCCGCCCAGCCATGATGCGGGACGCGGCAGCCAGGGCAGCGCGGCGGGCGGGTGTTGCGACCCCGGAGCAAGGTCGGTTGCGGCAGGGGTCCGAGCAGGCGGACATGGGTGAAGGGACCCCCATCGGGTCTCGGCTCCAGCGCGAGATTGACCGAGCAGCCGGCATAGGTCAGCAGGCCTAGGAAGTTCCTCCCGACAACAAAGGTGCTATCCAGGCCAGGCAATGGCTCGCCGATGAAGCCAATCGCCTTCAGGTCGGTTTGTAGAGCAGCGGGATCAATCGCCAGCAAAGGGTTGGCGGGCGTCAGCAGCAGGCGGCCCGTATGAATGCGCATGGAATCTCTCTCGGGGGAGTCTAGGATCAAGTGTCCTCTCTGCCATTGCTCTCATCTAATGAGCTATGAAGTCCCGCCCCAAGGCATCCGCGGCCAGGATGGCATCCTTGACCGCAACCCAGGTCACCGCAAACGCCTCATTATGAGAAGTCTCCCCCGGTGCCACGGCCAGTTCGGCGATGACCCTCGCCCGCTCCGGTGACAGGGTCTCGATGCCAAGCTCCGCGAGTGTCAAGGGCAGACCAACAGACGCGGAAAATGTCATCAGCTCCCGGATCTCGGCGGCCTCCCGGCCTTCCAGCACCAACTGCACCAAGGTGCCGAAGGCCACTTTTTCGCCATGCAGGCAATGATGGGTCTCCGGTGCCGCCGTTAGGCCGTTATGGACGGCGTGGGCGACAGCCAGGCCACCCGACTCAAAACCCAGCCCGGAGAGCAGGGTGTTGGCCTCGATGATGCGCTCCAAGGCTGGCGTCACCGCGCCGGCCCGCGCCGCGGCGACGGCGGCGATACCGTCTTGCAGCAGGGTTTGGTAGCAGGTGCGGGCGATCGCCATGGCCGCCAGGGTGCTGTCCCCGCCTACCTGATTGCGCTTGCAGGCGTTGTGCGCAGTGTCCGCCTCGAACCAGGTCGCCAGGGCGTCACCCATGCCGGCGATGAGAAATCGCACTGGCGCCCGGGCGATGATGGAGGTGTCCACCAGGACCAGATCGGGATTGCGTTTGTAAAAGAGACACCTCTCAAAAACGCCGGCGTCGGTGTAAACCACGGACAGGGCGCTGCAGGGGGCATCGCTGGCGGCGACCGTGGGGCAGCACACCACCGGCAGATTCAGGGCGGCGGCCACCGCCCGGGCGGTGTCGAGGGCCTTACCGCCACCGGAGCCCACGATGCTCCCAGCCTGGGTGCGCCGGGCCTCCGCCGTGCAGCGCTCGATTTCCGCCACGGAACATTCGCCCCCAAATTCCACGACCTCAAAAGGGATCTGCTCGGTCCCGAAGGCCTCGACCCAGAGGGGCTCGGTTTGGTGACGGGCGGTGGGACTGGCGATGATCAAGGGCCGGGCGCCGATGCCCATCTTGACCATTTCCCTGGCGAGTTCACGGCTGGCGTCCCGACCTTGGACATAGCGCGCGGGCGAGCAGAAAATCTTGAGCATTGTGCCGACTCCTATAGGATCCGCCCGAGTTGGGCATGGGGTTTCACGACGCGTCTGGGTCCCTGCCAGCCCAGTCCCGGGCGAACTGCCAGGCGGTGCGCCCGCTGCGGGAGCCCCGTTGCAGGGCCCAGCGCAGGGCGGCGGGATCGACCGTCTCCGGGGCAGGGCTGGCGGCCCCAAGCCGCCCCAGCCAGTGATGGACGATGGCCAGGTACTGGTCCTGGGTGAAGGGATGGAAGGCGATCCAGAGCCCGAAGCGATCGGAGAGGGAGATCTTCTCCTCCACGCCCTCCCCTGGGTGGATCTCGCCGTCGATAAGGGCCGCCTCGCGGTTCTCGCGCTGGAACTCCTGGAGCAGGTGGCGCCGGTTGGAGGTGGCGTAGATGAGGAGGTTGTCCGGAGCGGCGTTGAGGGAGCCTTCCAGCACCGCCTTGAGGGCCTTGAAGCTGGACTCGTTGGCATCGAAGGAGAGGTCGTCGCAGAAGATGACGAACCGCTCCGGCCGGCCGTGTATCAGGTCCAGCACCTCCGGCAGGTCCACCAATTCATCCTTGTCCATCTCGATAAGGCGCAGGCCCTGGTCGCACAGGCTGTTGAAGATGGCCTTGATCAAGGACGACTTGCCGGTCCCCCGCGAGCCCCAGAGCAGGATGTTGTTGGCGCCGCGTCCGGCCAGGAATTGGCGGCTGTTGCGCAGGATCTCGGCCTTCTGACGGTCGAGGCAGAGCAGGTCGTCCAGGGCCAGCCGCTGGGGGTGGGCCAGGGCCCGCATATGGCCCCGGCCACCCAGCCGGCGCCAGCGGAAGGCCTGGGCCTCCCAGTCGGGCTCGGCCGGGGCGTTGGGCAACAGGGCCTCGACGCGGTCCAGCAATCGCACCGCGCGCTCCATGAGGTCCCGGGCATCCGTCATGGCCTACCCCGGCTCAGGCGTGGATCCGCCGATATTTGAGGCGATGGGGCTGGTCCGCCTCCGCCCCCAGGCGGCGATGGCGGTCGGCCTCGTAGTCGGCGTAATTGCCCTCGAACCAGGTGATCTGGGAGTCGTCCTCGAAGGCCAGGATGTGGGTGGCGATGCGGTCCAGGAACCAGCGATCATGGCTGATGACCAGGGCGCAGCCGGGGAAGGCGAGGATGGCCTCTTCCAGGGCACGCAGGGTCTCCACGTCCAGGTCGTTGGTGGGCTCGTCGAGGAGTAGCAGGTTACCGCCACTTTTCAGGACCTTGGCGAGGTGGATGCGGTTGCGCTCGCCGCCGGAGAGGTCGCCGATGCGCTTCTGCTGGTCGGTCCCCTTGAAGTTGAAGCGACCGCAATAGGCCCGCGAGGGCATCTCGTAGCGGCCGACGATGATGGTGTCGGAACCATTGGAGATCTCCTCCCAGACCGTTTTGCTGCCGTCCAGGGCGTCGCGGCTCTGATCGACATAGGCGATCTGCACCGTCTCACCGATGCGCAGGGTGCCGGCATCGGGTTGCTCCGCGCCGGTCAAGAGGCGGAAGAGGGTGGTCTTGCCAGCACCGTTGGGGCCAATGATGCCGACGATGCCGCCCTTGGGCAGGTTGAAGGAGAGATTCTCGTAGAGGAGGCGGTCGCCGTAGGCCTTGCTCAGGCCCTGGGCCTCCACCACCAGGTCGCCCAGGCGCGGGCCGGGCGGGATATAGATCTCGTTGGTCTCGTTGCGGGCCTGGAATTCCTGGGACTGGAGTTCGTCGAAGCGGGCCAGGCGCGCCTTGCTCTTGGCGTGGCGGCCCTTGGGGTTGGCGCGCACCCACTCCAACTCTTGCTTCATGGTCTTGATGCGGGCACCCTCCTGCTTCTGCTCCTGCTCCAGGCGGGCCTCCTTCTGCTCTAGCCAGGAGGAGTAGTTGCCCTCCCAGGGGATGCCGTAGCCCCGGTCCAGTTCCAGGATCCAGCCGGCGACATTGTCGAGGAAGTAGCGGTCATGGGTGACGGCGACGACGGTACCGGGGTATTCGTGGAGGAAACGTTCCAGCCAAGCCACGGACTCGGCGTCCAGGTGGTTGGTGGGCTCGTCGAGGAGCAGCATGTCGGGTTTGGACAACAGCAGCCGGCACAGGGCCACCCGGCGCCGCTCGCCGCCGGAGAGTTTGGCCACGTCGGCGTCCCAGGGCGGCAGGCGCAAAGCGTCGGCGGCCACCTCCAGGGTGCGGTCCAGGTTGTGGCCGTCGGTGGTCTCGATCAGGTTCTCAAGTTCCGCCTGCTCCTTGGCCAGGGCGTCGAAATCGGCGTCCGGCTCGGCGTAGGCGGCATAGACGGCGTCCAGGCGCTCCAGGGCCGCCTTGACATGGCCCAGGGCCTCCTCGACATTGCCGCGCACGTCCTTGGTGGGGTCGAGCTGGGGCTCCTGGGGCAGGAAGCCGACCTTGATGCCGGGCTGAGGCCGAGCCTCGCCCTCGATCTCGGTGTCGAGGCCGGCCATGATGCGCAGCAGGGTAGACTTGCCGGAGCCGTTGATGCCGAGCACGCCGATCTTGGCGCCGGGGAAGAAGGACAGGGAGATGTCGCGCAGGATCACGCGCTTGGGCGGCACGATCTTGCCGACCCGATTCATTGTGTAGATATACTGCGCCATGGCTGAAGGATGCGGTTCTCGTCTGGGGAGGTGAAGGGGACTGGGCCGGGCGGGCTGATGCTGCCCCCCATCGGCGCCGAGCGTAAACTTGGCATCATTATTTCATAAATGCCGCTGGCGGATTCGATCCCGGCCGCGGCCGAGGAGGCCCATGGACCCCAACCCCCTGGCGAGCCCCATTCCGGTGATCGGCTTTGTCGCCCCCAGCGGCACCGGCAAGACCACCCTGCTCCAGAAGCTGGTGCCCGTCTTGCGGCGGCGCGGGCGGAGGATCGGTTACCTCAAGCATGCCCATCACGACTTCGAGGTCGATCGGCCCGGTAAGGACAGCTTTGAGATCCGCGCCGCCGGGGCCCTCCAGGTCCTGCTCGCCTCCGCGGACCGGTGGGTCCTGCAAAGTGTGCGCGAGGCCAGCGGCCAGGACCCGGATCTGGAGGAGATGCTGGCGCGCTTCGACCCCGATCAGATCGATCTGATACTGGTGGAGGGC
>JBGAUK010000106.1:0-11236 GCA_044228695.1 Chromatiaceae bacterium | reverse complement strand
TGATCGCCAAGCCCCTCTGCATCGACCGGCGGGTGCTGGTCGCCGCCCCGGCCTACATCGCCCGCCACGGCGCCCCCGGGACCCCGGAGGAACTGGGCCGCCACAAGGCACTGCTGTTCGCCAACCCCAACCCGATGGACCTTTGGAATTTCGTCGACGCCCAGGGCAAGGAGCACTGGGCCAAGGTCAGCGGCAATTTCGAGACCAACAACTGCGATGCGCTGCGGGAGACCATACTCGCCGGCCAGGGCATCGCCCTACGGCCCCGCTGGGATGTCTGGCAGGACCTCCGCGCGGGACGCATGGTCGCCTTGCTCCCCGACTACACCCATCCCGCGGTTCCCATCCAGGCACTCTATCCCAGCCGGCGCCATCTCTCCCGGAAGGTGGGGGTGTTTATCGAGATGCTGCACGAGCGTTTCGGAGATATTCCATATTGGGAGGCCAGATAATCGCTCCTACGCCGAGCAAGCCCGGCGGAAGCCCGCCCCGGACGGCATCCGTTGGCCCTGGTCGGTAACGATGAGTCTCGGAGACAGCATACCTAACTCGCGGACATGGCGAGTATCAGCTGTCCGCGCAGCGGCGGACCCCGGAAAGCAAGGCTAGTGTGTAGGCAAGTGGCCGAGCGGTGGCGGAATCCGGAGGTTTCGGCGCGGATTACTCTGAGAGAAGCTGGCGCAATAACGTGAGCGACCACACCAGGTGTGTGGCCTAGGTCAGGAAGCCGCTGGGTTTTCGGTCAGTGATTGGGCTTCCCGGCCCTGAGTTTCGTGCGTTTCCTGCCCATTTTTTCATTCCCTCATGAGTACCTGCACATACAGGCCCACCTACATTCACACCTTACCTGCCCCCTCCCCCCCTCCGGGGTCCTATTTCGCGATGGTGACCAGGGATTGGACGGTGAGGACGATTAAACCGCCGGTCGCGGACAGCAAGGTGAGGATGATGACCAGCATCAGGCGGTGCTGGGCGTGGTGCTGTTCTTCTTCGTGGGCCTGGAAGCGGCTGCACAGTTGTTCGCGTTCCCGGTTCATCGTTTCATGCTCGACCAGGGCGCGGTTTAGGCGCTCTTCCAGCAATTCGAGGCGGGTGGTGTGGCGGTGGACCTCGCTGCCGATGCGATAGGCGACGGTTTCGCGGGCGGGTTCCTGGAATTCGGCCAGGTCGTCGTAGGGCGGGGTCATCGGTATAACCAGGGGGTTTGGTGGATGCCGGGGAGCGACCAGATGCCCACCTTCTTGTACTGAGCGATGGCCTGGGCGGCTTGATAGCCCTGCTGGGTGCTGGGGCACAACCAGAGGGCCACATAGCCGCCGAGGGCCAGTCTCAGGCCCAGATTGCCGTAATCGCGCTTGCGCAGGACCTCGGCGATCTGGCGGCCGTATTTGTCGTAGCCCTTGAAGTCAACCAGGATCGCTTCGTTGACATACAGCAAGGTCCGCAGGTAGGACCGGGCGCGGATGCCCCAGGGGCTTTGCGCCATCTCCGGGGCGTCGATATAGGCCAGCCGCAGCTTGACCTGCTCCGGCTGGCCATTGACGGTCCGGGTGGCGCCCAGGGTGTCGCCGTCGTAGGTGTAGGTCAGGCGCATCAACTCGCTCATGGGAGGACCTTCACCTGCGCGGTGGTGGGGGTGATGCCTAAGGCGGTGCCGGCCGGGCGGTCGAGACCGACGTAGGTGTAGATGAGGCGCATCAACTCGCTCATGGGATGGCCTTCGCCTGGGCGTCGGTGAGGGGCTTGCCGATGGCGGTGCCGACCTTGAAGCCGAGGCTGGGGACAAAGCCCACGCTGCGTCCGCTCGGGCTCCAATTCGCCTTGAAGGTGCCGAGGTTGTCGAGTTCGACGGTGCCGCCCTTGCGGATGATGTCCTTGATGCGACGGAACAAGCGGCTTTGGGTGCGGTTGACGATGGTATCCAGGTTGTCGGGGGCGCTGGCCCCCAGCTCGGCGCGCAGGATGGCCAGGACCTGCACCTCTAGGGTGCCGTCGCCCATGGCCTGCCAGGTCGCTGCGTCCGGGTTCGGGGCCTCTGGCGTCAGGAACTCATCAAAGCCCTTGATCTTGACGGGCGATGCCTGCCAGGTGATGGCGCCATAGGTGTTGCGGGCGATGGCGGCCACGCCGAAATAGACGTTGGCCGGGGCGGCGGTGTAGCCCATCAGGGCCGAGACGCCTTCCGCCAGGAAGGTTTCTTCCTGGTGGTCCGCCACGCCAATTTGGGCGATGACGGTGCGGCTGCCCTTCATGAACTTGGCGAAGAGGGCGACGGCGCTGGGATGCCGCCACTTCACCTCGACCAGCTCCGGTAGTTGTCCCGTGGCATGGTTGGCCAGACCCAGGGCCTGACGCTGGAGGGTCGCGCCGCACCACTCGGGGACGGCGGTCGGGCGCTGGTCCGGAGTGGCCAGATATTCGCTCACGCTGGCGCGGGGACTGGTGGCGGTGCCCACCTGCTGCCAGGCGGACACAGTGACCCGGTGGGTGCGTCCGTCGCCCGGGATCTCGGCGCCATCGATGCGCAGAATGGCGGGCTGGGTGGTGCCGGGATTCTCCCAGGTGGCGGCGGGCTGGATCTCGGGTTGGTCGTCCACCTGGTAGGCCACCCGGACGGCGCTGGGCAGGCCCCAATACCAGAGGCGGAGGAACTGGTCGATGACCAGATCCGGGCGCTTGGGGTCGGTGAGGATGTTCATCTTCATCCCCAGGCCCCGGGGTGGCGCTGCCGCGGTGCGCTTGCCGATCAGGCCGATGCGGCCCAGGGCCTTAATCATCAGGGTCCCTAAGCTGCGCATGATGCCCCTAGCGGCCACGGACAGGACGCAGACGGCCTGCATCGGCTTGAGGGCCATGATGACCAGGTTAGCCTTGCCGATGACGCCGAGGGCGGCCTGGGCGGCCAGGGCGAGCCCGCCCGGGGTGGCCTCGGTCGGTTGAAAGCTGAAGGCCAAGGCCCCGCCCGGGGGCGAGGTGTAGGCGTCCTGCCCCATGAAGCTGAAGGCGAGGGCATTGCCGGGGGGTGGGGTGTAGCTCATAGCGGCACCACGCCATCGAGGACCTGGGCATTGAAGGCCACGCCGCCTGCATCATCCCGACAGATGGCGTAGTGACTGCCCCGGGAGCCGGCGGCCAGGGCAAAGCTCCCATCGGCGGCGCTGGTGGTGTCGTCCAGGAGTTTGCCGGTGGTGGCGTCGTGCAGGAAGAGCCGACGCTGGGCTGGCTGGCCGTTGTCATCGACCACGTTACCCGCCATGCCGTAAACCGCCGTTTGGAAGACGCGGCCCATGGCCTGCTGACCCGCGACCAGAACCCGCCCATCGTGGGACAGGGCCAGGTTGAGCCCCAGGTTCTGCCAGCTCCAGCCCTCCTCGGGGAGGCGGTGGTAGCGCTTGACCCAGGCCCCGCCGGTGTACTCGTAGGCGACGACGACCCCGTTCTTTTGCAGGCCCAGGCTACAGTTCGAGGCGCCGACAAAGAGGACGTTGCCCTCGGGGGCGAGAGCGACGCCTTTACCGAACATGCCGTAATAGTCGTCCCCAGGTAACAGGGTGTCGCGCAGTTGGAAGGTGCCCCCGCCCTCCTTGGCCAGGATGAAGACCTGGCCGTTGTAGTAGTCGGCATTGTCGTTGCCAACGGCCATCAGGGTTTCATCGGCAGAGAGCCCGACCGATGAGCCGAACATCTCGGTGCCCGGGAGGGTGATGGTGGCGATGAGGTTACTGGTTATCCAACTGTAATTGCCGTCCACGATGAGGTCATAAACGAGGATGGCGCCCTGGTCGTTGTTGTAGCTGGGGGCGCCGACATAGAGGCGGTTGCCGGCGGCGTTCAGCCAGCAGGCATAGCCGAAGAGGATATCGGCGGTACCCGGCGCCTCGAGGAGCCCGCAATAGCGCATACCCCAGATGTCCTCGCCGTAATAGAAGGCGACCCGGCCACGCCCGTTGCCGTTGTAGGGATCGCCGACCGCCATGAAGCGACCCGAGGCGGCCAGGGCCATGCCGCTGATCTCGCCGTCGATGATCCCGGATATATTCAAATCATTGGACTTTGCATAGGCGTCCTCGGTGAGGTCGTAGAAATCCAGCCAGCGCTGGTTGCCGGTATCCCAGCCGACCACCACGCGGGAGCCGTTGCCATCGACGGCGCAATAACAGGTGTAGCCGTCGCCGTTCTGGGGTTGCAGGATGGCTCTTGTTTTCAATACTCCGGGATGGCTCATGGCGGCTTATCCGATGTGAATTTCGAGTTCGCCGGCCAGGAAGACCGGGACATCGCCGGGGGCGACGGGCTTGGGGGCGGTCAGCGGGACGACGAGACGGGGGGTGCCGTCCTGGTCCTTGAGGACCACGGTGGTGATCGAGGGCCAAGCGGTGGTGGCGGTGGGGAACTGGATCGGGGCCAGGTTACGGAACACGGTGGCGCCGCTGGTCTGGTTGGCGTCCTTGGCCCAGCGCTCGGCGCCGGGATCGCAGCGCACGGGGGCATAGCTGGCGCCGGTGATCTCGGTGCCGCCGAGGCCGTCATCGCTGGGTGCGACGCTGTAGAGGTGGACGTTCCATTGGGCGATGGCGAGGGGCTGGTTGAGGAAGAGGGCGTTGCCAATGCTGGCTTCCAGGCTGTCGGTGGCGTTCATGGGGCGGACTCCAGGCAAAAAAAGACCGCCACGCGCTCACGCGCGGGCGGTGTGGTGGTTGACGCGGGGTTTACGCCGCGGCCTTGGCCTGGGCGTCGGTCATGATGGAACCGGCCTTGACGCCGGCCTTGAAGCCCGTGCTGGGAGCAAAGCCCAAGGAGCGGTAAGCCGGGGTGATGACCGGCTCGCCGTTGCTCGGGTTGCGGCCCAGGCGCTCACTGGTCCACTTGGCGGCGAAGACGCCGAAGTCGCTAAGATCCACGCTGCCGCCCTTGGCGATCACGTCCTTGATCTTGAGCAGGATGTGGTCGCAAGCGCTGTTGACGATGGTTTGGCCCTCGGCGGGCAGGGCGCCCAACGCGGTCAGCACGTCGGCGAAGACTTCCGCTTTCAACACGGCGTAGAGGACGTCACGGGCGGTGCCGGCCACCTCGTCGGGCGTCGGCGGCACGACGGCCTTGACCTTGGAGGTGATGTTGATGGGGCTGGCGTAGGTTTCGCTCGACTTGGCGCTGAGGTTGGTGGCGACGATGTGGAAGCGATAGGGCCGGGCGACCGCCGGGCCTTCGTCTTGGACGACGAAGCGGGAGATGTTCTCCAGGCGGACGGACAGCTCGGCGCCGTTGCTGGTGTACACCGAGTGTTTCTTGCCCACGAAATCCGTGACGAAAATCTCGACGCCGGTGCCGGGGGACACCGGGTCCTTGACCCAATGCAACTCCACCAGGTCGGAGATGACGTCCTGACGGTCACGCAGCAGGGTGGAGGTCAGGGACACACACGGCATGGGGGCAGCCATGTCGAACTGGAAGAATTCGCTGGGCAGGGTCACCCAGGCGCCCGGATCGCCGGAGACGTTGTAACGCATCCGCAGGCCCACCGCGTGGCCCATGCCGTCGCGGGGGACGATCTGGTCGAGGGACTGGACCAGGGAGAGGCCGACGGAGGACTCGGCGTAGGTGGTGACGTTTTCGAGCTCCACGGGCACCCAGCCGCGCGGATCGGTGATGTCCTCCACGTCGGCCTCGACCTGGATCAGGCTCGGGCATTTGCCCTGCCAGCGGAAGAGGATGTCATTGCCTTCCAGGGTCTCCCCGGTGATGGGGTCCTTACCGCGGGCCTTGACGATGGAGACGGGGGCAGCGGGCGTCTTGACGGTCCAGAGGCTGCCACCATTGGCGGCGTTGGCCAGGGTCTCGTAGAGCAGGTATTCCTGCGCGGCGGTGACGGCGGGGGTCGGACGGCCCGGGTTGGCGCTGTCGAAGATGGACTCATCGATGACCTGGTAATGGTCCAGGCCCTCAACGCGCGTCAGGTACACCGAGACGGGCGCGGCGGGGTTAGTAAAGGTGGGCGTGGCAAAGAGGGGCTCGCTGCCGGCGGCGAAGATGA
Source organism: Chromatiaceae bacterium (assembly GCA_044228695.1). Taxonomy (GTDB): domain Bacteria; phylum Pseudomonadota; class Gammaproteobacteria; order Chromatiales; family Chromatiaceae; genus M0108. The sequence continues at coordinate 5,205 of JBGAUK010000106.1, read as the reverse complement.
TGACCTTGGACAGGAAGCCGGCGGGGTTGTCGGTGCCGTCCACCAGGCTCGCAGGCGTGAGGCTGGCGCCGGTGGCGTCGAAGAGGGCCAGGGCGCTGATGCTGTTGGTATCCGGGTGGAAGACGCGGAAGGAAGTGCTGGATTTGGACATGATGAGGGCCTGTCAGTGGGTGGGTGGAGGTTGAGGTTTAGTCTTGTTGGTCAGTGAAGAAGGCGCCGATGGCGCCCGCGATGGCCATGCCGGCGGCGGCGATGGCGGCCTGCTGGTCCGGGCTGACGGCCAGACCGGCGGCGGGGAGGAGCCATACCAGGCCGCGCCAGGTGCTCGGCTCGGTGAGGAGGGATCGCCAGTTGCGATTCATGGGTGGGTCTCCCGGAAAAAAGGGGCCACGTCAACGCGGAGGGGCACGACTCCGCCGCGCTCCCGTGGCCTAACTACGGAGGAACGTCGTGAAATCATGCCGCCTGGGGTTCCGAGGCATGGGCCAGGGCCAGAGCGGCGCGGCGGGCGCGGTGGACCCGGCGCGACCAGCCGGCGCCGAAGTGGCGCCAGGTCGGCAGGTCGCGGTAGAAGTCCAGGCGCAGTGCGGTGTAGCGCGCGATGAGGTCGTCGCGGTCGGCGATGGCAACCCCGGCCAGGGTGATGGGGCCCATGACGCCATCCTCGGGGACACCGACCAGGCCCTGCAGGAGGCGGACGGCGCGGGCCGGGCCGGCGTTGACGGCGTGATCCAGGACCAGGAGGTCGAGGCCCGCGGGGAGGGCCTCGCCCTGGATCGGTGCCCAGTAATCGCGCTGGTAGATCGCCTTGGCGTCGTCCAGGGTCAGGGCGCGGATGTCGAGGGCGGGATAGCTGCGCTGGCTGATGCCAAACTTGGTGACCCCGCCGGGGTCCTTGGGGTCGTTGATGAGACCGCCTTCAGCGGCGAGGACGTGGGCAATGCAGTCGGGGAAGGTTTGCATGAGTGGCTCCGTGGTAATGGGAGCCATCATTCATGAGAGAGGCGGGCCGGTCGGGCGGGTTATGGACGGAATGGACGGTAGGGAGGAGAATTCGCCAAAGGGAGAGGCGCGCGCCTGCCGCCAACGCCTGTCACCCCCCGCCGGAGCCGCCGATGCCCCCGTCGTCTACATGATGCCCAAACGGCCCCGCCTTTTCTGAGACCCCCGCCTCGAACCCCTGGGGCTGGAGTAATCCCGAGATGGCGCCGCTGTACCTCCGGCATGAGGAGATCGAGATCCTGGGGATCGTCTCCGGGGTGGTACGGATGACGCCCTGAGGGGAGGCCACGGAGCCCATCTACCCAGGAATTACCCATGAAGCTGACGTTGTCTCCCTGGATCGCACTGGCTGTTGGGCTTGTCTTGACGATGGTGGCCAGCCTTGAGGTCAAGAAGGCCAACGAACAGGAGGCGACGAACGAATTCGCGGCCACCAGCGACCAGGTCACGCTCAAGCTCCCGGACCGACTCAATGCCTATGCCCTGCTTCTCAAGGGCGGAGGGGGTTTCCTTGCCGCATCCCACGCGGTTGATCGCCGCGCGTGGCAGGCCTACGTTGAGAAACTTCGGGCCCAGGACAGCGTCCCGGGGGTGCAGGGCATCGGTTTTTCGCAAGTGATTCCACCGGAGACGCGAATGATCGCGCTCAGGCGAGGGCTGGGGGCTGGCGGAAATTAGGTCGCTCAATGATCTTGCGCGTCTGGCGGCGGGTGCGGGTAGCCGGGGCATGAGGTAGAATGCGCAGTAGCCCTCCGTCTTCCTTTGTCAAGTGGCTGCTAAGATTATGCAAGACCGTCAATCTGTGCTGCCTGTGCCGCTCTTTTCCGCGGCGGTCTGGATGAAATCCCTCATCGCATCCTTATGCATCTCCTTGCTGCTGGTGTCCGGCCTGGCGGCAGCGGCAGAGTTCAAGGTGCTCGTGGTCATGAGCTACGAGGAAGAGAACCCCTGGGTGAAGGAGATCCGGGAAGGCATCGAGACTGTGCTGCGGTCCTCCAGCGAAATCACCTATTTCCACATGAACACCAAGGCCCACCGCGAAGGCGGGCCGGACAAGGCCGAGGAGGCCTTTGCGCTGTTCCAGTCGCTGCAACCCCAGGGCGTGATCACGGCCGACGACGACGCCGTGACCATGTTCGTCCTGCCTTACCTGAAGGACAAGACCACGACGCCCGTCATGTTCAACGGCGTCAATGCCGCGGCGGAAAAATACGGCCTTCCCAACGCCCATGTCTCGGGGGTTCTCGAACGCGCCCATGTGCGCGAATCGCTTGCCTTCATCAAGCAGATCGTGCCGTCGATCCGCAACGCCTGCTTCATGACCGCCGATGTCCCTCCCGGACGGGCCTTGCGCACCCAGGTGGAGGCCGAGCAGGCCAGCTACCCGGTCGCGGTCGCCGGGTTTCATCATGTTAACGACAACCGTCGGATCGAGGCCCTCGGCCCATCCCTCGACGCCCATTGTGACGTGCTCTTCGTGGATAGCCTGGAGGGCATTTTGGACCAGGATGGCAAGGCCCAGACCTACAAGGAGGTCTTTCCCTTGGTCCAGCGCGTGTTCAACAAGCCCATTCTCGGCGGCAATCGCTACCAGGTGGAGCAGGGTGCGTGGGCCGCCTTGATCAAGACCGGCCAGGAACAGGGCGAGCTTTCGGCCGAGATGCTCTTGCGGGCGATGCGCGGTCAGGCGGTGACCGGCATTCCGGTAACGCGGAACAGCCGCGGGCAGCGCCTCATCAACGTCACCGCCTTGGAGCGCGGGGGCATCTTGCCACGACCCGCCGTTTTGCACGGCGCGACGCTGGTCAGGCAACAGCCCTGACTCCTGGCCCCTGATCCCGGGACGTTGGCCATGCGCCAATCATTTCCCTGGGGAATCGGCAGCCGGCTCATCGCGCTGGCGTTTGCCAACGCGGTGGCGCTGGCGCTGATCGCCGTCATTGTCTGGCTGGCCTACGGCCGCATCGATGGCCTCTCCACCGAGATCGCCCACAAGGAGATGACGGGCGTCTTCGCCAACGCGGCGCTGGGCCGTGAGGTGGCGATCGGGCTCTCCGATCTGGATGCCGCCATCCGCGGTTGCCACCACCGGAATGGCTCCTCAGGCGAAACCGGCCGGATTGATGCGCAACTTGCCGCACTCGCCGGCGCCGCCGCCGACCCCGCGCTAGCCGAATCCATCGCCGGGCTTGCCCTGACCACCCAGCATCTCTTGGGGAGCTGCGGCGACATCGGCGCTAACTTGGACGCCATCGCCGGTACCGAAGGGTATCTTCTCGACCGGCTGGCCGCGCTGGATCAGCTCACCAGCCGCGCCCTGATCGATCAGACGCTGGCCGGGAAGAGTACCGATTATCTCGATCAGGTCATGGCGCTGACCATCGGCTATCGCGAGAGCATCCTGCTGATCGGTCGCGAAATCGGCCAAGCCGCGGCAAACTCGGAATCCGCGCCAGCCTCGGCCGAGGCCCCCCTAGCGATGGTGGACGATCTCAAGCTGCAGTTGCAGGCGATGGCCGCCGTTACGCCGGAGATGGCGGCAATCACGCAACGGATGATCGGCGCGGTCGAGGGTTACCGCGTACACCTGGTCGCGCTGCAAACCGCCCAGGGGGAGTTCGAGACCATCCTGCAGGCCCATCGAACCCAGCGCGACAGGGTGCTGGCCGAGTTGCAGCGGCTCGACCAGGAAACCGACCGCCGTGCCGCGCACTTCCTGGCCGAACTGCACAGCATCGTGGCGCGAACCGCCAGCCAGGTGCTGTGGATCGGCGCCGCCATCGCCCTGGCTTCGCTGTTGCTGGCTATAGGGTTTGTCCGGCGCAGCCTCCAGCGCCCCCTGAACGGTGTATTGGAGCAGATCGCCCAGATCCGCGGCGGCGGCGCCCCGGCGCCGGCCACGGCAACCCGCGACGACGAATGGGGGGCGATCCAGTCGGCCCTCTCCGACATGGCGGCCCGCCTGTCCCAGGCCCACGGCCTGCTGCGCGATGTCATCGACACGGCGCCGATGCGCGTGTTCTGGAAGGACCGGGAGTCTCGCTATTTGGGCTGCAACCCGGCGTTTGCGCGCGACGCCGGCAAGCAAAGCCCGGCGGAGTTGATCGGTCTGGACGACTATGCCATGGGCTGGGCCGCGCAGGCCGACCTCTACCGGGCCGATGACCAGGCCGTCATGGGCTCCGGGCGGGGCCGACTCAACTTCGAGGAGCCGCAAACCACTCCGGATGGCCGGACCATCTGGTTGCGCACCTCCAAAGTCCCTTTGCGGGATGAAGAGGGCAATATCATTGGCGTGCTCGGCCTCTATGACGACATCACCGCACGTAAGCAGGCCGAAAGCGCGCTGCTCTCCGAACAGCAGTTTTCCGCGGATGCCCTGAATGCCCTGCCCGGCATGTTCTATATGTTCGACGCGACCGGCCGCTTTGTGCGCTGGAATCATCAGTTCAACCAGGTTAGCGGCTACACCGATGCCGAGTTGGCCACCATGCGGGCCACGGACTTCTTTACCGGCGACGACCGGCGGCGGGTGGGCGAGGCCGTACAGCGGGTATTCGCCCAAGGGCAGGCGGATGTCGAGGCGGATATCCAGACCAAGGATGGCCGGAAACTGCCCTACCACTTTCAAGGGCGACGCAGTACCAGCGGCGATCAAACCTTCCTGCTCGGTGTCGGCCTCGATATCAGCGAGCAGCGCCGGACGCGGCAGGCGCTGGAAAACGAGCGGGCGCAACTGCATACCCTGGTGAGCACCATCCCCGATCTGATCTGGTTGAAAGCGGTTGACGGCACCTATCTCGGATGCAATCCGGAGTTCGAACGCTTCGTCGGCGCGGCTGAAAGCGACATCCTCGGCAAAACCGACTACGACTTGGTGCCCATTGAGCTGGCTAACGCTTTTCGAGAGCATGACCGCGCCGCCATCGCGGCCGGCGAGATATCCCGTAACGAGGAATGGGTCACCTATGCCAGCGACGGCCGCCGCATCCTGCTGGAAACGACCAAGATGCCGATGCGGACCCCGGACGGCCGCTTGGTGGGCGTTCTCGGGATCGGCCATGACATCACCGAGCGCAAGTCGCATCAAGAACAACTCGAACATCTTGCCCATTTCGATACCCTGACCGGTCTGCCGAATCGCGCGCTACTCGCTGACCGTCTGCACCAGGCCATGATGCAGGCGCGGCGCCGCGAGACCCT
>JBGAUK010000105.1:0-11637 GCA_044228695.1 Chromatiaceae bacterium | reverse complement strand
GCTGCTGATCGTGGTTGTGGTAGTGATGGACTTTATGGCCCAGGTTCAGGCACACCTTATGTCTCATCAATATGAAGGATTGATGAAAAAGGCTAATCTCAGGGCGCCTGGTGGCGGCCTGATGCGCTGAAGGGCAACTAACCGCGCCTTTCGCCTAGAAAATTTTGGAGAATACCTATGAAAGTCAGGGCCTCAGTTAAGAAGATTTGTCGAAATTGCAAGATCGTCAAGCGAAACGGTGTTGTTCGCGTCATCTGCAAAGACCCCAAGCACAAGCAGCGCCAAGGGTAACGCCAGAGTGTTGACCTCTCGGTAAAACCTGTTAAAATACGCGATTACCCGCGTTTAGCATAAGTCGAATTGGAGACAGAAGAGCATGGCTCGTATCGCCGGCGTCAATATCCCCGACAGAAAGCATGCCGTGATTGCACTCACTGCGATTTATGGTGTGGGTCGTAACCGCGCTGCCGTGATATGCGACGCCGCTGGCATTGCACACGGCACCCAGATGAAAGATCTCACCGAGGAGCAGGTGGATAAGCTCCGTGCCGAAGTGGCCAAGTTCACTGTTGAAGGCGACCTTAGGCGTGAAGTTTCAATGAATATCAAGCGGCTTATGGATCTTGGCTGCAATCGTGGCATTCGCCACCGCCGTGGTCTGCCGGTTCGCGGCCAGCGCACCCGTACCAACGCCCGCACCCGCAAGGGTCCTCGGCGTCCAATCAAGCGCTAACCTTGGCCCCTCGCTTACGCCGGATATAATCTGATGGCAAAACCGACTCGCAATGTTAAAAAGAAGGTGAAGCGACAGGTCGCGGACGGTATCGCACACGTCCACGCGTCCTTTAACAACACCATAGTCACAATCACGGACCGTCAGGGTAATGCCTTGGCTTGGGCCACATCAGGTGGATCAGGATTCCGTGGTTCGCGTAAAAGTACCCCCTTTGCCGCTCAGGTTGCTGCTGATCGTGCAGGGCAAGCTGCGAAGGAATACGGTGTCAAAAACCTTGATGTCAATGTCAAGGGGCCCGGTCCAGGACGTGAGTCCGCCGTGCGGGCGCTCAATAATGCCGGTTTCAAGATAACCGGAATACAGGATGTGACTCCCATTCCCCACAATGGCTGTCGCCCGCCTAAAAAGCGGCGCGTCTAAGTCCCGGAAAGCTAGGAATCGAGATGGCAAGGTACACAGGCCCAACCTGCAAACAAGCTCGGCGCGAAGGGGTGGATTTATCCCTGAAAAGTCGTGCGCGCTCCATTGATACCAAATGCAATCTGGAGAAGGCGCCCGGTCAAGCCGGTGATCGTCGTCGCCGGGTTTCTGATTATGGCGTTCAGTTGCGTGAAAAACAGAAAGTCCGCCGAATTTATGGCGTGATGGAGAAGCAGTTTCGCAATTATTATGCCTTGGCCGCATCCCAAAAGGGCGCCACGGGTGAGAATCTCCTTCGACTGTTGGAGCGTCGCCTCGATAACGTCGTTTTTCGTATGGGTTTTGGATCCACCCGTGCCGAGGCAAGGCAACTCGTTGCCCATAAGGGTGTCCTGGTGAATGGTAAGACGCTGAATATTCCTTCCTACCAAGTCCAGGAAGCGGATGTAATTTCTGTGCGCGAGAAGGCCCAGAAACAAGTGCGCATTCAAAATGCCTTGGCCTTGGCCGAGCAGTATGGCTTTGCAGACTGGATTAATGTGGATACTAAGGCCCTCAAGGGGGTTTTCAGCCGTATTCCCGATAGATCCGACCTTCCAGCCGATATCAACGAATCGCTGATCGTGGAGTTGTACTCCAAGTAGGCAACGGAGAGGGTTATCGCATGCCTGAAGCTGTTAGTGACTTCCTCAAGCCGCGGATCGTCAAGGTCGATCCGGTTGACGGAAGCCCGAGCCGCGCTCGTATCTCTCTTGAGCCTTTGGAGCGCGGATTCGGACATACATTAGGCAATGCGCTGCGGCGCATTTTGCTTTCATCTATGTCCGGTTGCGCGGTCACGGAGGTAGAGATACAGGGTATTCTTCACGAGTACACCACGCTGGAAGGAGTGCGTGAGGATGTGCTTGAGATTTTACTGAACCTCAAGGAGTTGGCTATCACCTTGCATGGTAAGGATGAAGCCAGTTTCACGCTGCACAAGGTTGGCCCTGGCGTTATTACCGCCGCAGATATCGCTCTGGATCATAGCGCGGAAATTGCCAATCCCGATTTGGTTATTGCCAACCTGACAGGCAAATCCGAATTGAGTATGACTTTGACCGTGCGACGGGGTCGAGGATATGAACCGGTAACGCAGCGCGAACTTGAGGGGAGTGAGGAGCGTCCCATTGGCAAATTGCCTTTGGATGCTTCCTTTAGTCCGGTGCGCAGAGTTTCGATCGACGTTCAGTCCGCTCGTGTGGAACAGCGGACGGATTTGGACCGGCTGGTTATAGACCTAGAGACCAATGGCACCATTGACCCCAAAGGTGCCGTTCAACAGGCTGCGGCCATCTTACGAGACCAGCTTGGCAGCTTTGTGATTTTGGAACGCACGGCTTATGACGATAGCGGCATGTCACTGGAGCCGGAGAAGCCAGTTTTTGATCCCATGTTGCTGAGGCCGGTCGATGATTTAGAATTGACGGTACGCTCCGCCAATTGCCTCAAGGCTGAAAACATCTATCTCATTGGTGACCTTATCCAAAGGACAGAGGTTGAATTGCTCAAAACGCCCAATTTAGGTAAGAAATCGCTGACCGAGATCAAGGACGTCTTGGCCATTCGTGGTTTATCCCTGGGGTCTCGTCTTGAGAACTGGCCACCTGAAAACATTGATGAGTTGGCTATCAAATAAGGCATAGGCAACGTCTATTTTGACCCAACCTACCGAATAGTCTGCCCATATAACTTGGGTACGATGTGTTTGGTAGGGCGAAGGCGCCTCGTTGGCGTGTACTAACTAGATTATGGTAATCACACATGCGTCACCGTAAGGCCGGAAGGCAACTTAATCGTAACAGTTCGCACCGCGAGGCCATGTTTAAGAACATGGCTAACTCCTTGTTCAGTCACGAACTCATTAAGACTACACTGCCAAAGGCGAAGGAACTTAGGCGTGTTGCCGAGCCCCTGATTACGTTGGCTAAGGAGGATTCGGTTCATAAGCGCCGTTTAGCCTTTGCAAGGCTGCGTGACAACGCCGTTGTAGCTAAGCTCTTTACCGAATTGGGGCCACGTTATCAAACCCGCCCAGGTGGATATCTGCGTATTCTCAAATGTGGATTCAGGGCCAGTGATGCTGCACCCATGGCCTATGTCGAACTTGTGGATCGTCCGGCGGGCCAAGTCGGTGGTGCCGACGAGTCTTGATAGCTGAGTTTTTATCCAACAAATGAAAATAAAACCGGGCTTGTCCCGGTTTTTTTGCCTCTGATTTTCGAATTTACCCCTTTTTTCTTCCTTTATGCCCGAATTCAGTCGCATTGCCTTGCTCACCGACTTTGGTCCTTCTAGTCCTTATGTTGGTCAACTGAGGTTATGCCTAGCGGCGGCGCTGCCGGACACCAAAGTCATAGAGCTTATTTCTGACCTACCCGCATTTCGCCCTGATCTGGCCGCTTATTTTCTGCCGGCGCTAGTGCGATATTTGCCCCGCGGCACTCTCTATCTTGCTGTGGTTGATCCCGGAGTCGGTAGCAGTCGTCCTGCTATTATTGTGGAGGCGGATGGTAATTTCTACATCGGTCCCGACAACGGCCTGCTGGCTCTGGTTTGTCGAAGGGCGCTGACTTGTTGCATTTATCGCATTGACTGGCGTCCCGAGACCCTGTCACCAAGCTTTCAGGGTCGGGATCTTTTCACTCCGGTAGCGATTTCCCTGTCCCGTGGTCTTCCTCTCGCCAGGACAGCCTTGCCCATAGCCGACATCCATGGTACGGAATGGCCCCAGGATCTGCCGAGAGTTATCTATGTGGATAGCTTTGGTAACCTGATCACGGGGTTACGCGCAGCCCGAGTAACTCCCTCTGACTCGCTAATTGTCAAAGGCCACCGGCTTGCCCATGCCAGAACTTTTTACGAGGTTCCTGTAGGGATGGCCTTCTGGTATGAAAATGCCTTTGGTCTTGTTGAAGTCGCAGTCAATCAGGGCTCCGCTACCCTGGAGTTGGGCCTGGGGGTAGGAGATGAAATTGACATGGGCCCTTACCTTTAATTCGGAGTTGATTGATGAGTGATATCCGTGTGGCGATAGCGGGTGCGGGTGGGCGCATGGGCCGCGCCTTAACTCAAGCGGCCAGCGAAGCCGATGGGTTGGCTGTGGTTGTGGCCACCGAGCGTCATGACAGCTCTCTCCTAGGGTTGGACGCGGGGGAATTGGCGGGGATAGGGCCCATTGGTACCATGATCCGGGCGGATCTTGAGAATGCGCTGGATTTGTTCGATGTCCTGATTGATTTCACCACGCCCGCATCATCCTTGCGCCATCTTGAGTTATGTCAAAGCGCTGGTCGCCGATTGGTCATTGGTACCACGGGTTTCGACGAGGCCGGTCGAGCCGCCATGGAATCAGCTGCGGCCCAGACTGCCATTGTCCTTGCCCCGAACATGAGCGTGGGCGTCAATCTCTGTTTCAAATTGCTCGATATTGCGGCGCGGGTACTGGGAGATGAGGTAGACATCGAAGTCATTGAAGCGCATCACCGACATAAGGTCGATGCCCCCTCGGGTACGGCGATCCGCATGGGGGAGATCATCGCCCAGGCATTGGGGCGGGATCTTGGGCAAGTTGCCGTTTATGGGCGCCAAGGGCGGACGGGGCCCCGGGAGCGCGATACGATTGGTTTTGAAACCATCCGGGCTGGTGATGTCGTGGGTGAACATAGCGTCTGGTTTGCCGCCGAAGGCGAACGGGTGGAAATCGCGCATAAGGCATCCAGCCGACATACCTTCGCTCAAGGAGCAGTTCGGGCGGTACGCTGGATCGCCTGCCATGATACGGGGCTCTTCGACATGCAGGATGTACTCGGGCTTCGCCAATATTGAGATTGTTACCAGTTGGAGCATGAGGGGGATGGGTCGATTCCCCTTCCCACAACACCTAGCCTAGCGTTTACCTTCCCGTCGGACCTTCTCTGGATTCCTCAGTAAGACATAGACGGCCCCAGTGCCGCCATCGCGCGGGGTGGCGGAGCAAAAGGCGAGGACATCCGGGCGCAAGCGCAGCCAATAATTGACTTTGCGTTTTAGGACCGGTTGGCGCTCCTGGGAGCCGTAGCCCTTGCCATGGATGATATGGGCGCAACGCACCCGGTGCTGGGTGCAGTCGGCCAGGAATTGCTTGCAGAGTGGCGCGGCGAAGTTGACCGTCAGTCCATGGAGGTCCAATTCCAGCTCTCTTGGAATGGCACCGCGCTGCAGATCGGCCAGAACTCGCTTCTGGACGCCAGGCTTGGCGTAAAGCAGATATTCGTGGGTCTCCACCTGCGCCTCGGATAGGCCAGATGCTTCCTCGTCATCCATCGCCTCCACGGGCCGCGCGATGGGGTAGGGGGGGGGCGGCGACGCCAGGGTTCTGGGACCACTAGGGTCAAGGGTTCCGTGTCCCGCACCTCGGCGTGGAAGAGTTGCCTTTCGGCATCGGGGAGGCGTTGACTCACGGCTTGACTCGGGGCGGGCTTAGTTAATCTCCAGATGAGTATAACGGATAGCCCTTGGCCCATGGCCAACTAGGTTCCTCATACCATCGCCTCCTGATATCGTCACAGCGTGTTCCCGACTAGCGATTCCAGTATGATGAAGGTGCTTCTTCCACGGGATTCCAGCATGCGCATTCTGATCAGTAACGACGATGGCTATCAATCTCCGGGTCTTCTGATTCTGGCCCAAGCCCTTGCTCCCCATGGCAGGGTGATCATAGTGGCCCCGGATCGGGACCGCAGTGGGGCTAGCAATTCCCTGACCCTGATAAATCCGCTGCGCGCACATGATTTGGGTAATGGCCACTACTATGTAGAGGGTACCCCGACCGATTGCGTTCATCTGGCAATAACTGGCCTTTTGGAGGAGGAACCGGACCTGGTGGTAGCCGGCATCAATCATGGGCCAAATCTGGGTGACGACGTCCTCTATTCAGGAACGGTGGCGGCGGCTACCGAGGGGCGCTTTCTGGGCCTGCCGGCGATGGCGGTTTCCGTTGCCTCCCATGAGCCTAAGCACCTGGATACGGCGGCCCGCATCGCGGCCAATTTGGTGGCCAATCTGGATGCCGATGTCCTGGGGTCCAAACTCATCCTCAATGTCAACGTGCCGGACCTGCCTTACGATCAGTTGGCCGGCCTGAGGGCTACCCGCCTCGGCCATCGCCACAAAGCCGAGCCCGCGGTTCGTGCCCAGGACCCCCGTGGCCGTACTATCTACTGGGTTGGTCCCGCGGGGCCGGAGCAGGATGCAGGTCCCGGCACAGACTTTCACGCGGTGCGCCATGGTTTCGTCTCGGTCACACCCTTGCAGGTGGACCTGACGCGTCATGCCCTGCTCGATCCCTTGGCGGAGTGGCTGGAGGGTTGCGCTTGAGGTCGGGGATATGACTCAACCTCATGCCGGCGATCAGGGATGCATTGAAGATCCCGGGGTCGGCATGACCTCGCCACGCACCCGGGAGCGGTTACGTCTGCGTCTTGCGGCGGCGGGCATAGGCAATGCGGAGGTTTTGGCCATCATGGGTCGCTTGCCACGCCACCGCTTCGTCGACGAGGCCCTTTCTAGCCATGCCTATGAGGATTCGGCGCTGCCCATCGGCCACGGCCAGACCCTGTCCCAGCCGTATATGGTGGCGCGCATGACCGAGGCCTTGTTAGAACCGGGGCGGCCCGAGTCCGTGCTCGAAATCGGCACGGGCTCGGGATTTCAGACGGCAGTGCTGGCCTCCCTGGCGCGGCGAGTCTATAGCGTCGAGCGGGTCTTAGCGCTCCTGGAATCGGCCCGCAAACGGCTGCGGGATCTGCGGTTACGCAATGTGCGTCTGCGTCATGGCGACGGCGGCTTGGGATGGGCTGATTACGCGCCTTACGACGCTATCCTCGTCACCGCGGCCCCTGAAGGGATTCCTCGCGCCCTGGTCAATCAACTCGCCATTGGGGGTTGCATGGTGCTGCCCATCGGCCATGGCAGCGAGCAAGTTTTGGTCAGAGTCATCCGCACGGAGACGGGTTATCGCCATGAGATCCTGGAGCCTGTCACCTTCGTGCCGCTCTTGGGCGGGGTGGCCTGAATGGAGCCACCTCGCCACTTCTTGGGTTTGGCTCGCCCTTATCACCTCGGCGCGTCCCAAGGGTTGATTTAGCTCGGTGCAAGCCTGGCCCATGTCAGGGGCGCATCCTACCCAGCGGGCTATGACCCCTATGTAGGAAAGGATATCTTGGGCGCAAGTCCGACCGACACTTCTGGCACGACTACTGAGGTGGGCGAGGATGTCTACGCGGGCAGTGGACTCAAGGGATAAGGTAACTTTATCATTCTCAAGAACAAGATGAATACTCTACGCCCAGGCGGTTTTAATTCCCCTGTTAGTCGTGCGAGTAGGACAAGGGTGGAGTCCGCGCGATCGCCGGGCTGGGGCAGGGGCCGGGAGGTAACTTGATTGTTCCTCCTCAAGATCAGGCTAACGGGTAGGGCTGACGACCCCTTGACTTACCTGCCCGTGCGCGCAAGCCGCCCTAGAGGAGAGAGGACGCATGGCTGTTGCCGATAATCGAGAGGAATCGGATCGCGAGGAGGAACTTGATCCGGAAACGTTGGGCATGCCCGATGCCGATGCCGATGCCGATGAGGAGGATGCCGGTGACATAACCCCGGTCTTTGCCGCCGATGAGAATACGGACGAGGAAGCGGAAGGTTTTGCACACCGATCGCGGCCATTCGCACAGGAGTCCGACCTTGACGCGACTCGCATTTATCTTAATGAGATCGGGTCCTCCCGCCTTCTGACTGCGGAGGAAGAGGTGTGTCTGGCCCGCCTGGCTCAGGCCGGTGACAACCTGGCTCGCCAGAATATGATCGTCAGTAACCTGCGACTGGTGGTCAAGATCGCGCGCCGTTACCTCTATCGTGGTCTGCCTTTACTAGATCTCATCGAGGAAGGCAACCTGGGTCTGATCCGCGCCGTAGAGAAGTTTGACCCAGAACGGGGCTTTCGTTTTTCCACCTATGCCACTTGGTGGATCCGCCAGACCATCGAACGCGCCATCATGAACCAGACCCGTACGGTGCGGCTGCCGATCCATGTGGTCAAGGAGATCAATGTTTATCTGCGGGCGGCGCGTCTGCTGGGCCAGCGACTGGATCACGAACCCAGTGCCGAGGAGGTTGCGGAACTCCTCGACAGGCCCATAGGCGAGGTCAAGCGCCTACTTGGCCTTAACGAGCACATCGCCTCGGTGGATAGCCCCTTGGGGAAGGATGCCGACAAGCCCCTGGTGGATATCCTCCAGGACGAGAGCGCCGAGGACCCCGCCGATCGTATCCAGGATCGTGAAGTTCAGGTAAACCTGGATAACTGGCTCACCAAGCTCACCGACAAGCAGCGCGAGGTCCTCGAGCGGCGCTTCGGCATCCATGGCTACGAGAACAGCACGCTGGAAAAGGTCGCCGAGGAATTGGGTGTAACCCGCGAGCGCGTCCGTCAGATCCAAATGGATGCCCTGCGTCGTCTACGTGATATTTTGGAGAAGGAGGGTTTCTCCCAGGAGGCCTTCTTCAAATGAACTAGCCCGGCCTTGCCGGTCCCTCCCGTTAGGCTTTCCCCTGCCCCAGGATCGTCCAAGGTCCTTTTCCCCTTCTTCTTCGCCCCGCCGCTCTGACCTGACCTAGATCAAAGAAAAGTGAGTGATCTGCTCCAGGCCGGGGTCAGCTGCCCTCCTGACCTTGACTTTCAAGTGCTCATACTTTGTTATTGCGTAGGTTATGCCAAGGACTAGAGGCGTGGCAATCCGTGCGGCAGGGAATTGGCATATCTACATTGTTTATGCAGTCATTTCGGGGAGGTTTTATGGAAACTGGACTCGAACAGAAGTACAACTTTGACGTTGTACGATGGTTCACGGTAATGGCGGTCCTCTACCTGGTGGTAGGGGCGGCTGTAGGCGTTTACATCGCGTCGGAATTGGCCTGGCCATTCCTGAATTTCGATATCCCATACCTGACCTTTGGACGCCTGCGTCCGGTCCATACCAACGCGGTGATCTTCGCCTTCGGTGGCTGCGCCCTCATGGCCACTGCCTTCTACACGGTCCAGCGTACCTGTGGCGTTCGCCTCTGGAGCGATAAGCTAGCCTGGTTCGTCTTCTGGGGCTGGAATCTCATCATCGTCTCCGCCGTCATCACCCTGCCCCTGGGCATCACCCAGTCCAAGGAGTACGCTGAACTGGAGTGGCCCATCGACATCCTGATTGCCGTGGTCTGGCTAGCCTTCTCCTTCAATTTCATCATGACCCTGGCCATTCGCAAGACCTCGCACATCTATGTGTCGAACTGGTTCTATCTGGGTATGATGGTGATGATCACCTACCTGCATGTGGTCAACAGCCTGTCTATGCCGGTGGGTATCTTCAAGTCCTATTCCGTTTTCTCCGGCACCCAGGACGCCATGATCCAATGGTGGTGGGGTCACAACGCCGTGGGCTTTTACCTGACCGCCGGCTTTCTCGGCATGATGTACTACTTTGTGCCCAAGCAGGCCAACCGTCCTGTCTATTCCTATCGCCTCTCCGTCATCCATTTCTGGGCCCTGATGTTCGGCTATGTCTGGCTGGGCGCCCATCACCTCCAGTACACCGCCCTCCCGGACTGGACCGGCTCTCTGGGCGCCGCCGTCTCCATTGCCATGATCATCCCCTCCTGGGGTGGTGCGGTGAATGGCATGATGACCCTCTCCGGTGCCTGGGATAAGCTGCGTACCGACTATGTCTTGCGCTTCCTGATCGTTGCCCTGGCCTTCTATGCCATGTCCACCTTCGAGGGCCCGGTCATGTCTCTGAAGACCGTCAACGCCCTCTCCCACTACACCGACTGGACCGTCGGCCACGTGCATTCCGGTGCCCTCGGTTGGGTGGCTGGCGTCGCCATCGGCTCCATCTACCACCTCATGACCCGTCTCTGGCACACCGAGATGTTCTCCGAAAAGCTGGTGAACTTCCACTTCTGGACACTGACCATCGGTACCGTGGTCTATATCGTCGCCATGTGGGTGTCGGGCATCATGCAGGGTTTAATGTGGCGTGCCTTTGATGAATACGGCGCTCTTGCTTATACCTTTGTAGAGACCGTGGATGCCATGCATCCCTACTACGCCATGCGCGCGGTGGGTGGCGGCATCTTCCTCTTCGGCGCCATCGTCATGCTCTTCAACGTGCTGATGACCGTTCGCAAGTCCGCCACTAGCGGTAGCTTGCAGAAGGCCCGTCTCGCGGCTGCTTCCGCCTGATCACCCGAGGTAAGACACATGGCTGAAAACACACCACCCAAGGGCCTTCAGGATCGCCTGGAGCGGAATATCTGGGCCCTGCTCATCGTTATCGCGCTCGTCCTCTCCGTGGGCGGCCTGGTCGAGATCGTGCCGCTCTTCTATCTGAAAAATACGATGGAGTACAACCGCTATCCCGAGATCGTCTGGAACAAGGTTGGCCAGGAGGCCATCGTTGCCGCCGATTCTGGTGGCGTTCTGAAGGCGAACTGGAAACCCGGTGATGGCATGCGTCCCTACACCGCCCTGGAATTGGCGGGCCGAGATATCTATCAACGCGAGGGTTGCTACACTTGCCACTCGCAGATGATCCGCCCCTTCCGTGACGAAAAAGAGCGTTATGGCCATTACTCCCTGGCCTCCGAGTCGATGTTCGACCATCCCTTCCAGTGGGGCTCCAAGCGCACCGGGCCAGACCTAGCCCGGGTTGGTGGCAAGTACTCGGACGACTGGCAACGGTCCCATCTACGCAGACCTCAGGCGCTCGTTCCCGAATCCGTCATGCCGGCTTATCCCTGGCTGGATAAGGCCTCTCCGGATGCCACCAGTATCCAGACCCATATGGGTGGGCTGAGGCTCATCGGCGTTCCCTATACCGATGCCGATATAGCGGCGGCACCGGCCATCCTCCAGGGTAAGACCGAAATGGACGCCGTGGTGGCCTACCTGCAGGTGCTGGGTACCATGGTTAAGCTTGACGAGGGCAAGGTCTATCGTGACTAGTCTGAGCGAGTATTTCCATACCGATTGGGCGGCAATGACCACCAACGACTGGATCGGCACGATACTGACGGTGGTCATCTTCGTTGCCATGGTGGTGGCTTACTTCCAGGTTTTTCGTCCCAAGAACAAGGACAAGCTCGAGGCTAATCGCTTCATCCTGTTCGAAGAGGACAATAAAGAGAGCGGAGAAAAAAATGGCGGGACCTAATCCCTTTCCCGGTGAGAACAATACCGGTCATTTCTGGGACGATAACCTGCGGGAGCTGAACAATCCCCCCCCGAGTTGGTGGATGATCGGCTTCTGGGCGTCCATTGCCTGGGTAGTTGGCTATTTCATCCTCTACCCCTCCTGGCCCATGCCCTATCAACCTCAGCAAGGTGAGGGCTTTACCAAGGGAGTTATCGGCTGGACCCA
>JBGAUK010000104.1:0-11641 GCA_044228695.1 Chromatiaceae bacterium | reverse complement strand
GGCAGCCTCGAACCAGGGCGTCAGGTTGGCGAGGGTGGTCGGCGGCAACAGGGCCCGCAAATGCTGCTCGACCAGATAGAAAGTCAGGGCGGCATGGGGGTCCATGCTCGGGATGTCGATCTGGCGGGCGCCCCGGCACCCGCGCCAGCCCTGGGGCCGGCCCTCGGAGGCCTCCAGGGGGAAGACGGCCGCCAGGGCATTGAGATCCCGTTGGACGGTGCGCAGGGTGACTTCGATGCCCTGGGCGTCCAACTGCGCCTTGATGCTGGCGGGGTCGAGCCGGCGCGGGTAGCGAGGGATCAGCCGCAGCAGGCTCCATTGACGCAACAGGGTGTCGATCATCGGGGACTCCGGGACGGGTGGGCGTCGCGACCCTGCGGGTCACATGAGCGCAAAGCCTGATCCTAGCAGACTGGCCGCGGGGTGGGCGAGCCACGCCACCCGGCCGCCGACTAGCCGCCGCTCTGCGCCCACCATTGCTCCGCCAGCACCGTGAGGGTCTGGCGCTGCGGCAGGGTCGCCAGCCAGGGTGCCGGAATGGCCGCCGTGCCCCCGGCCGCGCCCAGCAAAGCGCCGCGGGCCTGATCCTGCCGAGCCAGTGAGTCGTCGGTCATGGGGCTACTCCGGCGCGCGAGGAGCTGGGGTGGGTCAGCAGATGCCGGTTGATGACCGTCAGGCCGGGCTCGTCGCCCTGGAGGCAGAAACCTTTGGCCGCCAACAGGTCGGCGACCCGCTGGTTTTCGGCGTAGAAGGCGTCCGCGAGCTGCTGGGCCTCCTCGGGATCAGCCGAGGTGGCGTACATCATTTGCAGGGTCGGCAAGCACTCCCGGCCGCCATTGGCGCGGAGTCGGCGGTGATGGTCACCGCCCATGCGGTGCGTGGCATAGAAGTCGAGGTATTCCCCCTGGTCATCGACCGCGAACAGATACCAGACCACCCAGCCGGCCTGCAGTATCCGCCCGCGCTGGCGGTGGGCCATGGCCTCCGGGGGCAGGCGGATGCCCCAGGTGCTGAAAAACTCGTTGAACTTGGCCTCGATCTTGGGCAAAGGGGACATGGGATGACCTGCATTGGGCTGGTGAAGGCCTCATTGTCACGCGGGTTGGCGACAAACCAGGTCGCCTGCCGTCACATTTTCCGTGATTCCTGGCTGATGCTGGGCGGTGCTACATCGGGGCGCACTGCGCAACTATTCGCGCTATCCTGCCAGGGTCGAAGAAGAAGGTCACAGAGGGTCTCCAGTGACCCACGCCGAGTTTGCTGGCTCAACACCCCATCCGGAGACTGCCGTGACTGCCAAAGCACTGCCCCCCGGCCTGATGCTGGTGCATGGGAACCAGCCCGAGGCCCTGCGTGACCTGCTCGTCACCTGGCTGCGCCAACATCCCCTGGCGCCCCTTGAGCCAGAGATCATCCTGGCGCAGAGTAACGGAATTGCACAATGGCTCAAACTCGCCATCGCCGCGGACCCCGACTCCCAGGCGGTCAATGCAGGCGGGGGCGGGCTCGGCATCGCCGCGGCGCTGGAGATCTCCCTGCCGTCTCGCTTCATCTGGCGCGTCTACCGTGCGGTACTGGGCCCCGCAGCGGTACCGGAGTACTCACCCCTCGACAAGCCGCGCCTGGTGTGGCGGCTCATGCGCCTGCTGCCCCAGTTGGTGACGGCACCACTCTATGCCCCCCTGCGCCGCTTTCTGACCGCGGACGCCGACCTGCGCAAGCGCTTTCAACTCGCCGAGCGCCTCGCCGATCTTTTCGACCAGTACCAGGTCTACCGCGCCGATTGGCTGGAGGCCTGGGCGGCGGGGGCGGACGTGCCGATCGGCCCCCGTGACCACGGTCAACCCTTGTCCGAGGTGCAGGGCTGGCAAGCCCAGTTATGGCGCGACCTGCGCACCGATATCGGGATCCAGACAGGCCCCCACGGCACCACTCCCCACCTGGGCCGGGCCGCCGTCCATGCCGCCTTTCTGCG
Source organism: Chromatiaceae bacterium (assembly GCA_044228695.1). Lineage (GTDB taxonomy): Bacteria > Pseudomonadota > Gammaproteobacteria > Chromatiales > Chromatiaceae > M0108. The sequence continues at coordinate 9,666 of JBGAUK010000104.1, read as the reverse complement.
TCGGGCGGCCGAATGGCCGGCGGATACCTCTCCCGCCGGCTTGCCGCGGCGGTTGCTGGTCTTTGGCATCTCCAGTCTGCCGCGCCAATCCCTGGAAGTGCTGGCGGCCATGGCGCGCTGGACCCAGGTACTCATGTTCGTCCACAACCCCTGCGAGTACTACTGGGCCGACATCGTCGCCGACCGTGATCTGCTGCGCGCCGGGACTGGCCGCCACCCCCGCCGGGCGGCTATGCCGGCGCAACGGGTCGAGGAGCCGTTGCACTTCGACGCGCACCCCCTGCTGGCCAGTTGGGGCAAGCAGGGGCGCGACTTCATCGGCCTGCTCGATGAATACGATAATGAAGCGGCGCGGGCTGTCTACACGGACTATTTCACCGCCATTGGCCAGCGCATCGATCTCTTTCCCGCTCCCGCGGAGCCGGGTGGAGTGCCGACCCTGCTGCGCCAGCTTCAGGATGACATCCGGGCGTTGCGCCCCCTGGAGGAGACCCGGGCTTATTGGCCACCCGTGAACCCGATGCGGGATACCTCCATCCGCTTCCACGACGCCCATAGTCCCCAGCGCGAAGTCGAGATCCTCCACGACCAGTTACTCGCCGCCTTCAATGCCGACCCCAGCCTGACCCCGCGCGACGTCATGGTCATGGTCCCCGACATCGACGCCTACGCCCCCCATATCCAGGCGGTCTTCGCGCAGGTGGACAAGGATGACCCCCGCTACATCCCCTTCAGCATCGCCGATCAGCGCCAGCGCACCACTGACCCCCTGGTGCAGGTCCTGGCGACCCTGCTCGCCCTGCCCCAGTCGCGGCTGGCGGCAAGCGACCTCCTGGACCTGCTCGAGGTTCCTGCCCTGCGTCAACGCTTCGGTTTCGCCGAGCCGGACCTGCCGCGCCTGCATCGCTGGTTGCAGGGCGCCAACATCCGCTGGGGGCTGCATGCCCGCCAGCGCGCCAGCTTCGATCTGCCTGACCTGGATGAGGAGGATGCCCGCCACACCTGGCACTGCGGTCTGCGCCGCCTCTTGCTTGGCTACGCCGTTGGCGCCGCCGGCGGCGCCTGGCAAGGCATCGAGCCCTACGACGACATCGGCGGGCTCGATGCCGCCTTGCTCGGCCCCCTGGTCCGCCTGGTCGATCAACTCGACGCCACCTGGCGCACCCTGCGCGAACCCACCACCGCCGCTGGCTGGTGCCAGCGCCTGCGAGGTCTGCTGAAGGATTACCTGGACCCCACCGACAGCGCCGAGACTTACACCCTGCTGCAACTGGATAACGCCCTCCAGGACTGGCGGGACGTCTGCGCCGAGGTCGGCCTGACCGAGGAACTGCCCCTCACCCTGGTCGGCCCACACTGGCTGGCCCGGCTTGACGAAAGCCGGCTGTCGCAGCGCTTCTTCGCCGGCGCCGTCACCTTCGCCACCCTCATGCCCATGCGCGCCATCCCCTTCCGCCACGTCTGCCTGCTGGGCATGAACGACGGCGACTACCCCCGCCAAAGGCCCCCCGCGGACTTCGATCTCATGGGCCGGGACTACCGGCCCGGCGACCGTTCGCGCCGCGAGGACGACCGCTATCTCTTCCTGGAGGCCCTGCTCTCGGCGCGGGACCGGCTCCACGTCTCCTGGGTCGGGCGCAGCATCACCGACAACAGCAAACAACCCCCCTCGGTACTGGTCGGCCAACTCCGCGACCACCTCGCGGCCGGCTGGCAACTGGCCGATGGTGCTGGTCAGGGTGGATCGGCCAGGAAATCCTTCCTGCAGGCCCTGACCCAGGAGCATCATCTCCAGCCCTTCAGCCCCGCCTATTTTCCGGCGGGCACCGCCGCCTCGCCCTGGTTCACCTATGTCCGGGAATGGCGACAGGGTGCGGGCGCCAATGCCCGGTTGGCCACGCCAGCCGACCCGCTACCCCCCCTGGCGCGCGAGGAACCCCTCAAGCTCCGCGACCTCGCCAACTTCCTCAAGGCCCCGGTCAAGGCCTTTTTCACCCAACGTCTGGGCGTCAATTTCGACCAGGAGGATCTGGCAAGCGAGGATCAGGAACCCTTCGCCCTCGAACCCCTCGGGCGCTGGCAATTGAACGACGAACTGATCCGCGCCCAGGCCCGGGCCATCGCCGGGGGCGCGGACATCGTGCCGGTCCGCGCCGAGCGTCTGGCCCGCATCCAGCGCCGCGGCGATCTGGCTCCGGGCGCTTTTGGCGACCTGCAGGCCCAGGATCTGGAGGCACCCATGGACGACCTCTTCGCCCGCTACCAGGCGGCGCTGCAACACTGGCCACAGCCACTGGAGGGGGAGGAGCCCCTCCAGTTCCAGGTGCTGGTCGCTGACCAATACCTGCAGCTAGCCGACTGGCTGGGCGGCCTGCGGGTCAACGCCGCCGGCGGCCGGGGGCGGGTGGTGCTCGAGGCCAGCGATCTGGTCAAGGACGGGCACTATCGGGGGGAAAAACTGATCGGCCACTGGGTCACGCACCTGGGCGCCCACCTGGCCGGTGGACCCCTCACCACCCAGATCCTCAGCAAGGTCGGCGACGTCACACTAGCCCCCCTCGACCCCGACCAGGCCCGGCAGCTGTTGGGCGACCTCCTCGCCGCCTGGCACGCGGGCCTATGTCGCCCCCTGCCCCTGGCTGCCGAGACCGCCTTCGCGTGGCTCAAGGCCGGCGATGCCAAGGTCGCCCGCAAGATTTACGAGGGGGAGGAGCGCAAGATGGGCGAGGTGGACAAGGATCCCTATCTGGCCAGGGTCTTTCCGGACTATGCGGCACTCACCGCGGACGGCGAATTTGCCCGCTGGGCTGAACGGCTCCTGCGGCCGCTCTTCGGGGTGATTCCCGTTGGGAGGAACCGCACGGCCGCGTCTACCCCGGCCGGGGAGGTCAGTCCATGAGTACTTCCCAGGCATTGACAGCGCTGGGGGGTGCCGCCCCCACCCAAATGGACCCTCTCCGTTTCCCCCTTCACGGCAGCCGCCTGATCGAGGCCAGCGCCGGCACCGGCAAGACCCACACCATTGCCAGTCTCTATGTGCGCCTGGTGCTGGGTCATGGCGAAACGGAGCCGGTGCCACCCCCCGGCCATAACCCGCCGGAGATCCTGGTCGTCACCTTCACCCTTGCGGCGGCCCAGGAATTGCGCGAGCGCATCCGCCGGCGCCTGGCCGAGGCGGCGGACTACTTCCGCGCTCCGGCGGCGGTGGGGCCGGCCCCCTCCGTGGGGGATGAACTGCTGCACCCGCTGCGCGCGGCCTACCCCGCCGCGGAATGGCCGGCCAAGGCCCGCCAACTCCAGTTGGCCGCGGAATGGATGGACGAGGCCGCCATCTCCACCATCCACGCCTGGTGCCACCGCATGCTGCGCGAGCACGCCTTCGACAGCGACAGCCTTTTCTCCCAGACGCTGGAAACCGACCAGAGTGAACTGCGTGCCGAGGTGGTGCGGGATTACTGGCGAACCTTCATGGTCCCCCTGACAGCCACCGCCGCCGCCGAAATGCGCCGTCACTGGGCTGAACCGGCGACCCTCGAAAAGGATCTCCTGAACCTGCTCGACCAGGCTGACAAGCTGGAGCCGGCGCCGGACCCGGCGGTGACCCTCAGCGCCGCCCTGGCGGCGCGCCAGCAGCTCAAGGCCCCCTGGCATAATGCCCCGCAACCTGGCGCGGCGGCGGTCGCACGGCAACCCTGGACCGCCGAGCTCAAGGGATTGCTCGATGCCGCCCGGGCACGCAAGGCGTTCCGCGGACAGCAGCTCAAAATCAACTACTACACGGAATGGCTGAAGAAACTCCAGGACTGGACCCTCGATCCCCTGGCGGTCAAACCAGCGTTCGAGGACGACGCCGCCGTCTGGACCCGCCTGACCCCCGCCGGACTCCAGGAGATTTGGCTCCCGGGCAAACCGCTGGTGCAGCACCCCGCCCTGGAGGCCATGGCCAGCCTGCGGGAGTCTCTGGCCGCGCTACCCGACCCCCGCCCCCCACTCCTGCGCCATGCCGCCCGCTGGGTGGCGGCCCGTTTTGCCCGCGAGCAGGCGCAGCGTGCCCAGATGGGCTTTAATGACCTTCTCACCCGGCTGGCCGCGGCCCTCGAGGGGCCCAACGGCCCGGCACTCGCCAAACTCATCCGTCGCCAGTTCCCCGTCGCCCTGATCGACGAGTTTCAGGACACGGACCCGGTGCAGTACCGTATCTTCGATGCTATCTACCGGGTAGCCAACCCCGACCCGGACACTGCCCTGGTACTGATCGGCGACCCCAAGCAGGCCATCTATGCCTTCCGCGGCGCGGACATCCACACCTATCTCGCCGCCCGCCGGGCCTGCTCCGACCGGCTCTATACCCTGAAAACCAACTACCGCGCCACCGGGGCCATGGTCACCGCCGCGAACCGCTGCTTCCAACTCGCCGAGGAACGGGTGTCCGGCACAGGGGCCTTTCTGTTCCGCGCCGGCACGGACAACCCGGTGCCTTTCGTCCCCGCCGACGCCCGGGGCCGTGAGGATGCCCTTTACATCGATGGCCAGCCCGCGCCGGCCCTCACCGCCTGGTGGCTGCCGGCCCAGGCGGATGGCAAAGCCCTGCAAAAAGATGCCTACCGCGAGGCCATTGCCCATGCCTGCGCCAGCGAGATCGTGCGTCTGCTCAACCTGGGCCAAGCCGGCCGGGCCGGTTTCGTCACCCCTGGTGGCCGCGGCCAGCGCCAGGATCTGCGCCCCGCGGATCTGGCGATACTGGTTTACCGGCGCCGGGAGGCCGACCTCATCCGCCGTGCCCTCGCCCAGCGGGGCGTGCGCAGCGTCTACCTTTCCGACCAGGACTCCGTCTACCGCAGCCCCCAGGCGGCGGAACTCCAGTATTGGCTCGCCGCCTGCGCCGCTCCCGACGACCCGCGGCGGCTACGCGCCGCCCTGGCCACCGCGACCCTGGGCCGGGACTGGGCCGAGCTGGACGCGCTCAACCGGGACGAACTGGCCTGGGAAGAGCGGGTGCTCCAGTTCCGGAGCTACCGCGACCACTGGCGCTCCCGGGGCGTGCTGCCGATGCTGCGCCGTCTGCTGGACGACTTTGGCGTTCCGGCGCGCCTGCTGGGTACGGATGAGGCGCGGCTGAGCGGCGAGCGGGTGCTCACCGACCTGCTGCACCTGGCCGAACTGCTGCAACAGGCCAGTACCCAGCTCGATGGCGCGCATGCCCTCATCCGCCACCTGGCGGAGCAACGCCGGGATGCGCAGCGGGATATCAAGGGCGACGCCCGTCAGATCCGGCTGGAGAGTGATGCCGATCTGGTCAAGGTGGTCACCGTCCACAAGGCCAAGGGGCTCGAATACCCCCTGGTCTTCTTGCCCTTCGCCGCCGACCATCGCCCGGTCAGGGCTGACGACCTGCCGCTCAAGTGGCACGACGACCAGGGCCGGCTCCAGTTGGCGCTGGCCGCGGCGGGTGATGTCATTGCCCGGGCCGACCACGAGCGTCTGGGGGAGGACCTGCGCAAACTCTACGTCGCTCTGACCCGGGCCAGATACGCCACCTGGGTCGGGCTGGCGCCTCTGGCCGACTTTCGGCAGAGCCCTTTCGGCTACCTGCTCTTCAGCAGTGAGGACCCGGCGGTCGCGCCGGCGTCGGGGCTGGATGCGAGCCTGGCGGACGCCCTGGCTGTCCTGCGCGGCGAGTGCAGGGACATCGCCGTCATCCCGGCGCCCGCCGCCACCGCTGACCGCTACCAGCCGGTTGCCGACCTGGCCGCCACCGGGGCCGCTCGCGATTCCTGCCAGGCGGTGCGTGAACCCTGGTGGATCGCCAGCTATTCCGCCCTGCGAACGCTCGTTGCCGACCCGGCCTCCACCACTCCCCTGGTGGTCGGGCCGCAGTCAAACGACCTCAGTGCCGAAACCCCCGCCGAGGATCATTATTGGGAACTGCAGGCCGAAGGGAACGCGCTCGCACAAACCGTGCCCATGGCAACGGACCAGCCAGGCCAGATCCCGCCACGGCCCGGCCCACCCGCGCCCGGTACTGCCCATGCGTTTCCCCGCGGCGCGGCGGCGGGTTCCTTTCTGCACCTGCTGCTGGAATGGGCGGCAACCCAGGGCTTCGCCCGCGTCGCCGCCGAGCCGGCCCTGCTGCGCGATAGCGTCGCCCGGCATTGCCAGGTCAGGGGCTGGGAGTCCTGGATCTCGCCTCTGACGGACTGGTTACTGCGGCTCATCACCCAACCCCTGACCCTGCCAGCGCTGGCGGGAGAGCCGGCCGCCCGTGTCAGCCTCGCTGGCCTGGCCACCGCCGTCCCCGAGCTGGAATTCTGGCTGGCGGCTCATCAGGTCGATGCCCGGACCCTTGACCGGCTGGTCAGCGCCCACACCCTGGGCGGGGCACCCCGCCCGGCACTGGCCACCAACCGCCTCAACGGGATGCTCAAGGGCTTCGTGGACCTGGTCTTCGAACACCGGGGCCGCTACTACGTCGCCGACTACAAATCCAACTGGCTCGGCGCCGATGACGCCGCCTATACCCCCGCGGCACTCCAAGCCGCCGTCCTCCACGCCCGTTATGAACTGCAGTACGTCCTCTACCTCTTCGCCCTGCACCGCCAGCTCAAGGCGCGCCTGCCGGACTACGACTACGACCGCCACGTCGGCGGCGCCGTCTACCTCTTTGTGCGCGGTATCGCGGCGCCGGGCCAGGGCCTGCACGCCGAACGCCCCCCACGGGCCTTGATCGAGGCGCTTGACGCCCTCTTTGCCCAGCTGCCCGCGGAGCCAGGGATATGAGCACCACTACCCCGACCCCGGACATCCCACCCATCGACAAGGCGCACCTGCGGGTCATCCTCGACGGCTGGGCAAGGCACCGCTGGCTGCGACCACTGGATCTCGTCTTCGCCGACTTCCTGTGGCGGGAAGCACCTGACGCCCCGCCTTTGCTGATTCTCGCCGCGGCCCTGGCCAGCCATCAGCTGGGGCGCGGACATGCCTGCCTCGACCTGGCGACGCTGCTGGCCGACCCCGGCTTCGCCCTCTCCCTCCCTCCCGAGAGCGGCGAGCAGGCCGACGAGGATCCACCCCGGCACCCCGCCCTGGTGCTGGCGGGCCTGACCCTGGCCACCTGGCAGGCGGCGCTGGCCCAGCCGACGCTGGTCGGCCAGGGTCCCGGGGTGACGCCACTGGTTCTGGATGAGGGGCGCCTCTACCTGCGCCGTTATTGGGACTATGAACAGGCCGTGGCCAGGGGCATTCGGACCCGGCTGGAGCGTACTCCCGCCGTGCGGGGCGCCCTGTCGGTGCCGGCCCTGCGCCAAACGCTCGACCGCCTGTTCCCCGGCGGCCCGGCCAGCACGCCCGACTGGCAGAAACTGGCCTGCGCCCTGGCGGCTGGCAATGCCATCAGCGTCATCACCGGTGGACCCGGCACCGGCAAGACCACCACCGTGGTCCGGCTGTTAGCGGTATTGCAGGCCCTGGCCCTGGCCGCGACCGCCCCGGGCCAGACCGCCCGGCCGCTGCGCATCCGCCTGGCGGCCCCCACCGGCAAGGCAGCGGCGCGTCTCAACGCCTCCATCGCCGGCACCGTCGAGCAACTGCCACTGGCAGGGTTCGAGCAGGCACAGGCTATCCGCGCGGCCATCCCTATCACCGTCACCACCCTCCACCGCCTCCTTGGCAGCCGCCCCGACACCCGTCGCCTGCGGCACAATGCCGACAACCCCCTGGCCCTGGACCTGCTGGTCATCGACGAGGCCTCCATGGTCGACCTGGAGATGATGGCGGCGGTCCTCGCCGCTTTGCCGCCCGCCGCGCGCCTCATCCTCATCGGTGACAAGGACCAGCTCGCCTCGGTGGAAGCCGGAGCGGTACTCGGCGAGCTCTGCCAGCAGGCCAGCGCCGGCCGCTACCAGCCAGAGACTGCCGACTGGCTGGCGGCCGCATGCGGGGTAGTCGTGCCCCCAGGCCTGATCGATGCCACGGGTACGGCCTTGAACCAGGCAGTCGTTATGCTGCGCCACAGCCACCGCTTCGCCGCGGACAGCGGCATCGGTCAGCTGGCCGAGGCCGTGAACGCCGGTGATCAGGCAACCATCCTGGCGATCGGTGCCCGTCCCCATGCCGATCTCGACCTCGTCCCCCTCGCCGACACCGAGGATCCCGCCTTCCGGTCGGTGATCATCGCCGGCCGGGGGACCGCCCCGGGTTACCGCCATTACCTCGAGGTGCTGCGCCAGCATCGCCCCGCGGCCGATGCCGGGCAGGCGGCCTACGACGACTGGGCCCGCACCGTACTGGAGGCCCATGCCGGGTTCCAGGTTCTCTGCGCCCTGCGCGGCGGCCCTTGGGGCGTGGAGGGTCTCAACCCACGGATCGCCCGCCTGCTGCAGGCGGCCGGCCTGCTCACGGCCAGCAGCGGCTGGTATCTCGGCCGTCCCGTCCTGGTCACCCGCAACGACTACGACCTGGGGGTGATGAACGGCGATATCGGCATCACCCTAACCCTGCCCTGCGGGGCCGGGTGCGAACCCAGCCTGCGGGTAGCCTTCCTCGCCAGCAACGCCGCCAAGGGTGTCAAATGGCTCCACCCCAGCCGGCTGCAGGAGGTGGAAACCGTTTACGCCCTGACGGTCCATAAATCCCAGGGTTCGGAATTCACCCATGTCGCTCTGGTCATGCCCGACCAGCCGAGCCAGGTATTGACCCGCGAACTGCTCTACACCGGTATTACCCGGGCCAGGGACCATCTGACCCTGCTGCGCCCCGGCAGTGCCGGGGTGATGACCCAGGCCGTCGCGCGACGGGTGTTGCGTGCCACGGGGCTGATGAAGGGCCTGCGGTAGGGGTAACGTGAAATCCGGGGTAAGCCGGCATCGACCCCGGTCCCACCCAGCAGGGATCCCAGTGACAAATGGAACCCTTAACCTCGCCCACGGACCACAGACGACCCGCTTCGTCGCCATCACCCCTTATGCTGGCCGTTCGTCCCCCACCCGCGCGAGGCCACCGTTGCACCAGCTCAAGGAGATGTTGACCTACCCGCGCCGCAGCAATAGCCCCGGCGAGTTGGCCTTCATCGCCCGCTACCTCGATCCAGTCCCCGGCATGGGCCAGGACGGCTACGGCAACCGCTATCTCCAGATCGGCGATCAGCCGCGGACCCTCTTTTCCGCCCATACCGACACGGTTCACCAGCGCGACGACCGGCAACAGGTGCTGGATAACCCCAAGACTCGCCGCTTCTACAAGCGGGACGGCCAACCGCTGGGCGCCGACAACGCCACCGGCTGCTGGATTTTGCTGCGGCTTATCGCCCACCGCGTGCCCGGCCTCTATATCTTCCACCGCGAGGAGGAGGAGTATGGCATGGGCAGTTTCTGGATTGCCGACACCTGTCCAGAGCGTCTGGCGGGCCTGGCGCGCGCCGTCGCTTTCGATCGCGGCGGGACCCGGGATGTCATCACCCATCAGAGCGGCGACCGCTGCTGTTCCGACACCTTCGCCAAGGCCCTGGCGAAACAAATCGGCCTGGGTTTCCGTCCCTGCGCCCGCGGCGTCTTCACCGATACCGCCAACTACACCTCCCGTATCCCGGAGTGCACCAACCTCAGCATTGGCTACGGACGTTGCCATACGCCCCGCGAATACCAGGACTATGGCTTCCTCGCAAAGTTGTTG
>JBGAUK010000103.1:0-11701 GCA_044228695.1 Chromatiaceae bacterium | reverse complement strand
GGCTCGTGGCTTAATCTGATCGAATGCGCCTTCTCGAAAATGGCGCGGACCTTCCTGCGACACCTCCGCGTCACTTCGGTGGAAGAACTCAAAGCGCGTATCCATCAAGGCATCGCGGAAATGAATGCCGCCCCCGTCGTCTTCCGCTGGAAAAAGTTTGATCTAAGTATTGTATAATATGTAAATATATTGATGAAACGGACTACTAGTTAGGATTAAACTCGGCGGTTTCTAGTACCAAGTGCAACACCTGTTAGTGAACAGACCCATTGGGCTGGTTGAGCCGTTCCAGCATAGCCCGATAGACACTGATCGGGGGGAAGAAGCCGTGGATCGCGCGTGGCCGCTGGTTGAGACGTTCCGCGATCGCATCGAGTTCTTCCTGGCTGTAGACGGACAAGTCCGTCCCCTTTGGGAGGTACTGGCGCAGGAGACCGTTGGTGTTCTCGCAGGATCCCCGTTGCCAAGGGCTATGCGGATCGCAGAAGTAGACCTTGACCCCGGTTTGGGCGGTCAGCTCGGCATGGCGTGCCATCTCTTTGCCCTGATCATAGGTCAGCGATTGGCGCATCGGTTCAGCAACGCTGTTGAGATGACGCGTGTAGCCCGCCAGGGCGGAGGCGGCAGTGGCATTGTCCATCTTGGCCAGCAGGACCAGGCGCGAGGAGCGTTCGACCAGGACCCCGACCGCTGAACGGTTACCCGCCCCCTTGATGAAGTCCCCCTCCCAGTGGCCCGGCAAGGCGCGATCATCCACCGCTGGCGGACGCATATGAATGCTCAGCATATCAGGCAGTTGCCCGCGTCGATCCGTGCCCCGGGACCGTGGCAGGCGGGCACGGTGTGCCTGGCGCAAGCAGGCGATCAGTTCCTGGCGCAAGGCTCCCCGCGGCAAGGCGTAGAGGCAGGTGTAGATGGTCTCGGTCGAGACCCGCCGCTCCGGGGAGTCGGGCCACATCATTTTCAGGGCGCCGGCGATCTGACCGGGCGACCAACCCTCCTGCAGAAAATGCTCGACCACGCCAAACAGCACACCCTCCACCGCCAGCTTGGGCGACCGCCGCGGCTTGAAGCGGCAGCGCCGGGCGTCCTGGCCAGCCCGCTTGGCGTCGTAACAGCGGGTCCCCGTGGCATCCGCCGGGGGGGAATGTCGGCGCAATTCCCGGCTGATCGTCGAGGGGGCACGATGCAGGGTCCGCGCCATGGCGCGCAGACTCTTACCCTCGTGGGCCATCAACATCATCGTAGCGCGCTCTTCGGCCGACAGTTGTTCGTAGTGCGTTCCCATGGCAACACCTTAAAGCATAGGGGTGTTGCATTTGATTCTAGACTCCGCCCTCCTTTAACTGATCCCCCAATGAGTCCCCCAATCGGATCTGGCTCCCAACGTACTTTGGGGCACTGCACCGAACTCTAAGCGTGGAACTGTGGAAGGCGGGATTCCTGTCCAGACCGGGCTTGAGGTTCCCCCGAAATTTAGTCTTCCATGGGTGACGTAGACTGTCTGTCACGAGCGCCACTCGCATCCGGATGCCCTCAAGGACCGCGGGTGGCGGGGGCGGGTATGGCCGGCGCTGGACCCGCCACCGCATATCTCAGGACCTGGGACACGCCGGTGTTGTCGACATAGGGCCCCCTGACCGGGTCATCACCGATCACGAACCGAGCCAGCCATTCGCTGCCAGCGCCGCGCGCATAGACCGGCACCAGACTGGTGGTATGGCCGGTGGCATTGAAAGCCAGTTTTGGCACGCGGCCAGCCCCTTGATCCACTAGGGGATCAAAGGGAACCTGGTCCGACCGGGGTCCCCACAGCAAGCCGGTTTCATGGTCGGCGGTCAGGATCAGGAGCGATTCCCCCCAATGGCTGTTGGCCTCCACCCAGGCGATGACCGTATCCATGGCCGCGAAGAAGTCCAGCTGTTCCTCGATCATGCGGCTGGCATTGTTCTGGTGATTGGCCCAATCGATGGCGCCGCCCTCGATGACGAGGAAGAGGCCATCGGGATCCTCGTCCAGCACGTTCAGCGCCCCCCGGACCAGGGTCACCAGGTCAGGCACCCCGGGGTTGCGGGGCGAGTCCGCGCCGGGCTCCCCGGCCTGCGCGCCCTGCCGGGCCTCTTGCAGCGTGGTCGCCACCTGGGCCGTCCCCAGCACCCGCTGGGGAGTCGGTCCGCTGATCAGGGCCTGGAATTCCGCCAGGGTCGAAAGGGGCCGGAAACCCTGATAGGTACCGGCGGGACGGGCCCGCGCCTGCTCTCTCGCCCTCCAGGTGTCGGACCCCCCGACGGATTGGTAATCCACCGGGACTTTCCGGGGCTCGCCATTATCGTCGTAGTCGGGATTGCCGGCACCCATGATGACATCCAGCACCTTGCCGGCCAGCATGGCGTTGGCCAGCTCGGCCAGGTTCTTCCGGCTGACGTTATGGGCATTGGCCAGGCCCGCGGGCGTGGCGTGAGACCAGGGCACCGTGGTGACGACGCCCACGGCCTTGCCCGCGGCCTTGGCCATCTCGGCCAGGGTGGGGCCCAGGGGTTGGTCCAGGTCACTCCAGTTGATGGCATTGTTGAAGGTCTTGGTGGCCGTGGACAGGGCGGTGGCCGCAGCGGCGGAATCGGTGGCGCCCGACCCCAACCAGGCATAGCCGTACGCGCGGTCCCAGGCCTTGGCCGGGTCGTAGATGAGGCCCGCATCCTGCCGACCGGTACCGGTCGGGGTGGCTGAGGTATTCAAGGGATAGGTGCTACAGCCAAACGCGACCCAGTGCGGACCCTCATAGGCTTGGGTGCTCTTCCCCGTACTGGCATCCCATCGGCCCTGATACATGCTGGCCGCGTTCCAACTGTTGTAGCCCGCCCCGTCCGCGACCATGAGGAAGACATGCTTGATCCCGGTCCCGGGTGCTCCGGCGGCCAGGGCAGCCGTTGCCGCTAGCAGGGCGAGGCCAGCGGGGAGCCAGGCTATAAGGCCCCCTGATCGCGCAGGGGTGGACCAGGGTCCGGCTATCAGGTGAGTGATGGCTCGTCGCGGCATGGCGCTTGAGCCCAAGGGGCCCATGATCTTGAGCAGGGTGTGACCATAAGCCGCCATCTCCTCGAGAGTCCTGAGGTGTTCCGCAAGGTCATAGCGAGTGGCAGCAGTCTTTGCCATAGCGGCTACCCCGAAAGATGGCGAGCGAGCCGCAAGGCGGTCTTGGTGATATCAGGTCTCCCGGCGTCGCCATACGGTTAGCTCCGACAGGCTGTGCTGGTACTTGCGGCGCGTCTCGCGGATGACGAAGGGGACCTCGACCGGGCCCTCGACGCGCTCGAAGTGGGCGCCGAGGAGGTCCTGGAGGCCGTCGAGGGTGGTGTAGGACTCGCCATCCTGCTTGAAGCCGCCGACCCATTCCTCCCGCGGGGTATGTTCCTCCAGCCAGGTGTAGGGTGAGGCCAGCACCAGCAGGCCACCGGAGTTGAGCCGTTCATGCACCTCCGCCAGGAAGCGGCGCGGGGCATAGAGACGGTCGATGAGATTGATGGCCAGGATCAGGTCATAGCCCCTGAAAACCGGTTTCAGGTTGCAGGCGTCGCCTTGCCAGAAGGCTACCCGGGGCGCGGCCTCCGCCAGCCCCAGGTCGGCCAGCCGGCGTTCCCGATACAGCACCAGTTCCCCCTCGTCCGGGAGGGTGTAGCGGATGACGCCGGTCTCGGCCAGTTGCACGCCAGTCTGGATGAAGCGGGCGGAGAAATCGATCCCCTCGACCTGGGCGAAATGGCGTGCTAGTTCAAAGCTGGAGCGACCGGTGGCGCAGCCCAGGTCCAGGGCCCGCCCCGCCGCCCGGCCCTGGCCATGGCGGGCCCAGGCGGCGATGGCAATGTCCGCCACGGCGCGGGGAAAGTTGGGCACGCCGAAGTAGGCGTCGCCATAGTGAAACTCGGCATACTGCGACAGCAGCGCATCGGTTTCGTACCGGGAGTCGGGCTGGGTCGCCGGCGCCGCGCTGACGATGTAGCGGAAGCCCGCGTGCTGGAAAAAATGGCGGCGGAAGGCATAACGGGAAACATGGCGCGCCTCGTTGCCGGTCGCGATCCAGGACCCGCCCTTGATGATGTTGTGACGATTATCGAAGGTGGGTGTGGTGAAGTCGTCATAAATGGGATGGACGGCGAAGCCCGCGAAGGGGTAGGTGGGCGTCTCGCACCACTGCCAGACGTTACCAACCACGTCGAACAAGTCGCCGTGGGGGAAGCGGTCGACCGGACAACTGGAGGCCCAGTGGTCGAGGTGCAGGTTGGCGGTCGCGGGCGCGTCCATAGGGACGTCGGTCAGGCCGGCATGGTCATGGATGCGGTGCCATTCGTCCTCGCTCGGCAGGCGCACGCCCAGGCCGGTCTCTCGCGCCTTCCAGCGGCAGAAGGCCCGTGCCTCGTGGCAGTTGGTCTCCACTGGCCAGTCCCAGGGCATGGGGACCTCCTCGGCCAGCAGGCGCAGCTTCCAGGCGTCCCCATCCGCCACCCAGAAGGTCGGATGCCGGGCCTGGGCGAAGCGCAACCAGCCCAGGCCTTCCTCGTCCCAGAGGCTGTCATCGGCGTAGCCGCCGGCGGTGACGAAGGGCAGGAACTCGCCGTTGCTGGTCAAATAGCGCGCGGCGCGGAAGGCGGTCACCTCGGCTTCGTGGTGGCCGTATTCATTGTCCCAGCCATACCAGGGGTCATCGAGGTCCCGGCCCAGCCGGACCTGGCCGGCAGGGATCTCCACCAGGGCATTCTCGGGCGCCGGGCCGCTGATGGGGCAGGGTGCCCAGTCGGGGTGGGGCCGTACCCAGTCCAGCACCTGCTGGCGGATCAGCACCGAGGAGGTTTCCAGGTGGATGCGTTCGTGCTCGATGCCCATTAGCACCACCCAGAAGGGGTCCTGCCAGCCGATAGGCAAGGTCAGGGGGGTGTCCCGGATCACCTGGTCCAGGGTCGCGCGCACCTGGCGGCGGTAGTCCCAGAGCTGGTCCAGGCTCGGCCAGTCGTAATGGGTCTCGTCCAGGTCGTCCCAGCTCATCTCGTCCACGCCGACGGCGAACAGGGATTCCAGCCTGGGGTTGATGCGCCGGTCCACCAGTCCCGCCAGCACCAGCTTGTTGATGAAGAAGGTGGCGGTGTGGCCCAGGTAGAAGATGAGGGGGTGGCGCAGGCTGATCGGTTTGCGGGTGTAGGCCAGGTCGTTGGCCAGCAACTGAAACAGGGATTCGTAGCGGTCCCAGGTGGCGTGAAAATAGCTCAGGATCTCGGCGCGCTTGGCTTCGGGGTCCGTGCCATCCAGGCGTGGGGTACGGGCAAGGAGTGTGGTTGGCATGGCCTTGGTGACTGCTTATGAGGATGGCGAAGCTTGCCCCAAAGCGCACGGGGGTTCAAGACTAGTGGATGCCCGGGTCCTTGACGGCCCGGGGGGGGAACAAAGTATGCTTGAGCCAGCGGATTAGCAAGGTCAGATAAAAGTTAGGATGAAATCTAGGCGGCTCATACTCGCCCTTGTCTTGGTGGTCTTCCAGTTCTTGCTGGGGGCGCACGAACTGGACCACCTCACGCAGGGCGAATCGGACCCCTGTCCGATCTGCATGATCGGTGCGGCCCCCGCCTTGTTGTCCATCGTACCCCCGCCTCCAACGCCAAGCCTAGCCTGGCGCGTCGAGGTCCCATCCGCGATCGCCGATAACCCTATCATCCGTCCCCAGCGCGCCCCGGTGGCGCGCGCCCCGCCCGCCTAGTCCCGATTCGACCCTAATAAGCCATCCCCATACCCGTCGCGGACGCGGTAGGGTTTTTGCTGACCCTGATCGGAACTATTTCACATGCGTCATTTACTGTCGCAGGGCGTGTCTTGCGCTACCCTGCCCACCCCCCGGCCGTATATCCTGCTGGCGGCCCTGCTTGCCCCTGGCACCGCCATGGCGGCGAGCGATACCGAGATCGCCGAGCTGAGATCCATGCTCAACCAGATGAAGTCTCAGTACGAAAGCCGTATCGCGGCATTGGAGTCCCGTCTCGCCAAGGCCGAGCGCGACGCCAGTTCCAGTACTCGAGAGTCCGGCCCCGTCGCCTCACGGGCGGATAAGGCGGCCGCCACGGCGGAGGCCCGACCCATGACCGCCCCCACCGCTCCGGGTACCGTGCCCCTTGTGGCGTCGCCCCCAGCCGCGGCGAGCGGCGGCGCCTTGGGTGCCCTGACCTCCGGTAGTGCCTTCAATCCCCAAATCTCTGTCTTTCTGGACGGCAATTATTACCAGGATGGGGTCGATGGCCTGGGCTCCGTGCTGGTGGGCGCGGCCTATCAACCGTCCCGGCTGCTCCCTCATACCCACGCCGGCGAGGCAGCCCTGGAGTCCGAGGCCCATGCCCACGGGGCGGCGCAGAACGGGTTCAACTTCCGGTCGGCGGAACTCGCCTTCTCCGCCACCGTGGACCCCTACTTCGATGCCAATCTCTTTATCTCGATAGACGGGGACGGGAATGTCGATCTGGAGGAAGGCTGGCTCCAGACCCGTAGTCTTCCCTACGGGCTGCGTATCAAGGCCGGCAAGTTCCTGAGCGACTTTGGGTATATCAACAGACAGCATCCTCATCAATGGGACTTCGTGGACCAGAATCTGCCGTATCTGAATCTGCTCGGCCCCCATGGGCTTCAGGACACGGGGGTCCAGCTCACCTGGCTGCCCAAGCTGCCCCTGTACACCTTGGTCGGGGCCGAGTTGGCCCAGGGCAATCAAGAGATTCTTGGCGCAACCCTGGACTCGGTGGAGCAGCAGGAGCTGGGGCTGGGGGATACCAGTGGCGGGCCGCGACTCTGGACCGCCTTTGCCAAGGTTGCACCAGACCTCGGCGACCGCCATGGCCTGCAATTGGGTATCTCTTACGCCCATAATCGCCAACATCAGGAGGTTCAGCCCTACATCCATGGCGAGGAGGGACACGACCACCTGGCCGAGGACCCGGAATTGATCGAGGAAATCGGTCTCGCGGGTGATGCGGGCCTCTGGGGTATCGATCTGGTTTACAAGTATGCGGGAGGCCGCGCCCAGGGTCAGGGGGACTTCAAATTTCAGACTGAGTATCTGCGATCCATCAAGGACATGGAAATCCGCTCCAGTCCCAACCCGGAGGATCTGGGTCTAAGCCCTACCTTTACCACCGATGGTCTCTATGCCCAGGCCCTCTATGGATTCGCCCCCCGGTGGACCGCGGGTCTGCGCTATGACGTGTTAGGGCTGACCAACGAGGTCAGCGGCGGTGGCGAGCAGGCTTCCTTTGGCTCCTCTAACCGCTGGACCTTGGATTTGACCTGGAAACTCTCGGAGTTCTCGCTCCTGCGGGCCCAGTACGCCAAGAATGACATCCTCGTGGAGCCCGGCGAGCGGGCGAATTTCGATGCCTTCTACCTTCAATTCCTGGTGAGCATGGGTAGCCATGGCGCCCATGGCTTTTAACCCTCGGAGACATTCGATGATCAAACAACTCAAGATGGCCCTGATTGGGCTCCTGGCTCTGGCGTCGGCCCAGGCCTTTGCCCTGGAAATCGTGGCAACCGCTTCGAGCCTGGGCGCCCTGGCCAGGGAGGTTGCCGGCCCCGGTGCGACCCTGACGGTGTTAGCGGGTCCCGATCGGGATCTGCATCAACTTCAAGCCAAGCCCAGCATGATTGGACACCTGCGCGATGCCGACCTGGTTTTGGCCCTGGGGGCCGAGTTGGAGTCCGGTTGGCTGCCGGCGGCCATTAGCGGGGCCGCCAATCCGAATATCCAGCCCGGCAAGCTCGGTTACTTCGAGGCGGCCGCCCAGGTTGAGCTGCTAGAGACCGGTGGAGCGGCGGATCGGGCCATGGGTGACGTCCATCCGGTGGGCAACCCGCATCTGGACCTGGATCCCCTGCGCATGGCGGCCGTTGGCCAGGCCCTGGCCGCGCGCCTGGGCCAGCTCGATCCGGCGGGGGCCGCCGGTTATCGTCAGCGGGCTGACGCCTTTACCGCCCAGGTTCGGGCACGGGTGGCCGAGTGGAACAAGACCCTGACGGGCGCCCCGGGAGCGGTGCTCTATCACCGGGACGCTATCTATCTGCTGAGTCGTTTTGGCTTGCCTTTGCTCGGCGTTATCGAACCCATTCCAGGGGTGCCGCCCACTGGCCGCCAACTGAGTGAGCTGACCAGGGCCCTCAAGGATGGCCGTGGCGTCATCCTCTTCACACCTTACCAGTCTCCGCAAGCCCCCCAGGCTCTCGCCCGGGATTTGGGTTGGCAGGCCATTCAGCTTCCCCTTGAGCCCCCGGCGGATGCCGATGGGGAGGGTTATCTGGCACATATCGGGCGTTGGGTCGCGGCTCTCGCGAGTGTCCGATGAGCCATTCAATGCCGGACCGGTCAGCCCCCTTGCTCCGGGCACGAGACCTGGTGGCTGGCTATGCGTCGCCGGTGGTTGGGCCCGTCTCCTTCGAGATCCGCCCTGGCGAGACCCTGGGCCTCTGGGGGGCCAATGGCAGCGGTAAATCAACCCTGCTTCAGGCTATCGCCGCGGGTGCGCGGGTCTTTTCCGGGAAAATAGAGCGGGCCGAAGGTCTGACCCTTGCCTATCAGGAGCAAAGGCCGGCGCGGCCTCCCACCATGCCGGTCACGGGCTGGGATCTGCTCGGCTGCGCCGGGGTGCCGACGGAACGACCTCCCCCGGGGATGCCGGGCGAGGTCTTGGGTCGGCGGGTCGATCGCCTGAGTGGTGGTCAGTTCCAGTTCTTATGCGTCTGGGCAGTGCTCGCGAGTGGCGCCGACCTGGTGCTCCTGGACGAGCCCACCAATAATCTGGATCCCCGCCATGAGTTGCTACTCACGGAGATTTTGTCGACCCCTGATCCGGGGCCCGATCAGCACCGCGCGGTGCTACTGGTGAGCCATGAGCGTGGCTTCCTTGAGGGAGCCTGTACGCGAGTTCTGGAGATCGGTGCATGGGACTGAGTTCGCCACTGGCGCCTTGTTCTGGCCGACTGGGAGGCCACCCATGACTTGGGATCTGCTTACCGATCCGGTTTTTCGGCTCCCCTTCCTGGCCGGTCTGTTGCTGGCCGGGGTGCTGCCGGTGCTCGGGGTGCTACTGATGCTCCGGGATGAGTGGCTGGCCGCCCTGGGGCTCGCGCATTTGGCGGCGGCCGGTGCCCTCTTGGGAATAGCCCTGGGGATACCCGCCCTGTTCGGGGCGGGACTCGGTGCCTGTGCTGGCGGGATGGCTAAGTCATTGACGGGCATCCGCGGCAATGGCGCCTACGCCTTCATGATCTTGATCGGCTGGTCGGGGCTCATGCTGGTCGCCGCCAATGCCCCCGGGGGGGAGGCCCTGGGATATGCCTTGATCGACGGCCAACTCTACTTTGCCGGCTGGCCAGAGCTGACCGCCGCCCTGCTGCTGGTTCTGGCCGCCGCGATTGCCCTGCCCCGTTTGATGCCCAGGCTGTTGCACGCCCGCTTTTTCCCCCAACACGAGGGTGCCAACCGATTGCCTGCCTGGCGCTGGCATCTGGGCTTCGATCTGCTGGTCGCCCTGGGCCTTGCGGTCGCCACCGCAACCCTGGGGGTCATGGGTGCCTTCGTCCTGATCCTGCTGCCCGCCTGGGCGGCCTTTAGGGTAGCCCCGAGTTGGGGCTGGACCCTAGGGATCTCCGCCCTGCTTGGCATTACGGCCTATGGGGGCGCCTTCGTCCTGGCCCTGGGGCTGGACCAGCCCTTCGGGCCAATTTTGGTGGTCGTTTGTCTGGGGCTTGGTGGCTTGGTAGGGCGATCCGCTTAGCGCAGGTTTTTCTTGTAGGGTGGCAGTGACCGAGCCCAATACGCCAGCCAGGTCTTCGAAAAGGGCCACTCGCCACTTCCTACTTCTACATTCTTCCTTCACACTTCATTCGTCCCGCACCCCACGCCCACCCTCTGAACTCCGCTTCTCCCATGGCCAACGGCAACCCCGAAAAAAACAAATCTCTAGAATCCTGGATCTGGGACGCCGCCTGTTCGATTCGGGGTGCCAAGGACGCGCCGAAATATAAGGACTACATCCTCCCGCTGATCTTCACCAAGCGCCTCTGCGACGTCTTCGACGACGAGCTGAATCGCATTGCCACCGAGGTCGGCTCGCGCAAGAAGGCCTTTCAGCTCGCCAAGGCCGACCACAAGCTGGTCCGCTTCTACCTCCCCCTCGTGCCGGACGATCCCGAGCAGCCGGTCTGGTCTGTCATCCGCAAGCTCTCCGACAAGATCGGCGAAGGCGTCACCACCCAGATGCGGGCCATCGCCCGGGAAAACCCGCTCCTCCAGGGCATCATCGACCGCGTCGACTTCAACGCCACCACCCACGGCCAGCGCGACCTCGATGACGACCGCCTCTCCAACCTCATTGAGGCCGTCAGCACCAAGCGCCTCGGGCTCGACGACGTCGAGGCCGACATCATCGGCAAGAGTTACGAATACCTGATCCGCAAGTTTGCCGAGGGCGGCGGCCAGAGCGCCGGCGAGTTTTACACCCCGCCCGAGGTCGGCACCATCATGTCCCGCGTCCTCCAGCCCGAGCCCGGCATGGAAATCTACGACCCCACCTGCGGTTCCGGCGGCCTGCTTGTGAAATGCGAGATCGCCATGGAGGAAAGCGCCCAAGACAAAAAGCGGACCGTCGCACCGCTGAAACTGTACGGCCAAGAAAACACGCCCGAGACCTGGGCCATGGCCAACATGAACATGATCATCCACGACATGGAGGGCCAGATCGAGATCGGCGATACCTTCAAAAATCCCAAATTCCGCAACAGGCAGGGCAAACTCCGCACCTTCGACCGCGTCGTCGCCAATCCCATGTGGAACCAGGACTGGTTCACCGAGGCCGACTACGACAACGACGAACTCGACCGCTTCCCCGCCGGGGCCGGCTTCCCCGGCAAGTCCTCCGCCGACTGGGGCTGGGTCCAGCACATGCACGCCAGCCTGAATGACAAGGGCCGCGCCGCCGTCGTCCTCGACACCGGCGCCGCCTCGCGCGGATCGGGCAATGCCGGCACCAACAAGGAAAAGACCGTCCGGCAGTGGTTCGTCGACCACGACCTCATCGAGAGCGTCCTCTACCTGCCTGAAAACCTCTTCTACAACACCACCGCTCCGGGCATCGTGCTGTTCCTGAACAAGGCCAAGCCGAAGGAGCGCAAGGGCAAAGTCTTCCTCGTCAACGCCAGCCAGGTCTTCGCAAAGGGCGACCCCAAGAACTTCATCCCCGACGCCGGCATCCAGCGCATCGCCGACACCCTCATCGGCTGGCAGGAAGCCGAAAAACTCAGCCGTATCGTCGATCACGCCGAGTTGAAGAAAAACGACTACAACATCTCCCCCAGCCGCTACATCCACACGTCAGATGCCGAAACCTACCGGCCCATCGCTGAGATCGTTGAGGAGTTAGCCGTGATCGAGAAGGAAGCCAAGGAAACCGACCAGGCTCTCGGCAGAATTCTCAAACAACTCGGAATCGGCGCATGAGGATCTTCATCAGCAGCGTCCAGAAGGAATTCGCCGCCGAGCGCAAGGCGCTGGCCGAATACCTTTCCGGCGACCCCTTGCTGCGGCGTTTTTTCGGGACCGTCCGCAGGCCGGCCACTGGGTCGGCGACCCAGTCAGGGACCCAGTCGGGACCAGGTCAGGACCAAGGTGGACAGCTAGAGT
>JBGAUK010000102.1:0-11854 GCA_044228695.1 Chromatiaceae bacterium | reverse complement strand
CATTTTTCCGATCAGATCCGCTATTGGCTCCTGGGCGCCATCCTGCTGGTGGCGGCGGTCAGCGGTAGCCTGGCCTGGGAGCTGGTAAATCCGGTCGCCATGGTGTACCGCGGCCTGGTCTTTGGGATGGGGCTGGCCTGGGGCCTACTGGCGGCGGTGTTCCTGCTGGATCTCTTCGTCGGTCGCCGGGCCTGGTGCGGCCATCTCTGTCCGATCGGCGCCTTCTATGGCCTGGTCGGGACGGCGGCCGTGCTGCGGGTCGCCGCGGTCCGGCGCGAGCGCTGCGACGATTGCATGGACTGTTTCGCGGTGTGCCCCGAGCACTGGGTCATCCGCCCGGCGCTGAAGGGGGCCGACAAGGGGCTGGGGCCGGTAATCCTGTCCGGCCACTGCACCAATTGTGGACGTTGCATCGATGTCTGCGGTCGCGACGTCTTTGCCTTCACTACCCGTTTTACCCATAACCATCGCCCGGCCCTAGGCGGCGAAAACCACAAGAGAGAGGTGTCGTCATGAAGCCATCCCTAACCCTTCTGGCCCTCCTGGTAGCCGGTCAGGCGGGGCTGGCGGGGCAAGTCCTCGCCGGTGTCCTGTCCTTGCGCGGCGACCTGCCGATTCCGGTGACAGAGCCAGCGCCGGAGCCCTACAAGTATATTAATGACAAGGAAAATATCCCGCGTAACTTTGAGCAGCAGCCGCCCCTGGTTCCCCATACCAACGAGAAGTACGCCATTAATCTCAAGGAGAACGGCTGCCTGGAGTGTCACATGAAGGGCCCGGAGGAAGACGAAGCCAAGTCGGTGGAGATGAGCGAGTCCCACTTCACTGACCGCAACGGCAACAAGCTGGAACGGCCAACGGGCAGCCGCTACTTCTGCAACCAATGCCATGTACCCCAGGTCGATGCCCAGCCCCTGGTTGAAAACAGATTTCAGTCGGCGGCCTTGAAATGACACCGGGCCTTGCGGGCGGCGCGGGGATCTGCGGCGGGGGGCGTGTCCAGCCCCCTAACCCGGATGGTGCTGGGGGGGCTACGCCCCGCCGCTCATGGGGGCTGATCCAGGGCACGCTCGCGCAGGCGCGGATCTTTAGAGATCGGCAAGCAAGTTGTTGATCCGGGCCCCCATCCGGCGCTGGTACTGGAGGGCGTCGTCATAGGAGGTAAGCAGGCTGGGGCGGTCCTTGCCAGGGGCCCTGGTGGCTTGGCTGGCTTGCGCCCGGCGGAGGATTTCGAGTTGACTCAGGGTCTCGCCCAAGGCTTGGTGGAAGTCCTTGAGGGCCTGGCAGAGTTCTTCTCCCCTGCGGATGGCGAGGTCATCGGGGGTCAAGCGCCCCATCTCTTTCCGCAGTTCTTCCAGGCGTTGGAACAGCTGCTGGAACCGAGCATCCACTTGCTGTCGTGCGCCAGGCCGGACCAGAAACAGCAGACGGCGCACCGAGAGACCCGTGAGATCCTGGTGCAATCGCTGATAATCGGCCCGCAAGGAGGCCGTTTGATGAAGGAGTTTGATCAGATTGGACATAGGGACACCACTAGGGATCAAATGATTTGCCGGTCCGGGGCCCCATTGTCAGGGGGGAGCGCCATAAAATCCTAATTTTGAAAAGAGGCTGGACTATGGGCGCGCGGGTACTAAAATGGCCCGCGAAACGACCCGATTGTTCCCCAAGTTGGCTAGTACCGGTCACGCCGCCTCGGTCCAACACCCATCTCTAACCATGACACCATCCCCAGGAGTAACGGCCATGTTATCGAAGCGCACCAACCTGGCGGTGATCCTGGCGGTACTGGCGCTTTCTGGCTGTGGTGGCTCCCTGGTCGCCCCGGATTCTCTTGTCGAGGATTCTGGCGACGATGCCTTCGTGGATCGCCTTGTCAAAGCCTGCGGCAAATTAGACATTGGCAGGCAGCCTCTGAATTACCTGGTACAAGTGGAAAATGGCGACGCGAATATCTACTTTATTGACCAAACTTCCAAGCTTTACTTTGGACGCATAGACCGTCACGGCTACGCCTCGAATATAAATTCCTTTCTGCCCGGCGATAATCAGCCCGTGCTGAATTGCATCTTTGCCCAACTGGATCAGGTGCCGGGGCGATAATCCCGCACGGGGATGATGACGTCAGGTTCGCCCTTCCTGCCCCTGGTCCGCCACCCCGCGAGCAAAGGGGTGTCTAATTTCCACGGCCAATTGTCTTTACTGGGACTCCGTTTTTTGTCCAGGTTACTGGCGCCACCCGGTGGCGTCGGTGGTGGAGAGCCGAATCATGGCAAGTAAGACCTTAGTGGTAGAGACGGCGACGGGAGAGCGGTTGCCCTTCCTGCGCGGCATCCTGGTCCAGTCGCTGGTGGATGTTGGCATCTCCTTTACTCAAGCCTATGCCATTGCCAATCGCCTTCGTAATCAGTTGGATGGCGATACCGAGGTCATGTCCACCAATGAATTGCGGCGTCTGGTGGGCGAGGAGTTGGAGCGTCGCTTCGGCACCCAGATCCGCGGCGACTATGATGCCGGTGGCGGGGTTTCCCGGGTCGTGGTGCGCCGCCAGGAGGGGTCCGAGCCCTTTTCCACCGGCGTCCTGGCGCGCCATCTGGAGGGTTGTGGCATCCGTTCCGACGTGGCTGCCCGGGGGGCCGCCCTGGTCCACGCTAGCCTGCGTGAGCAGGGCGTGAATCAGGTGGGGCGCAAGGAACTGCGTCAGGTGGTCTATGCCACCCTCAAGTCCGGGGGCTTTCAGGATGCGGGCAACCGCTTCCTGTCGCGCTGCCGTTTTAATGATAGCGGCGAGCCCCTCATCATCCTGCTGGGCGGCGCCACCGGGACCGGCAAGAGCACCCTGGCCACCCGCCTGGCCTACCTGCTGGATATCGTACGCACCCAGTCCACGGACATGATGCGCGAGATCATCCGCTGTTATCTGGTGCCCCATGTGGCGCCCACCCTGGGCTATTCCAGTTTTGACGCCTGGCGGGGCCTGCCCCAGGTGGAAGGGTCGGCGGCCTCCGCCCAGGACCCGGTCATAGCGGGATTTCTGGCCCAGTTCGGCACGGTCCGCGTGGCCCTGGAGGCGACCATTGTCCGCGCCGTCAAGGAACGAACCGACCTCATCGTCGATGGCGTGCATGTGATGCCGACCTATCTGGACCTGGTGGAGGTGCGGACCAAGTCCGTGCTGGTGCCTCTGGTATTGGCGGTGACGACGCGCAAGCGGTTGGACGAGCAGTTCAAACGCCGCAGCCGCGAGGCCCCGGATCGCGACTCCGATCGTCACCGTGAAATGTTGTCCGAGATCTGGACCCTGCAAACCTTCATGGTCGATCAGGCCCAGAAGGCGGACATTCCGGTCCTGGTGAACTGGGACATGAACGAGACGGTGGGCCAGGTCATGGACGAGGTCATGCGCCGTATCGGCGAGCGCTTCCCCCCCGATCCCGAGGCCCTGGCATGAGGTGGCCCCAGGCCAAGGTGGGGGAGTGGCTTCCCGAGGCGGCGGCCTTCTGGCGCAGCTATGGCCCCATCTTCGTGGTGGCCCTCCTGGGTGCCCTGGGGACCTGGCTGGTCTCGGCGCGGATCGCCGACCTGGAAAATCAGCGGCACTTCGCCGCCTTCTCCGAGGCCGCCCGGGACCGCTTGCTGGTGATCCAGCGGGAATTGGACTACTCCCTGGGTCTGGTGCAGGATTTGGGCAGCTTCTTCGATGCCGCCCCCATGGTCACCCGGCGGCAGTTCCGCGAGTTCGTCGGTCCGACCCTCAAACGCAACCGCATCATTCAGTCGCTGCAATGGGCGCCACGCGTGACCGGTGACCAGCGCCGTGATTTCGCCGCCAAGGTCCGCCCCCGCATACCACGCTTTCAGGTCCAGGATCAGGCCGCCAGCGGCGAGAGCCAGCCAGCTCCGGAGCGGCCTGTCCATTTTCCCATTCTCTACGTTCAGCCCTACCCGGAAAACACTTCCCTGCTGGGCCTGGACCTGGCGGGCATTCCCCGGGTGATGGAACTCCTGTCGAAGGCGGCGGAACTCCGGACTCTGCTGGTGGGCGAGCCCGAAACCCGGCAGGGCCAGGACGGGGAAAGCCTCTTCTCCATTTATCGTCCCGTCTTTACCCGGGTCGAGGAAGGCGAGGGGCTGGAGATGCCAAATGATGTCGATGCCGAGCCGGTAGGCATCGAGGATCAGGAGGTGCGCGGCTTTGCCATCGGCGTCTTCCGGTTTGGCGAACTCATCGATGAGGCCATGGCCAGTCTGGGCCCCAGTGGCGTGGATATCGCCTTCTGGTCTCGGAACGGCACCCAGAAGCAACACCTTTTCTATGTCCATCGCTCCCGCCTTCGGGACGAGGCCAACGGGCTGACGGACTCAATCGCCACTTCTTATCAAGGCCAGGTGCAGGCCGGGGATCTGACCTGGACCCTGGTCTGTACCCCGGTGCCCGGCGCCTTCCAGACCAAGGGGTGGGGGGTCTGGCTGATTCCGATCATGGGACTGGTCTTCACCCTGCTGACCTGTGTTTATCTTCTGGCCCTCACCGGGCGCGACCGCCAGGTGCGGCGGCTGGTGGCGGAGCGTACCCTGGAGTTATCCCGCGCCAACGAGGCCCTTAACGTCGAAATCGCCGAGCGCTGCCGGGCGGAGCAGGCCATGCAGTGCCTCAACATGACTCTCGAACACCGGGTGGAACGGCGTACCTTCGAGTCCGAGCGGCGGGCGCGGGACCTGGAGCAGTTCGCCTATGTCGCCTCCCACGATCTCAAGGCACCCCTGCGCGGCATCGCCAACCTGTCGGAATGGCTCAAGGAGGACCTCCAGGACCGCCTGACCCCCGAGACCCAGGAGCAACTCGATCTGCTGCGCGACCGGGTGGCGCGCATGAATGCCCTTATCGAGGGCCTCCTGGAATATTCCCGGATCGGCCGGGTGGCGGGGAGCCTGGAGGAAGTGGACGTGGGGACCCTGGTGGCGGAGGTCGTGGATACCCTGGCTCCCCCTAGTCATTTCAAAGTCAAGATTGCCCTGGGACTGCCGGTCCTTCACACCGATCGGCTGCATCTGTCTCAGGTCTTCGCCAATCTGATCGCCAACGCCATTCGTCACCATGACCGTGATCATGGCTGGGTCAGGGTTTCGGGCCAGGATCTGGGGGACTTGTGGCACTTTGCCATCGAGGATGATGGCCCGGGCATACCCCCGGAGTTCCAGGACAAGGTGTTTCTCATGTTCCAGACCCTGAGCGTCAAGGATTACGGCGTTAACACCGGCATTGGCCTGGCCCTGGTCAAGAAGCTGGTGGAGGGCCATGGGGGTACCGTCCGCCTGGAGGATCTGGCGGATAGGAAGGGCAAGCGGCGCGGCTGCCGCTTCGTATTCACCTGGGCCAAGCGGGAACAGGCGCTTGACCCCGGTGGGGACGACGTACAAACCAACCGAGACCTACCGAGATGAGCAAACCTGGCAGCGGCATTCTGCTCGTGGAGGATGATCGCGTCGACGTCATGACGGTGCAGCGCGCCCTCAAGCGGCACGCCATCCCCATTCCCCTCTACGTGGCCCGCACCGCCACCGAGGCCCTGGAGCTGTTGCGGGGCAAGGGCCGGGCACGGATCGATCCGCCGGGCCTGATCCTCCTCGACCTTAACTTGCCGCGCATGAGTGGCATCGAGTTTCTCCAGGCGCTCCGGGCGGATCCTGAACTGCGGGACCTGAGGGTCATCGTGCTGACCTCATCCAACGAGCCCAATGACCGG
The DNA here is from genome assembly GCA_044228695.1 of Chromatiaceae bacterium. GTDB lineage: Bacteria > Pseudomonadota > Gammaproteobacteria > Chromatiales > Chromatiaceae > M0108. Next base: position 6,107 of record JBGAUK010000102.1, on the reverse strand, counting down.
GCCGCCGCCTTTCGCTACGAGGTCGAGGACTATATCGTCAAGCCCCATTCCTTCGAGGAGTTCGCGACCGCCATCCACGCGGTGCTCGACGACCTCTTCGGGCCCTTGGGCGGCGGAGGCTAGCGGGAGCCGTCATGCGTCTGATTCTGGTTCGCCATTTTCGCACCCAGAGCAATGAGGCCCGGCGCATCATGGGCTGGGGCGATGCCCCGCGGGCCAGCGACTGGGAGAGCGATCTGCTCGACGTGGACCATTGTCTGACGACCCGGAAGCTGGTATTTGATGCCATCCATTCCAGCGATCTGGGCCGCGCCCGCAATACGGCCCTCTACTATGCCCGCAGCCGGGGCCGTGACGCGGTGGAGAGTCATGTCGCCTTCAACGAGATCAACTACGGCGAGCTCTTTGGCCTTAATAAGGATGAGGTGATTCAGGCCTACCCCCAGTTCAAACAGGACCCGGATTACGTCTTTCCCGGCGGCGAGAGCTTCCGCCAGATGCAGACCCGCTGCCTGGCTAGACTCCTGGATATGGCCGCGGATCACCCGACCCAGACCCTGCTCTTGGTCGCCCACGCCGGCGTCATCCGCGCCCTCGTTTGTCACCTCCTGGGCCTCGACCTGGCCAGCAACCTACGCCGCAAGATCTCTCACCGCTATATCGGCGACTTCCATTTCGAAGGCAGGCGCTGTACCTGCTACGACGAACTGGGGCAGCCCTCCGGCTTCGCGCGGGACGGCATCATCGCCCTGCCTTGGACTGACCCCGCCTCCTAGTTCTGGCCCGCGGCCGGCCCCTGTTGGGTCGGGTTCGGGTGGCGCCGGGTCACCGGGGCCTTTGCCCCTCCTTGCCCTCGGCCCTTGGGGTATCATGCCCGACATCCAGACCCCTCCGCCGGAGCCTATTGCCCATGCTTGTCCTACGCGGCGCCCCCGCCCTTTCCGATTTCCGCCTGCGTAAGCTCGAAAGGCGCTTGGCGGCCGAGATGGGCGGAAACCTGAGCCTATACGCTGAATTCCGCCATTTCGTCGAGCTGGAGCAGACCCTGGACGAAGGGGAGCGCGCGGTCCTGGACCGCCTTTTGCGCTACGGGCCCAAGCTGACCGGGCGCGAGCCCGGCGGTGAACTCCTGCTGGTGGTCCCTCGGCCGGGGACCCTCTCGCCCTGGTCTTCCAAGGCTACGGACATCGCCCACAATTGCGGCCTGAACAAGATTCGGCGGATTGAGCGCGGCACGGCCTACTGGTTGGCGACCACCGAGGGACCTCTGACCCCCGAGCAGCAAGGGGCGGCCGAGGCGGCCCTCCACGACCGTATGACCCAACAAGTCCTGTTCGACGAAGAGGACGCCGCTTGCCTCTTTCTCCAGGCCGAGCCGCGGCCCTGTCTGAGGGTGGACCTGCTGGCGGGTGGCCGTGCCGCCCTGGAACGAGCCAATGGCGACCTGGGCCTGGCCCTGTCGGACGACGAGATCGACTATCTGGTGGAGAGCTTCGTCGCCCTGAACCGCAATCCCACCGACGTGGAATTGATGATGTTCGCCCAGGCGAATTCGGAGCATTGCCGCCACAAGATCTTCAATGCGAGCTGGGTCATCGACGGCCAGCCCCAGCGCCATTCCCTCTTCGGTATGATCCGCCACACTACCGAGCAGTCGCCCGACCAGGTGCTTTCGGCCTACCGTGACAATGCCGCCGTCATCCAGGGCGGGGAGGGTCGGCGCTTCATGCCTGACCCCGAGAACGGCATCTACGGCGAGCATGACGAGGAGATCCACATCCTCATGAAGGTCGAGACCCACAACCACCCCACCGCCATCGCCCCGGAACCGGGCGCGGCCACCGGCTCGGGGGGCGAGATCCGCGACGAAGGCGCCACCGGCCGCGGATCCAAGCCCAAGGCGGGGCTCTGTGGCTTCTCGGTCTCCAACCTGCGCCTCCCCGGTCTGGAACGGCCCTGGGAGCAGGATCACGGCCGTCCGGGGCGCATCGTCTCGGCCCTGGACATCATGCTCGAAGGCCCCATCGGCGCGGCGGCCTTCAATAATGAATATGGCCGGCCCAACCTTTGCGGCTATTTCCGCACCTATGAGCAGGCAGTGCCGGGGCCCAGCGGTAGTGAGCTGCGGGGCTATCACAAGCCCATCATGCTCGCCGGCGGCCTGGGCAACATCCGCCCGGAACACGTCCATAAGCACCCCTTCCCGGTGGGTTCGCCCCTAGTGGTGCTCGGCGGGCCGGCCATGCTCATCGGCCTGGGCGGCGGCGCGGCCTCCAGCATGGCCTCCGGGGCCTCGGCGGAGGACCTGGATTTCGCCTCGGTGCAGCGCGCCAACCCGGAGATGCAGCGCCGTTGCCAGGAGGTTATCGACCGCTGCTGTGCCCGGGGCGAGGACAGTCCCATCCTCTTCATTCATGACGTCGGCGCCGGGGGCCTCTCCAACGCCTTGCCGGAGCTGGTCCATGACGCCGGCCGGGGCGGTTGCTTCGAGTTGCGGGCGGTGCCGAACGACGACCCCGGCATGTCGCCCATGGAGATCTGGTGCAATGAGTCCCAGGAGCGCTATGTCCTGGCCATCGCCGCCGAGCGGCTGGAGGAGTTCAAGGGCCTCTGCGAGCGTGAGCGCTGCCCCTACGCTGTGGTGGGCGAGACGACGGCGGAGGAGCACCTGCTCCTGGGCGACGCCCACTTCGCCAATAACCCCATCGACATGCCCATGCCCTTGCTCTTCGGCAAGGCACCGCGCCTGTTGCGGGATGTCCATCATCACTCCTTCCACAAGCAGGCCCTGGATCTGGCCGGGCTGGACCTCAAAGAGGCGGCCCTACGGCTGCTACGTCTGCCAACGGTGGCGGACAAGACCTTTTTGATCACCATCGGCGACCGCAGCATCACCGGCCTGGTGGCGCGGGACCAGATGGTGGGTCCCTGGCAGGTGCCGGTGGCGGACGTGGCGGTGACCACCCGCGACGGCTTTGGCTACGGCGGCGAGGCCATGGCCATCGGCGAGCGCGCCCCTCTGGCCCTGATCGACGCCGCCGCCTCCGGGCGCATGGCGGTGGGCGAGGCCATTACCAACCTGGTGGCGGCGGATATCGCCGCCATTGGCGACATCAAGCTCTCCGCTAACTGGATGGCTGCGGCGGGCCACCCGGGGGAGGACGCCCGGCTCTTCGAGACGGTCAAGGCGGTGGGCCTGGAATTCTGCCCGGCCCTGGGGGTCGCCATCCCGGTGGGCAAGGATTCCATGAGCATGAAGACGGTCTGGACGGTGGACGGCGAGCGGCGCGCCATGTCGGCGCCCCTGTCGCTGATCGTCTCCGCCTTCGCCCCCGTCACCGATGCCCGCCGCACCCTGACGCCCCAGTTACGCATCGATCTCGGCGATACGGATTTGATCCTCATCGACTTGGGGGCGGGCCGCAACCGCCTGGGGGGTTCCTGTCTGGCCCAGGTTTATGGGCAGGTCGGGAACCAGGGGCCGGATCTGGAACATCCGGAGTCGCTCAAGCGCTTCTTCGCCGCCATCCGCGAACTGGCAGGGGAGGGCCTGGCCCTGGCCTACCACGACCGCTCCGACGGCGGTCTCTTCGTTACCCTGTGCGAGATGGCCTTCGCCGGGCGGTGCGGGCTCGAGATCGATCTGGACGCCCTGGGCGGCGAGCCCGGCGCCGCCCTCTTCAGCGAGGAACTGGGCGCCGTCATCCAGGTCCGGCACACGGACACGGACGATGTCTTTAAACTGCTGCATGATCATGGCCTGGGGGCCCTCGCCTTCGTGATCGGCAGTCCCGGGGTCGCTGGGGAGGGGGCCATCCGCTTCCTGCGCCACGGGGTTGCCGTCCTGGCGGGGACGCGCAAGGAGTTCCAGCGCGTCTGGTCCGAAACGACCCTGGCGATGCAATCTCTGCGCGATAACCCGGATTGCGCCGCAGAGGAACATGACCGCATCGGCGACCGGGGCGACCCCGGTCTGCACGCCGAACTGAGCTTCGACCCCGAGGAGGATATCGCCGCCCCCTTCATTCTGCGCGGGGCCCGGCCGCGGCTTGCGGTGCTGCGGGAACAGGGCATCAACGGTCAGGTCGAGATGGCGACCGCCTTCCATCAGGCCGGCTTTGCCTGCGTCGATGTCCATATGTCGGACATCATGGCCGGGCGGGTGAAGCTGACTGGCTTCCAGGGCTTGGTCGCCTGTGGCGGTTTTTCCTATGGCGATGTCCTGGGCGCCGGCGAGGGCTGGGCCAAGTCTATCCTCTTCAATCCTCCGGTCCGTGACCAGTTCCAGGCTTGGTTCGCGCGTCCCGATACCTTTACCCTGGGGGTCTGCAATGGCTGTCAGATGTTGTCGAACCTGCGGGAACTCATCCCGGGAGCCGAGCATTGGCCCCACTTCGTGCGTAATCGCTCCGAGCAGTTCGAGGCCCGCACCCTGATGGTGGAGATTCTGGAGACGCCCTCCATCCTGCTCGCCGGCATGGCCGGTTCGCGGCTGCCCATCGCCGTGGCTCACGGCGAGGGTCGGGCGGAATTCCTGGATGGCAATCATCTGCGGTCCGCCGGCAGCCGGGTGGTGGTGCGTTATGTGGAAAATGGCGGTGGCATCGCGGAGCGCTATCCGGCCAACCCCAATGGCTCGCCCTTGGGCATCGCCGGCCTGACAAACCGGGAGGGCCGGGTCACCATCCTGATGCCCCATCCAGAACGCGTCTTTCGCACCGTCCAGCATAGCTGGCATCCGGACGGCTGGGGCGAGGATGGGCCCTGGATGCGGCTTTTCCGCAATGCCCGGGCCTGGGTTGGGTGAGGGAGGGGCTGTCTCTATACCCAACACACCTGAGTTTTCGGTTTTCCGGGCCGGGTAGTGTCTGGCGGGGGACACCGTGAACACCTCCCTGTAGGCTTGAAGACAGCATCCCTGCTGTCGACACCTCCGCCAGCCCCCACCCGGCCCTCCCGCGATAGGCCGGCGAGTGACCAGCGCTGGGTGTATAAGGGATCGCCGCCAAGGCCATCCCCGGCGGCCGGTTCTGACCCCTCTTTTTTGCCGCGACTCCTGAACCGGATCTCCGCCCCGGGGGCCGTTACCCGCCTGCCAGCAGTCCCGCCAGCAGGATCAGGAGCGAACCGGCCACCTGCCAACTGGTGATGGGTTCCTGCCACAGCAGCCAGCCGAAGGCGGCGGCGAAGATGACCGAGAAGTAGCTGAAAATCCCCAGGCGGGCGACGCTGGCCATCGATAGGCCCAGGGTCAGGCAGACCTGGCCCAGGGTGGAAAAGCTGGCGATGGCCAGTAGCCAGAGGAGATCGCGGGGGGAGGGCGTACTCCAGGCCCAGGCCAGGGGCACCCCCGAGAGGAGGGTCCCCGTGAAGGCGAAATAGAAGACGATGCGCAGGGTGGGTTCGGTGCCCGAGAGCCGGCGGATGGTGACCTGGACGATGGCGGCGAAAAAACCGCCGAGCAGGGCGATGGCTGCGGGCGTGGAAATGCCCCCGAAGCCGGGGTGCATGATGACCAGGATGCCGCCAAATCCCAGGGCTACCCCGAGCCAGACCTGTCCCGGCACCGGCTCCTTGAGCCAGAGAAGACCGATGAGGGGGATGTAGAGGGGGGCGCCGAGGAGCAGGACCATGGCCTCCGCCAGGGGCAGGTGCCTGATGGCGTAATAAAAGCAGTACATGGCCGCCAGTCCGGCGACGCCGCGTAGCAGGTGCAGATGGGGGACCTGGGTGCGCAGCCTCGGGAGTCCATCTCGGAACAGCCAGGGGGCGAGCAGGCCCAGGCTCAGGATGTTGCGAAAAAACACCAGCACCTCGTTGGGCACCCCGTCGGCGAGAAATCGGATCCCAACACCCATTGCGGCAAAGAAAAATTGGCTGCTAATGATGAGGGCGATGCCCAGTGGCACACTTTTCCTGAGTCTGTGAAACCTCATCCGGATCGGCATGCGTTGCGATAATGATACAGTATCAAAGCTGTCACGTGGTTCTTGTCATTGTTATAACCATTTAATTCAATAAGTTGTGTATTGGGGGAGTTGGGGGCGTTGCGAATAAGTCTGAAATTGAAAAAGGTTGCACTTTTGTCTGCGGTTTACGCTACAATT
>JBGAUK010000101.1:0-11982 GCA_044228695.1 Chromatiaceae bacterium | reverse complement strand
ACGCCGACGTTGTCGCCGGCCTGACCCTGGTCGAGGAGTTTGCGGAACATCTCGACGCCGGTGCAGATGGTCTTGACGGTGGGCTTGATGCCGACGATGGCGACTTCGTCGCCGACCTTGACGATGCCGCGTTCGATGCGCCCGGTGACGACGGTGCCACGACCGGAGATCGAGAAGACGTCTTCGATGGGCATCAGGAAGGGGTGGTCGATGTCGCGGGTGGGCTCGGGGATGTAGCTGTCCATGGCTTCGACGAGCTTGTAGATGGCTTCGGCGCCGAGGGGGCCGGTGTCGCCTTCCAGGGCCTTGAGGGCGGAGCCGGTGATGATGGGGGTGTCGTCGCCGGGGAAGTCGTAGCTGTCGAGCAGTTCGCGTACTTCCATTTCGACGAGCTCGAGGAGCTCGGCGTCGTCGACCATGTCGGCCTTGTTGAGGAAGACGAGGATGTAGGGGACGCCGACCTGGCGCGAGAGCAGGATGTGCTCGCGGGTCTGGGGCATGGGGCCGTCGGCGGCGGAGACGACCAGGATGGCGCCGTCCATCTGGGCGGCGCCGGTGATCATGTTTTTGACGTAGTCAGCGTGGCCGGGGCAGTCGACGTGGGCGTAGTGGCGCGCGGCGCTTTCGTATTCGACGTGGGCGGTGGCGATGGTGATGCCACGGGCGCGCTCTTCGGGGGCGTTGTCGATCTGGTCGAAGGCCTTGACTTCGCCACCGTACTTGGCGGCCATGACTTTGGTGATGGCCGCGGTGAGGGTGGTCTTGCCATGGTCAACGTGGCCGATGGTGCCTACGTTGACGTGCGGCTTCTTGCGTTCGAATTTGGCTTTGGACATCCCGATCTACCCTAAATGTGCTCGTTAGTGTGTCTTGGCGACAGTATCGGCGGCTTGCCGGTACCTCAGTGATTTGGAACAGATTACCTAGTTTGGGTGGCACATCCTTACCTGCCCCGGCGCGAGCTGCTGGTGGAACCTTACAACTCCGCAAAGGCCGCCTAGGCCTCTATTGATTTCTGGCGGCGCCAGAGCCGCATTGAGAGTAAATATACGGCGACTGGTTAAGTCGCTACATTCAGGGGCTGCCTGTCCCTTAGCGGCCTCTTCAACTCCCTTCAGGGATGAAGTAAACAGGTGCTTCCTATTGCCTCACTTGCGGGTATTTTTCTTACCGCAATCAAACGCAACAGGTAAACCAAGTCTCCGGCAGCGCGCGGATCCCGCGAACTCCACGCTCCCTCCTCACTACTACCACCGATAATGTGAGAAGGCCCTGTTCGCCTCAGCCATGCGGTGCGTATCTTCTTTTTTCTTGACCGCCGTGCCGCGTGAATCCGCGGCATCCATGAGCTCACCGGCCAAACGTAGAGCCATGGACTTCTCGGAACGCTTGCGAGAGGCATCAATCAACCAGCGCATAGCCAGTGAATTTCGACGCTGCGGACGCACCTCGACGGGAACCTGGTAAGTGGCACCACCCACTCGGCGAGATTTGACCTCAACCACGGGGCGCACATTCTCCATGGCTTGGTCGAGCATGTTCAGTGGCTCACCACCTTTCTTGTTCGCCATGGTTTCCAAAGCGCCGTACATGATGCGCTCTGCAACGGCCTTTTTGCCGTCTTCCATCAGCATGTTCACAAATTTGGCGAGCAGATTACTTCCGAACTTGGGGTCCGGTAGAACCTGGCGGCGGGCAACGATGCGTCTTCTGGGCATGTAGAGACTCCGACCTTCTATATTCGACTAGCGATCAGCTCTTTGGGCGCTTAGCGCCATACTTGGAGCGACCCTGACGGCGCTTGTCCACGCCCGAGGTATCCAGGGTACCGCGTACCGTGTGGTAGCGAACACCGGGCAGATCCTTGACGCGGCCACCGCGGATGAGGACCACCGAGTGCTCCTGCAAATTGTGGCCTTCACCGCCAATATAAGACGTAACCTCAAAACCATTGGTTAGACGCACACGCGCCACCTTACGCAGGGCCGAGTTAGGCTTTTTCGGCGTCGTGGTATAGACGCGCGTGCAGACGCCACGCTTCTGAGGACACTCCTCAAGGGCTGGCACCGTGCTCTTGGCCACCTGACGCTTACGCGGCTTGCGGACCAACTGATTGATGGTTGTCATGCAATCACTCTCCAGCGGCGCCTTCGCGCACCAAATCCGGGAAACGCCGGGTTGACCCTTGGCGCCTGACCCTGCCCAGTAATAAATCAAGCCGACCAGGTGGCCGGCTTGGCTAAGACCCGAAAGTATAGGTTTGACCCTAGAACATGTCAATACTTTGACGCAGTTTCCAGGTTCAAGGTCGCCAATTCAGTCACTCGGCCTCAGCAGTATTGAGGGCCTCCTTGAAGGCCTCCTCAACCTCGGCGCTGGCCATCTCGATCTTGGCGCCACCGGCCTCGGCCTCCAATTCCCTTTCCTCACGGCGTTTGCGACGTCGCTCCTTGTGCGAGGCCAGGCCAGTGCCCGCCGGGATGAGCCGCCCCACGATAACGTTCTCCTTGAGGCCGCCCAGGCGATCCGTGGAACCCCGTACCGCCGCCTCGGTGAGGACGCGGGTGGTCTCCTGGAAGGAGGCCGCGGAGATAAAGGACTCGGTCGCGAGGGACGCCTTGGTAATGCCCAGGAGGAGCGGCTCGTAACGGGCAGGGTGGCGACCCTCGGCCAGGGCCCGCTCGTTCTCAATCAATACCTGGCCAAGCTCCGCCTGTTCGCCGCGCAGCAGCCGGGTGTCGCCCGCATCCAGGATCTCGCCCTTCCGCAGCATCTGGCGGACGATGACCTCGATGTGCTTGTCGTTGATCTTGACGCCCTGGAGGCGATACACATCCTGGATTTCCTTCACCAGATACTCCGCGAGCTGGGTCACGCCCTTCAGCCGCAGAATGTCATGGGGGTTGAGCTCCCCATCGGATACGATCTCGCCCCGCTCCACTCGCTCGCCCTCGAAGACGTTGACGTGGCGCCACTTGGGGATCAGCTCCTCGATCTGTTCACCGTCGTCCGTTGTGATGACCAAGCGCTGCTTGCCCTTGGTGTCCTTGCCAAAGCTGATGGTGCCCGAGGCCTCCGCCAGGAGGGCGGGCTCCTTGGGCCGGCGGGCCTCGAAGAGATCGGCCACCCGCGGCAGACCACCGGTGATATCGCGCGTCTTGCTGGACTCCTGCGGGATACGCGCCAGGACGTCGCCCACCCCGACATCGGCACCGTCGGCGACGCCCACGATCGCCCCGGCGGGCAGAAAATAGCGGGCGGGGATATCGGTCCCGGCGATGTTGTGTTCCTGCTCGTTCTCGTCGAGCAACTTGACCATGGGCCGCAAATCCTTGCCCGCGGCGGGCCGCTGCTTGGGATCGATCACCACCAGGGACTTGAGGCCCGTCACCTCGTCGGTCTCCTGCTGCACCGTGACGCCCTCGATGAAGGAGTCAAAGCGCAGCCGCCCCGCCACCTCGGTCACCACCGGGTGGGTGAAGGGGTCCCAGGTGGCCACCACCTGACCGCCCTCGACCAAGTCGCCATCGCCAATCCGCAGGGTGGCGCCATAGGGCAGTTTATAGCGTTCCTTTTCCATACCCAGGGCATCGACGACGGACAGCTCGCCGGAGCGGGAGACGGCGACCAGATGACCCATTTGATGCCGGACGACCTTCAGATTGTGCAGGCGCGCCGTGCCGGTGGACTTGATCTCGATGCTACTGACCGCCGCCGCGCGGGAGGCGGCGCCACCGATATGGAAGGTGCGCATGGTCAACTGGGTGCCCGGCTCGCCGATGGACTGGGCGGCGATGACACCCACCGCCTCGCCCATGTTCACCAGATGGCCGCGGGCCAGATCACGCCCGTAACAATGGGCGCAGACCCCGGAACGGGCCTCGCAGGTGATGGGCGACCGGACCCGGACCTGGTCGATACCCGCGTGCTCCATGGCCACCACCCCCTGTTCGTCGAGGAGGGTACCCGCGGGGCAGATGAGTTCGTCGCTGCCGGGGCGATAGACATGCGCGGCCAGCACCCGGCCCAGGATGCGCTCGCGCAACGGCTCGACGATGTCGCCCCCCTCGATGATGGGCGTCATCAGCAGGCCACGCTCGGTACCGCAATCCGTCTCCAAAACCACCATATCCTGGGCCACGTCCACCAGGCGTCGGGTCAGGTAACCGGAGTTGGCGGTCTTGAGGGCCGTGTCGGCCAGACCCTTGCGCGCGCCATGGGTGGAGATGAAGTACTGGATAACGTTCAGCCCCTCGCGGAAGTTGGCCGTGATGGGGGTCTCGATAATGGAGCCATCGGGCTTGGCCATGAGGCCCCGCATGCCCGCCAGCTGGCGAATCTGCGCGGCGGAACCCCGGGCGCCAGAGTCGGCCATCATGTAGATGGAGTTGAAGGAATCCTGCAACACCGCCTTGCCCTTGGTGTCGGTCACCATCTCCTTGCCCAGCTTGCCCATCATGGCCTTGGCCACCAGGTCATTGGTGTGGGACCAGATGTCGATGACCTTGTTATAGCGCTCGCCGTTGGTGACCAGTCCCGAGGCATACTGCTGCTCGATCTCCTTCACCTGACGCTCCGCCTCCCCCAAGATCCCTGGCTTCTCCTCCGGGACCGCCATATCCTCCAGACCGATGGAGATGCCGGACCGGGTGGCCATGCGAAAGCCCAGGTACATGACCTGGTCGGCAAAGACCACGGTCTGCTTGAGGCCCAGGGTACGGTAACAGGTGTTGATGAGGCGCGAGATCTGGCGCTTGCCCAAGGCCTGATCAACCAGGCTAAAGGGTAGGCCCTCGGGAACGATCTCGTAGACCAGGGCGCGACCCAGGATCGTATCCTTCAGGGTCAGACGCGCCTCGCGTTCGCCCGCCTCATTGATCAGCACCTCGGGGATGCGCACTCGGATGCGGGCATGAATATCGGCATGGCCCGTCTCGTAGGCGCGGCGCGCCTCGTCGATATTGGCGTAGACGCTACCCTCGCCCCGGACGCCCGCGCGCTCCCGGGTCATGTAGTAAAGCCCCAGGACCACGTCCTGGGAGGGAACTATGATGGGTTCGCCATTGGCCGGCGACAGGATATTATTGGAGGCCATCATGAGAGCGCGGGTCTCGATTTGCGCCTCCAGGGACAGGGGCACATGGACCGCCATCTGGTCGCCATCAAAGTCGGCGTTGAAGGCGGTACAGACCAGGGGATGGAGCTGGATGGCCTTGCCCTCGATCAGCACCGGCTCGAAGGCCTGGATCCCCAAACGGTGCAGGGTCGGGGCGCGGTTGAGCATCACCGGGTGCTCGCGGATGACATCCTCCAGGATGTCCCACACCTCGGCCGCGCCGCGATCAACCATCTTCTTGGCCGCCTTGATGGTGGTGGCCAGGCCCCGCAACTGGAGTTTGCCATAGACGAAGGGCTTGAACAGCTCCAGGGCCATGCGCTTAGGCAGGCCACACTGGTGCAGTTTCAGCTTGGGACCCACCACGATGACGGAACGCCCAGAGTAGTCGACACGCTTGCCCAGCAGGTTCTGACGAAAGCGCCCTTGCTTACCCTTGATCATGTCCGCCAGGGACTTGAGGGGGCGCTTATTGGTGCCCGTGATGGCGCGGCCGCGGCGACCGTTGTCGAGCAGGGCATCCACGGATTCTTGCAGCATGCGCTTTTCGTTGCGCACGATGATGTCCGGCGCGATCAGGTCCAGCAACCTTTTTAGGCGGTTGTTGCGATTGATGACCCGGCGATAGAGGTCGTTGAGGTCGGAGGTCGCAAAGCGCCCGCCGTCCAGGGGCACCAGGGGCCGCAGTTCCGGCGGCAGGACCGGCAGGACAGTCAGGATCATCCACTCGGGCCGATTGCCGGACTCCAGCAGGGATTCCATCAGCTTGAGCCGCTTGGACAGCTTCTTGATCTTGGTCTCGGAGTTGGTGGCCTCGATCTCCTCCCGCATCTGACGCATCTCCGCCGTCAGGTCGAGGGTGCGCAACAGCTCATAGACGGCCTCGGCGCCCATGCGCGCATCGAACTCGTCGCCATTCTCCTCAAGAGCCTCCAGATACTGCTCGTCGGTGAGGAGCTGGCGGCGCTCGAGCTGGGTCATACCTGGATCGATGACGACAAAGGACTCGAAATAGAGGATGCGCTCGATGTCGCGCAGGGTCATATCGAGCAGCAGGCCAATGCGCGAGGGCAGTGACTTGAGGAACCAGATATGGGCCACCGGGCTCGCCAGGTCGATATGGCCCATGCGCTCGCGGCGCACCTTGGCCAGGGTCACCTCGACCCCGCACTTCTCGCAGACCACGCCACGATGCTTGAGGCGCTTGTACTTGCCGCACAGGCACTCGTAATCGCTGACGGGGCCGAAGATCTTGGCGCAGAAGAGGCCATCGCGCTCCGGCTTGAAGGTGCGGTAGTTGATGGTCTCTGGCTTCTTGACCTCGCCGTAGGACCAGGAACGGATGGTGTCCGGCGAAGCCAGCCCGATCTTGATGGCGTCGAACTCCAGGGCCTGACCCTGGGCCTTGAGAATTTTGAGCAGATCTTTCAATTCAGTGTCTCCGTGATGGAGGACTCCAAGGCATGTACCCAGGAGCCGAGAAGGCGCCGAGGACCGAGGCCTGGGGGGCTGACGGTCCTCATTCCAGGACCGCCACCGCGCACCAGGGGTTCTCAGTCCTGTTCGAGTTCGACGTTGATGCTCAGGGAGCGAATTTCCTTGACCAGCACGTTGAAGGACTCGGGCATGCCGGCCTCCATGCGATGGTCGCCATCGACGATATTCTTGTACATCTTGGTACGCCCGTTCACATCGTCGGACTTGACGGTGAGCATCTCCTGCAAGGTGTAGGCCGCGCCGTAGGCCTCCAGGGCCCAGACCTCCATCTCCCCGAAGCGCTGGCCGCCGAACTGGGCCTTACCGCCCAGGGGCTGCTGGGTAACCAGGCTGTAGGGGCCCGTGGAGCGCGCATGCATCTTGTCATCCACCAGGTGATTGAGCTTGAGCATGTACATGTAGCCGACGGTGACGGGGCGGTCGAAGGCATCACCGGTGCGGCCGTCATAGAGCTGGGTCTGGGCCATGGCGATGCCCGTACCGCTATTGTCCCGGCCAGCAAGGCGGAGCATCTCGCGGATTTCCCCCTCGGCGCAGCCATCGAAAACCGGCGTCGCCATGGGCACGCCCTTGGTCAGGTTGCGGGCGAGTTCAAAAATCTCTTCGTCCGTCAGACTGTCCAGGTTCTCCGGCTTACCGCTGGAGTTATAGATTTGCCCCAGGAAGTCACGCAGATCGCCGACCGCCCGGTGGGCGCGCAGCATCTCGTCGATGCGACGACCCAGCCCATTGGCGGCCCAGCCCAGATGGGTCTCCAGAACCTGGCCCACATTCATGCGCGAGGGCACGCCCAAGGGGTTGAGGACGATATCCACCGGCTCGCCATCGGCGGAGAAGGGCATATCCTCCACCGGCACGATCATGGAGATGACGCCCTTGTTGCCATGACGGCCAGCCATCTTGTCGCCCGGCTGGACGCGGCGCTTAACCGCCACATAGACCTTGACCATCTTGAGGACGCCGGGGGCAAGGTCATCCCCCTGGGTGATCTTGCGTTTCTTGACCTCGAAGCGGTCACGAAACTCCTTGCGCTGCTCGGCGATATGATTGGCGATCGTCTCGAGCTGGCTAGCGGAGTCCTCAGCGCGCAGCCGGATCTCCAGCCACTTGTCGCGGGAATCCTGCTGGATCACCTCATGGAGATAGGTTTTGGTGATCTTCGCCCCGGCCTTGAGACCCCGTGGGCCGCCATCGGCAATCTTGCCGACCAGCATACGCTCGACGCGCTGGAAGGTATCGTTCTCCATGATACGCAATTGGTCGGCCAGATCCTTGCGGACCCGCTCCAGTTCCATCTCCTCAATCTGATAGGCGCGCTTGTCCTTTTCGACACCATCGCGGATGAAAACCTGGACATCGACAACCGTGCCGGCCATGCCGGAGGGTAGGCGCAGAGAGGTGTCCTTCACGTCCGAGGCCTTCTCGCCAAAGATGGCGCGCAGCAGCTTCTCCTCGGGGGTGAGTTGAGTCTCGCCCTTGGGGGTGACCTTGCCCACCAGGATGTCGCCATCCCGCACCTCGGCGCCGACATAGATGATGCCGGACTCATCCAGCTTGGCCAGGGCCGCCTCGCCAACATTGGGGATGTCGGCGGAGATCTCCTCCGGACCCAACTTGGTGTCCCGGGCCAGACAAGTCAGCTCCTCGATATGGATGGAGGTAAAACGGTCCTCCTGCACCACCCGCTCGGAGATGAGGATGGAATCCTCGAAGTTGTAGCCATTCCAGGGCATGAAGGCAACACGCAGGTTCTGACCCAGAGCCAGTTCACCCATGTCGGTGGATGGGCCGTCCGCCAGGACATCGCTCCGGGAGATGAGGTCGCCCACCGCCACCAGGGGCCTCTGATTGATACAGGTATTCTGGTTGGAACGGGTGTACTTGGTCAGATTGTAGATATCGACACCCGGCACGCCCGGCTCCGCCTCGTCGTCGTTGACCCGGACCACGATGCGGGCAGCATCCACGGATTCGACCGCGCCCCCGCGCCGCGCCACCACGGTGACACCAGAGTCGATGGCCACCACCCGCTCCATGCCCGTACCGACCAGGGGCTTTTCTGCTCGCAGGGTGGGTACCGCCTGGCGCTGCATGTTGGAGCCCATGAGAGCGCGGTTGGCGTCATCATGCTCCAGGAAGGGAATCAAGGAGGCCGCCACGGACACGATCTGGCGCGGCGACACATCCATATACTGGACCTCGACCGGGGCCTTCATGGTGAATTCGTTCGAGTGCCGACAGGACACCAGGGCATCGGTAAGGTGGCCATCAGCGTCCAGGGTAGCATTGGCCTGGGCGATAACAAATTTGCCTTCATCAATGGCGGAGAGGTAGTGGATCTCGGCAGTGACCTGGCCATTCTCTACCTGGCGATAAGGCGTCTCTAGGAAGCCATAGCGATTGGTGCGGGCGAAGACGGCCAGGGAGTTGATGAGGCCAATGTTCGGTCCTTCCGGGGTCTCGATCGGGCAGACCCGGCCGTAATGGGTCGGATGCACATCACGCACTTCGAAGCCGGCGCGTTCGCGGGCCAAGCCGCCCGGGCCGAGGGCGGATACCCGGCGCTTGTGGGTGACCTCGGAAAGAGGGTTGTTCTGGTCCATGAACTGAGACAACTGGCTGGAACCAAAAAACTCCTTGATGGCCGCCGACACCGGCTTGGCATTGATGAGTTCCTGGGGCATCAGGCCCTCGGACTCGGCCAGGGACAGGCGTTCCTTAACCGCGCGCTCGACGCGCACCAGACCCACCCGGAACTGGTTCTCCGCCATCTCGCCCACGCAGCGGATGCGCCGGTTGCCGAGGTGGTCGATGTCGTCCACGGTCCCGCGCCCATTGCGCAACTCGACCAGGATGCGTAGCACATCAATGATATCGGAGCCCTCCCCCTGCGCGGCACAAAGCTTGTGGGAGACGTCGTCATTACGGGCGCCGAAATAAACATGATCGTAGAGAATCCCAGGACCCTCCTCGCCCTCGCGAGCCAGACGCCGATTAAACTTCATGCGGCCCACGGCGGATAGATCGTAGCGGTCGTGGGTGAAAAAGAGGTTGTGGAAGAGGTTCTGGGCCGCTTCCTTGGTCGGGGGCTCTCCGGGTCGCATCATGCGATAGATTTCGACCTGGGCCTCCAACTCGGTGGAGGTGGTGTCGATGCGCAGGGTCTCCGACATGTAGGGACCCTGGTCCAGATCGTTGACGAAAAGGGTCCGCAACTCGCGGATGCCCTTCTCCCGCACCAGTTGCAGCAACTCGGGGGTGATGGGGTCATTGGCGTTGGCAAGCAGTTCCCCAGTCTCAGTATCAATAAGATGGTGGGCTAGGATACGGCCCAGGAGGAAGTCAGAGGGCACCGTCAGGCGCTCGACGCTCAGCTTCTGAAGTTCTCGGGTGTGGCGCGCGGTGACGCGGCGACCGGCTTCCACCACCAGTTGGTCACCGACCCGGATGTCGAAAACAAGGGTCTCGCCACGCAGCCGCTCGGGCACCAGATCCAGCTCAAACTCATCGCCATTGAGGCGAAAGCAATCGGTTTCAAAAAAACAATTGAGTATGCGCTGGGTGTCATAGCCCAAAGCGCGCAACAGGATGGTGGCCGGCAACTTACGCCGACGATCGATGCGCACGAAGACGTTGTCCTTGGGATCGAACTCAAAATCTAGCCAGGAACCACGATAGGGAATGACGCGCGCCGAAAAGAGCAGCTTGCCGGAGGAATGGGTCTTGCCCTTATCGTGGTCGAAGAAGACCCCCGGCGAGCGGTGCAACTGGGAGACGATGACCCGCTCGGTGCCATTGATGATGAAGGTACCGGTGTCGGTCATGAGGGGCATCTCGCCCATGTAGACTTCCTGCTCCTTGATATCCTTGATGACGCGGGACCCGGCGGGGGCATCCCGATCGTAGATCACCAGGCGCAGCAGGACCCGCAGGGGGGCCGCATAGGTGGCTCCCCGCTGATGGCACTCCCGCACGTCAAAGGGCGGCTCGCCGAGACGATAGCTGACATACTCCAGCACCGCGTTCCCAGAGTAGCTCTCGATGGGAAAGACGGATTTGAAGGCTGCGTGCAGCCCCATGTCATGCCGCTCGGAGGGTTTCATGCCCTCCTGAAGATAATCCCGGTAAGAGTCAATCTGGGTCGCGAGCAGGAAGGGGACTTCCAGGATGCTGGTGCGCTTGCCGAAGTCCTTGCGGATACGCTTTTTCTCGGTGAACGAATAAGCCATGCTGCCTTACCCTCGACGTACTGATAATTGAGCCGCCCTGGAACGGGCAGCGGATCGGGACGGAACGTGCGGACTGCCTAACCGTCCTTCCCACCCGATGCGTGCGTGGCTCAAAGCCCCGCGACGGAAACAGGGAAAGGCCGGCGGTCTAAGGACCGCCAGCCACTCCTTCCTAGTGGAAGAATAACGACGCAAGATCGAGATTATTTAACCTCGACGGTGGCGCCAGCCTCTTCCAGTTGCTTCTTGGCCGTAGCCGCTTCATCCTTGGAAACACCTTCCTTTACGGTGGTCGGCACGCCTTCGACGGCGTCCTTGGCCTCCTTGAGGCCCAGACCCGTCAGGGCGCGGACGACCTTGATGACGCTAACCTTGTTTTCGCCGAAGCCGGTCAGAACGACGTCGAACTCGGTCTTCTCCTCAACAGCCTCGGCCGCGGCGGCGGCGGGGGCAGCAGCCACGGCGACAGCCGCGGCGGCGGTTACGCCAAACTTCTCTTCCATCGCGCTGATGAGCTCAACGACATCCATGACGGTCATGTTGGCGATGGCTTCCAGGATGTCTTCTTTGGATATAGACATAGGTTTCTCCTAAATCGAATAGCTGGTTGATGCCCTACCGAGGACCGGACCCGAGGGGTCAGGCCGCCTCTTTGGCATCGCGGACCGCCGCGAGGGTACGGACAAGCTTGCCCGGGACCTCGTTGATGGTCGCCACGAGTTTCTGCGCCGGGGCCTTCATGACGGACATGAGCTGAGATATCGCCTGCTCGTAGGTCGGCATCTTTGCGAGCGTGCCGAGTTCCGAGGGGGCGAGCAGCTTGCCGCCAATGGACACAAGCGTGACCTTGAGCGCGTTATTACCCTTGGCAAACGCCTCGACCACGCGTGCCGCCGAACCCGGATCCGTCTGCGAAAAGGCCAGGACCATGGGCCCCTTGAGGGCCCCCTGGATGCAGGCGAAATCCGTACCTTCGACGGCGCGCTTGGCCAGGGTGTTCTTGACGACGCGCAGATACACCCCAGCCTTGCGCGCCTCAACGCGCAGGTTGGTCATCTGGGCGACGGTCAAGCCCCGGTATTCGGCGCCAACGGCCGAATAAGCGCTCTTCGCGACTTCCGCGACCTCGGCGACGATGGT
>JBGAUK010000100.1:0-12028 GCA_044228695.1 Chromatiaceae bacterium | reverse complement strand
GCCCGAGCGCCTCATGCCGCTGGCGGAGGTGACGGCCGCCGCCGTCGCCGCCAAGGCGCGAGGCGCGACCCGTTTCTGCATGGGCGCGGCCTGGCGCAACCCCACGGACAAGAATCTGGACCGGGTGACCGAGATGATCGCGGCGGTCCATGACCTGGGCTTGGAGACCTGCGTCACCCTGGGCATGCTGACGGACGCCCAGACCGAGCGCCTCAAGGCTGCCGGCCTGGACTATTACAATCACAACCTGGACACCTCCCCCGAGTTCTACGGCCAGGTCATCACCACCCGCACTTACCAGGACCGGCTCGACACCCTGGCCCGGGTCCAGGGCGTGGGCATCAAGGTGTGCAGTGGCGGCATCCTGGGCCTGGGCGAGTCGCGGCAGGATCGCGCCTCCCTGCTGCGGCAACTGGCGAATCTGCCCCAGCATCCGGAATCCGTGCCCATCAACCTGCTCGTCCAGGTGGAGGGCACGCCCCTGCATGGCACGGCGCGGCTAGATCCCCTGGAGTTCGTGCGCACCCTCGCCGTGGCCCGCCTGCTGATGCCGGCCTCCCAGGTGCGCCTGTCCGCCGGCCGCGCCGACATGAGCGATGAACTGCAAGCCCTCTGTTTCCTCGCCGGCGCCAATTCCATCTTTTACGGTGAACATTTGCTGACGACCCCCAACTCCGGGGCGGATCGCGACCGGGACCTCTTCCAGCGCCTGGGCCTGAGTTTCGAGGAGGTGGACGCGGCCGAACGCTCCGTGCCGGGTCCTTGCGAGCGGTGCGAGGCCCATTGAGTGAGGGGCACAGGGCCCTTAGCCTTGGCCCCCACGCCGGGAGCGGGCCATCACATCTCCCTGGCCCGGGGTGGCGGCGACGCGAGGGCATTGCCCGCCACCTGGGGCGCGATCATGACTTATAGCCTCATCGGCGCGTCCTGCTGATCCATGGTTTACCGCGACCTCACCAGCGAGCTGGAGCGCCGGCGGGCGGCCCATCTCTACCGCCGGCGCCGTCAGATCGAGGCGGCGCCGGGTCCGCACCTGACCCTCGACGGCCGTCCGGCCATTGCCTTCTGCACCAATGATTATCTGGGCCTGGCCCGCCATCCGGAGGTGATTGCCGCCTGCCAGCGGGGGGCGGAGGCCTATGGCGTCGGCAGCGGCTCGGCCCACCTGGTCGCCGGCCATGGCCCGGCGCATCAGGCCCTGGAGGAGGAACTGGCAGATTTTCTGGGCCGTGAGCGGGTCCTGCTCTTCTCCACCGGCTATATGGCCAACCTGGGCATCCTTCAGGCCTTGGCCGGGCCGGGCGATCCTGTCTTCGTGGACCGGCTGAACCACGCTTCCCTGATCGATGGCGCCTTGCTGGCCCGTGCCCGCCTGCGGCGCTATCCCCATGGCGATATGGCGGCCTTGCGGCGCCAGTTGGCGGCTTGTTCCCATTCCGAGTCGGAATCCGGTTCAGGGTCCTCGTCCGGATTCGGGTGCGACTCCAGATCCGAGTCCGGGGCGGGGTCTGGATCCGAGGCCGGGTCTGGATCCGGGTCTGGGTCCAGGTCCGACGCTGGCTCCAGGTCGGCGTCCGGCTCCGGGCCCGGTGCCGCGCCCACCGCCATTGGCCACCCGGTGGCCCTCATCGCCACCGATGGCGTCTTCAGCATGGACGGCGATCTGGCGCCCCTCCCCGAGTTGGCGGCCATTGCCAGGGCCGCGGATGTGCCCCTCCTGGTCGATGACGCCCATGGCCTGGGCGTCCTGGGACGCGAGGGGCGGGGCACCCTGGATCATTACTGTCTCGATGCTGCGGCCGTCCCTATCCTCATGGGCACCCTGGGCAAGGCCCTGGGTACCTTCGGCGCCTTCGTCGCCGGCAGCGAAGACTTGATCGAGACCCTGATTCAGACCGCGCGAACCTACATCTACACCACGGCCCCGCCGCCGGCGCTAGCGGCGGCGACCCGCGCCAGTCTGGCCCTGGCCAGGCGGGAGGAGTGGCGGCGGGTGCGTCTCCGGGAACTGATCCAGCGCTTCCGCCAGGGGGCGGCACAGCTTGGGCTCCCGCTCATGCCGTCCACCACCCCGATCCAACCTATCCTGGCGGGAAGCGCCGAACGCGCCCTGGCCTGGAGTCAGGCC
Organism: Chromatiaceae bacterium; assembly: GCA_044228695.1. GTDB lineage: Bacteria > Pseudomonadota > Gammaproteobacteria > Chromatiales > Chromatiaceae > M0108. The sequence goes on along the minus strand of JBGAUK010000100.1, from coordinate 9,900 downwards.
CTGGAGGCGCGGGGCATCCTGGTAACCGCCATCCGCCCGCCCACGGTGCCGGAGGGTTCGGCCCGGCTGCGGGTCACCCTCTGCGCCCTGCATAGCGACCAGGATCTGGACGCCCTGCTTGCGGCCCTGGCGGACTTGCCCAGGGGGGCGCGAGACCCGGGAGCGGCGGCATGATCGCCGCGCCTTTGCTCCCTCCCCCCACGCGGGGGAGGGTCGGGGAGAGGGGGCTGAACCTCTACCGGGAGATCCGGGGCCAGGGTCCGGATCTGGTCCTGCTCCACGGCTGGGGCATGAACGCCGCCGTCTGGCACGGCCTGCCCGCCGACCTGACGTTGGGTCATCGCCTCACGGCCATCGAGCTACCGGGCCATGGCGGCAGTCCCCGCGATCCGTCCTGGCAGGGGCTGGATGACTGGGCGGACGCCTGTCTGGCGGCGGCCCCGGCCAGGGCCGTCTGGCTGGGCTGGTCCCTGGGCGGCCTGGTCGCCTTGGCGGCAGCCCAACGCGCCCCGGAGCGCCTGGCGGGGCTGGTGCTGATGACGGCCACGCCGCGTTTCGTGCAGACCGACAACTGGCCCGCGGGCATGGACCCCGAGACCCTGGCGCGTTTCCACGACGGCCTGCTGGCGGACCCCGCCGGCACCCTGGAGCGCTTCCTGGCCCTCCAGGTCCGGGGCAGCGAGGCGGCGCGGGACACGCTCCGCCGGCTCAAGCGGGAGCTGGCGGCAAGACCCGCCCCGGACCCGGTAGCCTTGGCCTTGGGTCTGGACCTGCTGCGGTACTCGGATCTGCGCCCCGCGCTCCAGGACCTCGACTGCCCCAGCCTCTGGCTGTTCGGCGCCCGCGATACCCTGGTCCCCGCCGGCGTCGGCGCCGACATCGCCGCCCTGCTGCCCGAGGCGCGGGTCCAGGTCATCGCCGGGGCCGCCCACGCCCCCTTTCTCTCCCACCCGGCGGCGACCACCGCTGCGCTGCTGTCCTTTCTTTGGGAACTGGAGACCTGATGGCCACGAAACCCGACCAGGGGCTGAATAACCCCATCGATAAGCCCGCCGCCCGTCGCGCCTTCGAACGCGCGGCGGCCGGCTACGATAGCGTGGCGGTCCTGCAAAAGGAGATGGCCACCCGTCTGCTGGAGCGGCTGAATTATGTGCGCCTGGCGCCCCGGACCATCCTGGATCTGGGGGCCGGCACCGGCCTGGCGGTGGACGAGCTGCAGCGCCGCTATCGCCAGGCCCGGGTCCTGGCCCTGGATTTCGCCTTCCCGATGCTGCGTCTGGCCCGCCGGCGGGGCCGTCTGCTGCGCCGCCCGACCTGCCTCTGCGCCGATGCCGAGGCGCTGCCCCTGGCGGAGGGCAGCATCGACTTCATCTTCTCTAACGCCACCCTCCAGTGGTGCAACGACCTGGACCGGACCTTCGTGGAGCTGCGGCGCGTCCTCGCCCCCGGTGGCCTCCTCATGTTCACCACCTTCGGTCCCGACACCCTGCGCGAACTGCGCGCCGCCTGGGCCCAGGCCGACGGCCACGGCCATGTGAGTCCCTTTCTGGATATGCACGATGTCGGCGATGCCCTGGTGCGCGCCGGTTTCGAGGGGCCGGTCATGGATGCCGAACAACTGACCCTGACCTATCAGGACCTGGGCGGCCTCATCAACGACTTGCGGGGCCTGGGCGCGCGTAATGCCACCCGCGAGCGCTCACGCGGCCTCACCGGCAAGTCCCGGTGGGCCGCCATGCGCGCCGCCTACGAGGTCCATCGCCACGAGGGCCGCCTGCCCGCCACCTACGAGGTCGTTTATGGCCATGCCTGGGCGCCCCTGCAACGGGTCGCGGCGGATGGTTCCGTGACCCTGCCCCTGACCGCCATTGGCCGACGGTCCCCTGCGTGAGAGATGTTGCAGTCGCTCGAATGCAATGGGCGGGAATGGGCCCGGCGGTCCCCAGCGTGCGGGATGTCGGTCGGCAACCGTCCTTGCGTCCCGCGGACCCGCGCGGCGCTGGAGCAGCGCGGTGACTGCGGGCCTCTGATGGACGCCAGGTGTTTGCGGATTTCAGGGTCCCCAAGGCGATGAAGGGCTTCTTCGTCACCGGGACCGATACCGCTTGTGGCAAGACCGAGGTCAGCCTCGGCCTGATCCAGGCCCTGCGCCAGCGCGGTCTCAAGGTCCAGGGCATGAAGCCCGTCGCCTCCGGCTGTACCGACGGCCCCCGGGGCCTCAGGAATGCGGATGCTCAGCGTCTGCGAACCCAGTCGAGCCGCCGCGTGCCCTACGACTGGGTCAACCCCTATGCCTTTCGCCCAGCCATAGCCCCCCATATCGCCGCCCGCGAGGCGGGGGTCGAGATCAGCCTGGACCTGATCCGGGAGCGAGCGGACGCCATGGCGTCCCAGGCGGACTGCCTCATCGTCGAGGGGGTGGGTGGCTGGCGAGTGCCCCTGGGCCCGGACCTGGCGGTCAGCGACTTGCCTTGGGCCTTAGGCTTGCCGGTTATCCTGGTCGTCGGCCTGCGCCTCGGCGGTATCAACCATGCCTTGCTGACCGCTGAGAGCATCCTCGCCAGCGGTTGCCACCTGGTCGGCTGGGTCGCCAATCAGATCGATCCGGGCTTGGCGCGGCGGGAGGAAAATCTTGCGACCCTTTCATCCCTGATCCGAGCCCCCTCTATCGGCTTCATCCCCTGGCTGGGGGAGCCGGGCGGTGGGGTGGCGCCAGCGATCTTGGCCTCTCATCTCGCCATTGGAAAAATCTGGCCTTGAGCCGATGGGGATTGGCGAGACATCCACCGCGGTCACGCCCCCCCGGATCGGCAAGCGGCACCGGCCCTCCCGTGCGCAAGCGCCATGCTACCTTAAGCGTCAGGGGCACTGCGGTTCGCGGGTCTAATCGTCCTCATTCCTATCTTTGCGACGCGCCCGTGGATGAGCCTGGTCATAAACCTGGGCCAGGTGCTGAAAATCCAGGTGGGTGTAGATCTGGGTGGTGCCAATGTTGGCGTGACCCAGGAGTTCCTGCACCGCGCGCAGGTCGCCGGATGATTCCAGCAGGTGGCTGGCGAAGGAGTGGCGCAGCAGGTGGGGGTGCAGGTGGCGGCCGGCCCCCTGTTCCGCGGCCCAGTGCTGGAGCCGCTGCTCGACGGTGCGGGGGTGGATGCGGCGCCCGCGCTGGCTGACGAAGAGGGCGGTCTCCCCGGCACTGGCCAGTTGGCCGCGCACCCGGTGCCAGCGCTGCAGGGCCGCGATGGCCTGGGCGCCGACGGGGACGCGGCGGCGCTTGGCCCCCTTGCCGAGGACCTCCAGGCTGGCGTCCTCCAGGTCGATGTCGTTCAGGTTGATCGAGACCAGCTCCGCCAGGCGCAGGCCGCTGGAGTAGAAGAGCTCGATCATGGCCCGGTCGCGCAGGGCCAGGGGGTCCTCGGACTGGGCCTGGTCCAGGAGGGCGCAGAGCTGGTCGGCCTCGAAGGTGGCGGGCAGTTTGCGCTCGGTCTTGGGGGCGCGGATCCCCAGGGCGGGGTTGCAGCCCAGGCGGCCCTCGCGCAGCAGGTATTTGAAGAGGCTGCGCAGGGAGGAGAGTTCCCGCTGCAAGGTTTTGCCGCCGGCACCGCCGCGATGGCGCCAGGCGACGTAGCGGCGGACCTCCTCCGGGGTCATGGCCGCCCAGTCCAACTCCAGACCCGCGCCTTCCCGCCAGGCCCCGATCCGCTCCAGGTCGCGGCGGTAGTTGCTCAGGGTCAGGGGCGAGAGCCGGCGTTCGTGGCCCAGGTGGGCCAGAAAGGCGGCCAGCGGACCGGCGGCCGGATCCTTGTCGGCCGCGTTGGCTTCAGGCATGACCCTGGGGCTCCAGGGCGCCGAGACAGGCGCTGACCAGTTCGCCCAGGCGGTCTAAATGATCCGTGCCCATGTCCGGGCCGAAGCGCTCGGGGTCAGTGCTGCCGATGGCCAGCAGGCCGGCTTGGGTGGGGGCGTGGACGGGGATGAGGGCGGCGGAGCGGATGCCGACACCGGCGTCGGCGAACAGGAGGGCGGCGTGGTCTGGGTCGAGGGGGCCGCAGCGGGCGCTGGCCGGAATCTCGGCGGCTCCCTCGCTGGGGATCGTGGGGCCGGTACCGGCCTGACCGGCCGCGGCGTCGAACACCAGGGCGACGGCCTCGGCCTCGAATTCCCGGCGCAGGGCGTCGTTCAATAGAGCCTCCAGGGTCGCGCGATCCGGGGCGGTGATGAGTTGCAGCATGAGGCCGTGGAGGCGGTCGGTGAGGGCCTCATAGTCGTGGGCCCGGGCTATGAGTTGGGCCAGGAGGCGACGTTCGCCCTCCACCTGGGCGCGCAGCAGGCCCATCTGATGTTCGACCAGGGACAGGGTGCCCTCGGGGCCATGGGGCAGGCGCAGGCGGGCGGTCAGCTCGGGGTGGCGCAGGAAGAATTCCGGGTCTCTCTCCAGGTAGGCGGCGACGGCGTCATCCCGGGCTAGGGACGGCTTGGTCATAGCTCGATCTCCCCGCTAAAGACGCTGACGGCGGGCCCGGTCATCCACAGGGGTTCGGTGCCGCCGGCCCAGGTGATGCGCAGATCGCCGCCGGGCAGACTCACCCGCACGGTCTCGTCCAGCAGGCCGAGGCGATGGCCCACGGCCACGGCGGCGCAGGCACCGGTGCCGCAGGCCAGGGTCTCGCCGGCGCAGCGCTCGAAGACCCGCAGCCGGATATGGCCCGGGTCCAGGATCTGCATGAAGCCGGCGTTGACCCGCCGGGGAAAGCGAGGATGGCTTTCAATGAGGGGGCCCAGCCGGGCGACGGGTGCCTGGTCCAGGTCAGGAACCGGCAGCACGGCGTGGGGGTTGCCCAAGGAGACGGCGCCGATCCTCAGGGTCTGGCCGTCCACCTCCAGGTCGTAGCTGTCCGCCTCCGCCGTCGCCAGGAAGGGGATGCGCTCGGGGGTGAAGCGGGGCGTGCCCATGTTCACCCGCACCTGGCCGTCGGCCTCGAGGAAAAGGTGGATGGGGCCCGCGGCGGTGCCCACCGGGATCTCGGTCTGGTCCGTCAGCCCCTGGTCGCGTACGAAGCGGGCAAAGCAGCGGGCGCCGTTGCCGCACTGTTCTACCTCGGAGCCATCGGCGTTGAAGATGCGGTATTGGAAGTCGGTGCCGGCCAGGCGCGGGGGCTCCACCAGCAGGATCTGGTCGCAGCCGATGCCAAAGCGACGGTCCGCCAGGAAGCGGCACTGCGCTGTGCTCAGGGTTACCCGCTGGCGCACACCGTCGAAGACGACAAAGTCGTTGCCCAAGCCCTGCATCTTGGTGAAGCGCAGTATCATGGCCCCAATCAACCGGGCAGCCGGCCGGAGACCGCCAGGTGACGGTCGCTCACCACCGCCACTTCCAGGCTGTCCAGGCCGGCCGCGGCCAACTGGGCCTGGACCTCCGCGGGCTCGAAGGCAGCAAAGAGGGCGGCGCGGTAGTCGCTTTGGAGCAGCTCGGGTTCGTCGCCAACATAGGTCACCACCAGGGATTCGGCCCAGCCCGGGGAGGGCGGGCGCATCAGGTCCATGACCAGGACGAGGGCGCCGGGCCGGCCCGCCGCGCCGATGCCGCGCCAGAGCAGGTGGGGGTCGGGGAAGCGATGCAGCAGGCTGTTGGTCAGGACCAAGTCATAAGCGCCGGCCGCCAATTGCATCGGCGGTAGGGTGTCGTGGATCAGTTGGCAGCGGCGGGCAACCCCGGGCCAGGCCTCCAGGCTGGCGCGGGCAATCTCCAGCCGGTCGGCGGAGTCGTCGACTGCCTCGCAGCGTGCCCCGGGCCAGGCCTTGAGGAAACGGATGACATAGTCCGCCGGTTCGCAACCCAGGGCCAGGGCGAGTTGGCCGTCCAGGATGCCAGGATTCAGGTCTCGCAGGGCCTGGAGGAAGCGGTTGCCGTCCTCGGCAAAATCCGCCTGGGCATAGGCCCGAGCCAGGGCCAGGGGCCCCCCAGGCGGGGGGGCGGATGTGAGACGGCGCTTCATGTCGATCGGCCGTGCCCCGGGGGGCAATGCCCATTAGTCCACCGGGCCACAATCGGTGAAGCCCACTTGGGTGAAATTGTGCCGGAAGAACCAGACCGGCCACTCACCGAGCCCCTTACCCGCGGATGATTGGTAGATCGGCTGGAGCATGGCATCGGACGGTACCTGATACGAATCGCCGTCTCCGATCTCATGACCGAGCACCATATTGAAGGGGGCGCCGCCGGGATAAGGTCCCTCGCCGTAGAGGGCGCTGGGCAGGGCGGGGATTTGGTCCCGGTAGGTGAAATTAATCCAGGAACTGTTTTCCGAGGCCGAGCCCACGTTGAAGGACGGATCATCATTGCCAAATTCCCCCGGACAGCCGTAACCGTCGGGTGGATTTGTCTGGTCGGCACCGCTTGGCTTGTTGTTATCGGTGGGCAGCAAACCGTAAGAATTGTAAACCGCCCCCAGCATGCGGCCATAGGCGAAGCGTTGCACCCCCTTTTGCATGTAGTTGACGACTCCTGGCAGGACCTCTTGAGAGAAATAGGGCAAGGCCTGGGATGAATTACCGAGCTTGCCAGAGTCGGAGAGGATTATATCCTCGTAATAGCCCAGGGCATTGGCCGCCGTGGTGTAACGGGTTGACAGATCAGCCGCCAGATTCTCCGCCGTGGTGTCGATGATGGGACCGAGTTGGCTGGTGCCCGTTTCATCCACCAGAATATCTCCGACGAGGGTCCCCAACGAGGCCAGGACCCCCATGCCGGGGATCGATGCCTCAATCGCGTCTCTCGCCGCGGCAACCACGCTAAGTCCATCCGACACCAGCCCGAGCCAGGTACCGGCGACGTTCAGGGAGCTGTCATAGCCGAAGTTATTCTCCAAGGTTGTCTTGACGGCATCGACCTGTCCCGCGATACCGATCGTGGGGTCATCGGTATTCTGCGACGTATAGAGGTTTTGATATTGGGTGATCACCTTGTTCAGCGTTTGGATATTGGCGACACCGGGCGTGGCCAGGACCCCCGTTTCGCTGAGGAGTTGCGCGATGACGCTGGTAAAACCCTGCTGGGTGCCGCAGGTCGAGGCAATGCTCGAATTCTGGAGCCCGGACCAGCCAATGTCGGTGTTGCAGTAGGCAAAGCGGACATTGAGGTAGTCTTGGTCCGGGGTGTAGCAATTCGACGAGTCCTGGGTGTCGAGCTGCATGGCGTTGGAAATGCAGGCGAGTGTCGCTTGATAGTCCGAGGTGCCGTAAGGCCAGGGCACCGTCGGCTGGTACACCAGTAAGGGGAGGGCGCTTGCCTGGGTGAGCCAGGAGGCGCCTGCCGCCGGCGCATACCGCCAGAGCTGATTCCGTTGCAACAGACCTTCCAGGAAGACGGTTTGCCCGGCGGCCCCGCCCGGTGCGGCACCGGAGGCCTCCAGGCCGTAGGCCCATTGGGCGGTCGCTGGCCGGTCGGCGAGCAGGAAGCCGCCGCCGACGAGGGCATAGCCCGGGGTTGCTACTGCCTGGATGGACTTGTTGAAGGCGTCGCCAATGCCCCCGAGGACCTCCAGCGCGGGCGAGATCGTGCTGGCCGCAAGGTGCTGCATCGTCACGCTGGCGGAGATTGGGTTGCCGATGCTTTGCAGGAATACCAGCAAGGGTTGATCAGCGACGTTATTGAGAGCGTCGGCCAGTTGGGTGATGGCACAGCCATCATTAGTATCGGTGCCGCAATCGTTGGTATCGGTGCCGCAATTGGTCAGGAAAGTTTGGTTGGCCGGGAGAATGCCCCCAGAGGGTGCCGCCAGGATCGATGCCTCCAAAACCACCAATTGGAACCCCCCCGCGCAATCACCCAAGGACTCGGACACGTAGGAGGTGCCATTGATAGCCATGGTGTTGGTCGTGGTGGGCGCGGCGGCGGCCGTGTTAAAGGACGCATACTGGCCCGGTACGAAGTTGTATCTGCCTTTTGCGCTGTCGTACTGCAGATAGCCCGTCTGATTGCCTGCTGGCCATTCGGGATTGGCCGACAAGTAGCCCGCCGGACCCGTCGTATCGCTTGGAATCTCTACGCCGATGGCACTCCACCCGGGTACTCCCAACGACAAGCCCAACCATGATCCTCCGTTCGCCTGGTTCGCCTCGGTATAATTTGTAGGGGCGATGATTGAGTTCAACGTCGTCGTCGCGAACTCGCCAGCGATGAGCCCAACCCCTTCAACCCCTAGAGTCGAGAGGATGACAATCGGATTGTAAAATCCCCCCTTCGTCTGGGTTTCCGTGGTGTTTTGTATTGCCGTGACCACGTTGGCTGCGTCACCGCTATTGCCCGCGTACGACGATATCCATAAGGGTTCGAGCGTCTCGCGCGCGAGAATGAGCAGTTGGACGGGATAGGCGGTATTGTAAGGGTAGATATTGTAAGGGAAGAGCGGGGGTTGGCCAGTCGCGCCATTGGGCGTACAGCCCTCGACTTCGGGCGTGCAGTTGGTGCCGATGACCATCGCATAGCCACCGTTATAGGGGGCTATGGTATCGATCCCGACACCGATCGGCGGGTAATTGGGCCGGGCCGGGGACGACAGCAGGTCACGCCCAACCGCGCCGGTATGGGCGTCTCGCACGGTGAGTTCGATCTCGTAGGTGCCGTTGATATCGGGGGTGAAGGATGAGCGCGGCGCGTTCTCCTCCAGCAGTGCCGCCCGAGAGCCGGCTGGGGCGCGGACCATCCGCCAGGCGAACTCCTGGTTCGCGGACAACCCCAGTGTTGCCTTGCTGTCCAGTTCGACACGTGTGTGGGTCCGCGTTGGCGTATCCGGCCCGGCGGAGGCCAGTGGCTGCGAGCGCGGCACCTGGAAGTCCTGCCGCGCGGGATAGGCCCCGTGCTTATTAATCGCGAGGACCTTGAGGCTGTTCTGGCCATAGCCCAGACCATCGTCCGGGGCGAGGCGCACCTGCTGGGGACCGACGATATAGGTCTTGAAAAGGTGGCTGACGGACTGTCCATTCAGCGTCACGCGCAACTCATCGCATTTTTCCGATAAATCCAGGGTAGCCTGCCAGCCGTCGTCGACCGTCCCCACAGTGAGCCCGATCACGGGACTATCCCCCTCCGGTGACCCTGAGTCGGCACAGGAAACCAGGGTCGCCAGGGCGAGAACCAAAGCCATCTTCATCAGCCAGAGAAAAAGTGTATGCGTGACGAACCTCATTTTTAGTCCCCTCGGGGTGGCGTAGGTTAAAGGGCGTCGATTCGCGAAGGGTTGAGGCGTGCCGAAAGCGCGGATTGCTCTGGGATATCGACAGGCTGGGGTATTGAAAAGGGAGCGCGGGGACCGGGTGCCGTGGAGCCAGCACCCGCAAGCCCGCGAACATGGCCAGATCGAGTAAGCCAGTTAGCGATCCTGACCCGACTCTAACGTAACTGGCCCTCCGAGGGCAACACCCGCATCACCCTCACGAGCCCCGAGGGCAAGGCCGAGATTGCCGACGTGTCGGCGGGCGAGCTCTGGTATTTCCCGCGGGGCTGGGGTCACAGCATCGAGGGCCTGGGCCCCGGCACCGCCACCTTCCTGCTGGTGTTCAATGACGGTACCTTCTCCGAGGGGGCGACCTTCAGTATCACCGACTGGGTGTCCCATACCCCTAGCGCCTGGGTCGCCGCCAATCTCGGCCTTACGCCCGAGCAACTCCGGCAGTTCCCCACCAAACAGGTCTATATCTCCCGCCACCCGCCCGCCCCGGGTCCCTTGGCGGCCACCCGCGCCCTTGACCCCAAGACCGGGCCGCTGGAGCTGTCCCACGTCTTCAATCTGCAGCGCCAAAAGCCCCGGTCCGCGACCGCGGGGAGTACCCTGAAGCTGGTCACGGCCAAGGAATTTCCCGCCAGCTTCGACATGTCCGGCGCCGTGATTCACCTGGAAC